>JAAFKB010000015.1 GCA_013299055.1 Sphaerotilus sp.
AAGCCCTCTCCTTGTCACCGACAACGAGCAGGTACGGAACCTTCTGCAAAGAATGCTCGCGGATTTTATACGTGATTTTTTCGTTGCGCAAATCAAGCGAGACCCTAAGTCCTTGTTTTTGCAGCGCTTTGGCCACGTCACGGGCGTAATCGGCCTGGGCATCGGTGATGTTGAGCACCGCGACCTGCACCGGTGCCAGCCAGACCGGCAGCGCACCGGCATGCTCCTCGATCAGGATGCCGATGAAACGCTCCAGGCTGCCCAGGATGGCGCGGTGCAGCATCACCGGATGGTGTCGCTCGCCCGACTCGGCCACGAACTCCGCGCCCAATCGCTCCGGCAACGAGAAATCGACCTGGATGGTGCCGCACTGCCAGTGGCGGCCCAGCGCATCCTTGAGCGTGTACTCGATCTTCGGTCCGTAGAAGGCACCGTCTCCAGGCGAGATCTGGTAGTCGCAGCCGCTGCGCTCCAGGCTGGCGGTGAGCGCCGCCTCGGCCTTGTCCCACAGCACGTCCGAGCCGATGCGCTTCTCGGGACGGGTGGCGACCTTGTAGAGGATCTCCGTGAAGCCGAAGTCGGCGTAGACCTTCTGCAGCAGCGCCGTGAAGGCGTCGCACTCGGGCAGGATCTGGTCTTCGGTGCAGAAGACGTGGCCGTCGTCCTGCGTGAAGCCGCGCACGCGCATGATGCCGTGCAGACCACCGGTGGGCTCGTTGCGGTGGCACTGGCCGAACTCGCCGTAGCGCAGCGGAAGATCCCGGTAGCTCTTGATGCCCTGCTTGTAGATCAGGATGTGGCCGGGGCAGTTCATCGGCTTGAGCGCGTAGTCACGCTTCTCCGACTCGGTCACGAACATGTTGTCGCGGTACTTGTCCCAGTGGCCGGTCTTCTCCCACAGGCCCTGGTCGAGGATCTGCGGACCCTTGACTTCCTGGTAGCCGTTGTCGCGGTAGACCTGGCGCATGTACTGCTCGACCTGCTGCCACACCGTCCAGCCCTTGGGGTGCCAGAAGACGGTGCCGGGCGAGTGCTCGTCGATGTGGAACAGGTCGAGTTCGCGGCCGAGCTTGCGGTGGTCGCGCTTCTCGGCTTCCTCCAGGCGCGTCAGGTACTTCTGCAGGTCGTCCTTGGTCGCCCAGGCGGTGCCGTAGATGCGCTGCAGCATCTCGTTGCGGTGGTCACCGCGCCAGTAGGCACCCGCCACCTTCATCAGCTTGAAGAACTTCAGCTTGCCGGTCGACGGCACGTGCGGGCCGCGGCAGAGGTCGGTGAACGCCCCTTCGGAATAGAGCGAAACGTCCTGGTCGGCCGGAATGCCCTCGATGATCTCGGCCTTGTAGGCTTCGCCGATCGACTTGAAGTAGGCCACGGCCTCGTCACGCGGCAGCACGCTGCGCGTGACCGGCTCGTCCTTGGCCGCCAGCTCGCCCATCTTCTTCTCGATGGCGACGAGGTCTTCGGGCGTGAACGGGCGCTTGTACGCGAAGTCGTAGTAGAAGCCGTTCTCGATCACCGGGCCGATCGTGACCTGCGCCTCCGGGAACAGCGACTTGACAGCGTAGGCCAGCAGGTGGGCGGTCGAGTGGCGGATGACCTCCAGGCCGGCATCGTCCTTGGCGGTGATGATGGCCAGGGTCTCATCGGCTTCGATGCGGTGACTGGTGTCGACCACGCGGGCAGCATCTCCCGTGCCGACACGGCCAGCCAGTGCCGCCTTGGCCAGACCGGCGCCAATCGACGCCGCCACGTCGGCCACGGTGACAGGGCCGGGGAATTCGCGTCGGGAACCGTCGGGGAGCTGGATCGAAATCATCGGGGAAACCATGGAATAGCGGCCGGGAGCGGTCGAAGGGGGCGCCGAGTTTAACCGCTCGCGCGCAAGCCGAAAAAAATGCCCCGCAGTTCGCACCACGGGGCATCCAAGCATGAACAGAACTCAAACTCAAGACTCAACTCGGAACTCCGTGACCGGAGTGGACCGGGATCACGCCCCCGGTCCCGGGCGATTCAGTTCAGCAGCTCAGTGGAACTGCTCTTCTTCGGTCGAGCCGGTCAGTGCCTTGACCGAGCTGGAGCCGCCCTGGATCACGGTGGTCACGTCGTCGAAGTAGCCGGCGCCGACTTCCTGCTGGTGCGAAACGAAGGTATAGCCTTGTTCGCGGGCCTGGAATTCCGGCTCCTGCACCATGTTGACATAGTGCTTCATGCCTTCGCCCTGGGCATAGGCGTGGGCGAACTGGAACGTGTTGTACCAGTTGATGTGGATGCCGGCCAGCGTGATGAACTGGTACTTGTAGCCCAGCGCGCTCAGCTCTTCCTGGAACGCAGCGATCTGGCTGTCGTTCAGGTTCTTGCGCCAGTTGAACGACGGCGAGCAGTTGTACGACAGCAGCTTGCCCGGGCAGGCGCCGTGGACGGCCTGCGCGAATTCACGGGCGAAGCCGATGTCCGGCACGCCGGTCTCGCACCACACCAGGTCGGCGTAGGGGGCGTAGGCGATGCCGCGGCTGATGGCTTGCTCCAGACCGTTCTTGACGCGGTAGAAGCCTTCCTGCGTGCGCTCGCCGGTGACGAACGGGCGGTCGTTGTCGTCGCAGTCGCTGGTCAGCAGGTTGGCGGCTTCCGCGTCCGTGCGGGCCAGCACGATCGTCGGCACGCCCATCACGTCGGCGGCGAAGCGCGCGGCGATCAGCTTCTCGACGGCTTCGCGGGTCGGGACCAGCACCTTGCCACCCATGTGGCCGCACTTCTTGACCGCAGCGAGCTGGTCTTCGAAGTGGACGCCAGCGGCGCCCGAGGCGATCATGTTCTTCATCAGCTCGAAGGCGTTCAGCACGCCGCCGAAGCCGGCTTCCGCGTCGGCAACGATCGGCAGGAAGTAATCGACGAAGCCCTTGTCGCCCGGGTTGATGCCGCGGCCCCACTGGATCTCGTCGGCGCGCTTGAACGTGTTGTTGATGCGACGAACCATCGTCGGCACCGAGTCGTAGGCGTACAGCGACTGGTCCGGGTACATCGTTTCGCTGGTGTTGCCGTCGGCGGCGACCTGCCAGCCCGACAGGTACACGGCTTCCAGGCCGGCCTTGGCCTGCTGCATCGCCTGGCCGGCGGTGATCGCGCCGAAGGCGTTGACGTAGCCCTTCTTGGCGCCGCCGTTGACCTTGTCCCACAGCTTTTCGGCGCCCATCTTGGCCAGCGTGTACTCGGGCTGCATGGAGCCGCGCAGGCGCACCACGTCGGCGGCGCTGTAGCCGCGCTTCACGAGCTTCCAGCGGGGGTTCTCGGCCCAGTCTTTTTCGAGGGCGGCAATCTGTTGTTCGCGGGTCAGGTTCGTCATGGCGTGCTCCGGTCTGCGGTGATGTCGATGGCTCCAGCTTAGCGACAGTCCGTGAAAACGAGAAGACTTATGTCTTATATAAGACATCTTTTGTTGTGCAATGGAATCAATGACTTAGCACTCAATTACCATGATGCGGAATTTACTTTCTCACGATGAAAAATTTTGCGGCACTGCAGCATCGCAATATTTCATGATGCGGAATCATCTTCAGTCCCGTGGAAAACGGTGGCTCCCCGCAGCGGCCCTGCCCTGCGGCACACTGGCGGCATGACCGATTTCGCCTTTCTCAGCGCCCACAGCTTTCTCAAGGTTCCGATGGGGCCCCCGGAACACCCGGCCCTCACCGACCGCCCGTTCGGCATGGCCGGCATCGCCTGGGACGGCAGCGTCACCCACCGCCCCGGCGCCCGCCTTGCCCCGCGCGCGATCCGGGAGGCCAGCCACATGCTCTGCGACGGCACGCACCCGCTGTTCGACGTGTCGCCAGCCGACGCGCTGTGCGACCTGGGCGACCTGCCGCTGCCCAACACCAGCCTGGAGCGCATGCGCGAGGCGATGACGCCACAGGTGCGGGCGCTGCTCCAGCAGGGACGCCACATGGTCTGGCTCGGCGGCGACCATTCAGTGACCCTGCCGCTGCTGCGGGCGTACCGGGAGCACTTCGGCCAGCCGCTCGGCGTGCTGCATTTCGACGCGCACTGCGACACCTGGGAGGACCACTTCGGCGAGCCGAGCGGCCACGGCACCTGGGTCTATGAAGCGATCCAGGAGGGTCTCGTGCTGCCGCAGGCGTTCGCGCAGATCGGCATCCGCAGCGCCGGCCTGCGTGCCGCACGCGAGTACGTGCGCGACCAGGGCGGGCTGATCTGGACGGCGCGGGATCTGCGCGGGCGGGAAAGCGCGGTGCAGCTGGACGATGTGGTCCAGACGCTGCGCCTGCGCTGGGCCTCGTGCGGCAACCCGCCCCTGTACCTGAGCTTCGACATCGACGCGCTCGACCCCGCCTTCGCGCCCGGCACCGGCACGCCCGAACCCGGCGGCCTGAGCACTGGCCAGGCGCTGACGCTGATCGAGGAGCTGGCCGGCGAACGCTGGGTGGGCATGGACTGCGTGGAGGTGGCGCCACCCTATGACCATGCGGAGCTGTCGAGCAATGCGGCGGCGCATCTGGTGTGGACCTACCTGTGCGGACAGGTGGCGCGCCGGCAGCAGGCCCTGCGCGCGCAATGACGGCGGCACACTGGCTGCTGCTGGTCACGGCGGCGTTCGGAGCGGGCGCACTCAACGCCATCGCGGGCGGTGGCAGCTTCCTCACCTTCCCGGCGCTGGTCTTCACCGGCCTGCCGCCGATCGTGGCGAATGCGACCAGCGCCGTGGCGGTGAGTCCCGGCTATCTGGGCAGCACGCTGGGCTTTCGGTCCGAGCTGGCCACCCTGCCACGCGAGCGGCTGGTGCGCGAAGGTGCGGTCTGCGCCATCGGCGGCGTCCTTGGGGCGCTGTTGCTGCTGGTGACGCCGGCCAAGGTGTTTTCGCTGGCGGTGCCGTGGCTGCTGCTGTTCGCCACCGTGCTGTTCGCGCTGGGGCCGCGGCTGGTGGCGGCGCGGGCCGCGCGTGGCGCCGGCGCTGTCCACCCGACCGCGCAGGCGCTGGGCCTCTTCGCGGTCGCCGTCTATGGCGGCTACTTCAACGGCGGCCTCGGCATCCTGCTGATGGCGCTCTACACCCTGACCGGCGAGCGCCAGGTCCACACCGCCAACGCGCTCAAGAACCTGAACTCGCTGCTGCTGTCGCTGCTGTCGGTGGCGGCGTTCACGTGGGCGGGGGCGATCGCGTGGCCGCAGGCGCTGGTGATGATGGTGGCGGCCACGCTGGGCGGCTTCGCCGGGGCACGGCTGGCGCGGCGGCTGCCGGCAGCGGGGGTGCGGGCGGTGGTGGTGGTCACGGGGCTGGTGATGGCGGGGGCGTTTTTCTGGCGCAGCTGATGCACCGAAGGCTGCGCCGAACAGGACTTCAGTTACGTATTGCCGTATAAAGCGACACTCAGTAACAATTGGTACCACCGCAGGTACCGCCACGTCCACCCATGCACGTCCCGACGAACCGCCGGGCACCGGCCGCCCCCCTGTGGCTCGCCCTCGCCACGGTCAGCGCCCTGCTGATCCCCCAGCCGGCCATCCCGCAGACGCCCACGCCGGAGTGGCTGGGCCACGGCGCCAGCGTCGGTCCCTTGAGCGGCACCTACCTCTCCAGGCGCTACTACGCCGTCCAGGTGCCCGCCGGCACCGCAGTCGCCCGCTTCGCCATCACCGGCACCTCCGGCGACGCCGACCTCTACGTCCAGCGCGGCGTCCTGCCCACCACGACCACCTGGGACTACCGACCGTTCCAGTCGCACGCGAACGAAACCGTCGCGGTCACGCAACCCGCGGCCGGCACCTGGTACCTGATGGTGCAGGGTTACCGCGCCTACAGCGACCTCACCCTGCAGGTCGGCCTCACCAGCACCTCCGGCGGCACGGCGCCCGCCGCCGCCGCCCCCGTGTTCAGCCCGCCCCCCGGCCGCTACGCCGGCCAGACCAGCGTGGCCCTGGCCTCCGCCACCCCGGACGCCGTGGTCCGCTACACCGTCAACGGCAGCGCCCCCACCGCCAGCGCCGAGGTGTACACCGCCCCGGTCGTGCTGACCACCACCACGCAGCTCCAGGCCGCCGCCTTCGCCACGGGTCTGGCCACCAGCCCGGTCGCCACCGCCACCTACACCGTCCACAGCCCCCTGCAGCCGCTGGCCCAGAACACCCCGGTGGCCCAGCTGGCCGGTGCAGCGGGCAGCGCCGCGCACTTCCGCTTCGCCGTGCCCAGCGGGGCGAGCAGCGTCACCTTCACCCTGTCCGGCGGCACGGGCGACGCCGACCTCTACGTCCGCCACGGCCAGCTCGCCAGCACCAGCGCCTACGACCAGCGCCCCTTCCAGAGCGGCAACCACGAGACCGTCACCCTGGCCACCCCCCGTGCCGGCGACTACTTCGTGCTGCTGCACGGCTACGCCCCCTACGCAGGCGCCACGCTCAAGGCCAGCCACACCGGCGCCAGCGTGGCGGGCAAGCCCGACCTCGCCCTCGCCATGGACACGGCCCATCCGCGCATCACGACCGAGACCTTCACCCCCACCGCCTGCGAGATCGAGGAAGGCACCGCCCTCGCGGGCACCCACACGCTGCTGCGCTTCAACACGCAGACCCGCAACCTCGGCACCGCCGATCTCGTGCTGGGCAACCCGGCCGGCAGCAGCCTGTTCCACTGGGGCGGCTGCCACGGGCACTACCACTTCCGCAGCTTCGCCCAATACCGGCTGCTCGACCGCACGGGCGCGGTCGTGCGGACCGGCAAGAAGGTGGGTTTCTGCCTGATGGACACCACCCGCGTCCAGCCCGGCGCCAACCCGTCGCCGCGCTACACCTGCAACCAGCAAGGCATCCAGGCGGGCTGGGCCGACGTGTACAGCTCCAACCTGTCGGGGCAGTGGATCGACATCACGGGCGTGCCCGCGGGCCAGTACCAGCTGGAGGTCACGCTGGATCCGCAGAACGTGATCGACGAGTCCGACGAGACCAACAACACGGGGCGCGTGCATGTCACCCTCCCCTGAGCGCCGAGCGGCACTGTGGCGCCGGGCCGGGTTCGCCGCAGTTGGCGGGGCCGCGGTGGCCGTGGTGGTGATCGCCAGCAGTGTCTGGAATGCCGGCGCCACGACCCCGCGTGCTGGCAGCCACGGCACCCTGCCCGTCTCCACCAGCCGCCACAAGCTACCACCCGCTGCGCTGCCACCCCACGCCGCCAAGCCCGGCGCAGCACCGCCAGCCGCGCACGACCGGACCCGCGCGGAAATCCCGGCCACCGCACCCCTCTCCACCACGGCCGTGGAAACGCAGCTCGCGCAGCTGGCCGCCCTGCCGCCGGGCGACGAAGCCATCGCGCTGGGCCGTCAGCTCTCCGCCAGCGCCACCTCCGACCACGCCGCCCCCTGGCGCGACGCCCTGCTGCGCACCACGCATCCGGCGGTGGAGCGTGTCGCCATCGCCGCACTCGCCCGCACGGCCGACAGCGCCATGGTCCACGATCTCGCCCGCGCCTACCCGAACTTGCCCGCGGAGCAGCGCGGCCGGGTACTGCGGGTGCTGGAGGCCGCCGACAACCCCGCCGCGCTGGAGGGCCTGGTCCGCACCGTCGCCACCGACCGCGGAGAGAGGCGCTCGGCGCTGGCGGTGTCGGCGCTGTACGGCATGGCCAGCCTGGGCACGGTCGCCGCCATCGACCACCTGCTGCAGCAAGCGGCCACCGACGACGTGGACTTTGCCCTGATGGCACTGGAGCGGGTGCGCACCCGGCAGGCGGTGGAGCAGATCCGCGCCGCCGCCGACGGCAGCAAGGACCATACCCAGCTCAGCGCCAGCGTGCGCGGCCACCTGCGCCGCATCGCCAGCACCGCCGAGGCACGGCTGGCAGATCGTTAGAATTTTCCGCATGACGCACACCTTCTCGGACACCCTCAAGACCCTGCCCGGCATCGCCCACCTGGCCAGCCTGCAACTGCTCGACGCCGATGGCACGGTCGTCGCCACGCTGGAGAACCGCCCCGGACAGGCGGGCTCGGTCGCCGTCTACCACGCGCTGGCCGCCCGCCACGGCGTGGTGGACGCGGACGCTGCGCACGACGGTCTGGCCCTCTACGGCGAGCACACCGCCGACGCCCGCGCCTTCCCCGGCAAGCACCCCAACATCGACCGCCTGCTGGCCATCGCCGACGGCGGCTGCGGCCCGCTGCAGGTCCGCCCGATCGCCGCGCTGGCAGCGCAGGCGGCCCAGCCATGAGAGTCCTGCTGCTGCTGGTCGGGTTGGTCGCCGCCGTGCTGGCCGGGGCGCGGATGGGCTTGCTGAGCGGGCAGCGGCCGGCGGATCTGGGGGTCGCCAACGGCCGGCTCAAGCCCCCTTCGCTGACCCGCAACAGCGTCAGCAGCCAGGCCGACCGCTACCCGGAGCACCCGCAGCGCCGCTACGCCGCCATCGAGCCCCTGCCGCTGTCGCAGGGCAACGCCGCCGCGTCGCTGCAGACGCTGGCGGCGGTGCTGCGCGGGATGCAGGGGATGGTCGTGGTCGAGCAGCGGCCAGACTACCTCTACGCCCAGGCCACCACGCGCTGGCTGCGCTTCGTGGACGACGTGGAGTTCTACGCCGACCCCGCCAGCGGCGTCCTCGACGTGCGCAGCGCCAGCCGGCTCGGGCGCGAGGATTTCGGCGTGAACCGCCAGCGGGTGGACGCCGTGCGGGCGGCCTATCTCGCCGCCACCGGCCTGCGCCTGCCCTGAGCGCCTGCGCGCAGAGCAGCGCCGCCCAGCCCAGGTCAGATCACGAAGGGGCTGGGCGCCGCTTCGCTGACGCGGTGCCCGGCGGGGCTGCTGCTGGTGCGCTGGCTGACAAAGGACACGAAGGTGTCGAAGGGCAGCGGCCGGCCGTAGCCAAAACCCTGCACCATGTCGCAGTGCATGCGACGCAGCATCGCCATTTCCTCGTCGGTCTCGGCCCCTTCGGCCACCACGTCCATCGACAGCGCGTGCGCCAGGCTCACCAGGCTGCGCACGATGGTCTTGCTGGCCGGCTTGGCACACATGTCTCGCACGAAGGAGCGGTCGATCTTGAGCGTGCTGACCGGGAAGCGCGCCAGGTAGGCGAACGAGGAATAGCCGGTCCCGAAGTCGTCGATGCTGATGCGCACACCCAGTGCGGACAGCTCCGCCAGCACCCGGTCGCTGATCTCGACATCGCGCATCAGCGCGCCTTCCGGGATCTCGATTTCCAGCAGCGACGCCGGCACGCCCCAGCGCAGCAGCGCCGCCGACACGTTGCCCGCGAGCTGCACATCGGCCAGCCCCTCCACCGAGAGGTTGATGCTCACCGGCAGCGGGTGGCCGAGCTGCATCAGGTTGCGCTGCAGCCGCAGGGCCTCGTCCAGCACCCAGCGGTCCAGCTCCACCATCAGGTTGCATTCCTGCGCCATCGGCAGAAAGTCGGCGGGGGACAGCGGCCCGCGTTCGGCATGGCGCCAGCGGATCAGCGCCTCGGCCCCGACCACGTGCCCGTCCTTGAGCCGCCCCTTGGGCTGCAGCGCCAGCGACAGGCCATCGCTGTCGCCGTGGCGCTGCAGGGCGGCACGGAAGTCCCCCTCCAGCGCCACCCGCAGCCGTCCCGCTGCCTCCAGCCGCTCATCGAAGAGCACGACCGGCTCGCCCGTCTGGCGCTTGGCACAGCGCAGTGCCAAGGCGGCCCGGCGCAGCAGCCCCTCCGGCGCATCCCCATGGTCCGGCGCGCTCACCACACCGAAGGCTGCGCCAAGCCGGAAGGGCTGGCCACGCATCGTCACGGTCTCGCCCAGCCGCGCGGCCAGTGCGGCGATGCGCCCGTGCAGGTCCGCGCCAGTGGCGGGGGTGAGCAGCACGAATTCGACGCCGTTGAGGCGGTACAGGTGCTCCTGGTCCCGTGTCACCGACTGCAGGCGCGAGGCGATTTCCATCAACGCCAGGTCGCCTTGCGAATGTCCGACCAGGTCGTTGATCGTGTTGAACCGTCGCAAGCCGAACAACACCAGCGAGAAGGAGACGTTCTGGGCCACGCGGGTGGCGATCTCCTGCTCCATGGCGCGCTGGTTGCCGACGCGGGTGAGCGGGTCGCGCAGCGCCTCCTGGGCCAGCTGGAACTGGCGCACCACGGACTCGGTGGCATCGTTGGCCAGCGACATCATGCCGCCCTCGTGCGGATACACGCGCACCATCAGCCAACGCTGCACCGCCGTCGAGTAGCCGATCGCCATGCGCGGCTGGCCGTCACGGCGGCAGGCCTCGATGGTCTCGAAGAAGATCGAGCGGCGAAACCCTGGGTGGTACTCGAAGGGTGTGCGCCCGACCACCTGGTCCGCACGCAGACCCAGACAGCGCAGATAGACCTCGTTGCAATAGCGCACGACCCAGTGGGCGTCGACATGCACGACCGACTCGCCGACCCCCGCCAGCAGCCCGGACAGTTGACAGTCGCTCGATACAAAATCACACAACCGCCGACTCGATTTCATCAATTCAAGCTCCTGCACAAGTCCGCCACACCCCACCTGTTCAGGCAAGGCGTAACACGATGTAGAACCTGGGCGATTCCTCAACCTCGTGAGTCATCCGTCCCATGCCAACCGACTTCCACGACCTGACCGCACGACTGACCTCGGTCTACAGCAAGCGCCTGGCACTGCGTCCGGTGTGCCTGTCCGACACCTGGCCGCTGTTCGACGCCACCCGCCACCCGACCTTCAACCAGCACCTGCTCTGGGACCAGCCAGACAATGAATGGGAGGTTTATCGACGTGTGGAGGCTGTCGTTGAAGCCACCCGTACCGGCAAGATGGCCTCGGTTTCGGCCGTACTCAAGGAGACCGGCGCCTGGGTATCCCTGTTCCGCTTCCAGCCCACCGCAGAACCGGAGGCGGAGGGCACGCTGGAGATGGGACTGTGGACACACGCCCGTTACTGGCATGGCCGCATCAGCCTGGAGCTGGGACGGATGTGCGTGGACGCGGCCTTCCAGGCGTCCGGGGTGGAGCGCCTGATCGGCATCACCTCAGTGGACAATCGGGCCTCGCAGCAGCTCATGGAGCTGGTCGGGCTGCACCTGCGCGGGACCGCGCTGCGGGCCTGCGAATCCGGCGGCACACGGACCTCGATGGTGTTCGAGCTGGACCGGGCCACCTGGCTGCGGCAGCGGCGGGGTCAGACCTTCGCAGCCTACGAGGATGCGGAGCACGCACGAGAACACGCGGCCCACGCCGACCGCGGCCTGCCGCACGGAGCCGCCTGGTGGACGAAGATGACAGCGCGAGCGGCACCCGCCACACCGGTATCCAGTCTGTCGGGCACCTGAGCCAGGTCATCGTGGCCACTGACGACACGGCGCGTGTCCACGCCTAGACTGGAGGTCTGCGCTTCGCTCCACTCCACTCCACTGGGACACCCGCCATGACCACGCACCACGACCCTCGCCTCGACGCTTACTGGATGCCGTTCACCGCCAACCGCCAGTTCAAGCAGGCCCCACGCCTGGTGGTCCGTGCGGAGGGCATGCACTACTGGACCGACGACGGCCGCCAGATCCTGGACGGCGTGGCAGGGCTGTGGTGCGTCAACGCAGGCCACGGGCGCCCCAGGATCGTGCAGGCCATCCAGCAGCAGGCGGCGGAGATGGACTTCGCGCCGCCCTTCCAGATGGGCCATCCCAAGGCGTTCGCGCTGGCCGAGGCGCTGACCCAGCTGGCCCCCCCCGGACTGAACCGCGTGTTCTTCACCAACTCCGGCTCGGAGGCCGTGGAGACCGCGCTCAAGATGGCGCTGGCCTACCACCGCGTGCGCGGAGAAGGCACCCGCACCCGCCTCATCGGCCGCGAGCGCGGCTACCACGGCGTCAACTTCGGCGGCATCTCGGTGGGCGGCATCGTCACCAACCGCAAGCAGTTCGGCGCCATGGTCGCGGGCGTCGATCACCTGCGCCACACGCACGATCCTGCACGCAATGCCTTCAGTGCTGGTCAGCCCGAACACGGTGCGGAACTCGCCGACGACCTGGAGCGGCTGGTGGCGCTGCACGATGCCTCGACCATCGCCGCCGTCATCGTCGAGCCGATCGCAGGATCGACTGGGGTGCTCGTGCCACCCAAAGGCTACCTGCAGCGGCTGCGCGACATCTGCACCCAACACGGCATCCTGCTGATCTTCGACGAGGTCATCACGGGCTTCGGCCGCACCGGACAGCCCTTCGCGGCGCAGACCTTCGGCGTCACCCCCGACATGATCACCGCCGCCAAGGGCATCACCAATGGCTGCGTGCCGATGGGCGCGGTGTTCGTGCAGCAGGCGATCCACGACACCTTCATGCAAGGCCCGGACAACGCCATCGAGTTCTTCCATGGCTACACCTACTCAGGGCACCCACTGGCCTGCGCGGCGGGTCTGGCCACGCTGGAGACCTACGCCGACGACCAGCTGCTCACCCGCGCCGGCACGTTGCACGACACGCTGGCCCAGGCGCTGCACGGGCTGCGCGAACTACCGCATGTGCAGGACATCCGCCACTACGGACTGGTGGGCGGCATCGAGCTGGCGTCACGGCCGGGCGCGGTCGGACAGCGGGCCTTCGACGTGTTCCTGGACTGCTATGCGCAGGGCGTGATGGTCCGCACCACGGGCGACACCATCGCGCTGTCACCGCCGCTGATCATCTCGCCGGAGCAGATCGGGCAGATCGTCGACACGGTGGCCACGGCGATCCGCCGCGTGGCCTGAGGGGGAACCCGAAGCCCGGCCCGGCGGCGCTGCTGGCACACTCCCTGCAATGGTTCTCGCGCCCATGACCATCCCGGACCCCTCCCCTCGGCGCCGCCCCACCGTGCTGGTGCCCGCCTGCCAGCGCCTGCTCGGGCCACACCCGTTCCTGATCGCCGGCAAGAAGTACCTCGACGCCGTGCGGCTGGCCGGCGCGCTGCCGCTGGTCGTGCCCTGGGCCGAGCCGGACGAACTCGATGCGCTGCTGGACCTGGCCGATGGCGTGCTGCTGACGGGTTCGCCGTCGAACGTGCATCCCGCCCGCTTCGGCGAAGCGGTCCACGACACCACGCTCCCGCTGGACCCGCAGCGCGATGCCTGGACCCTGCCGCTGATCCCGAAGGTCATCGCCCGCGGCATGCCCCTGCTGGCGATCTGCCGGGGCTTCCAGGAAACCAACGTCGCGCTCGGTGGCTCGCTGCACCAGGCTGTGCAGGAAGTGCCTGGCCTGCACGACCACCGCGCCCGTGATGGCGATCTGGTCGAGGTGCAGTACGGTCTGTCGCACCCCGTGCAGGTGCAGCCCGGCGGCGTGCTGGCGAGGGTGCTCGGCACGGACGCGGTGCAGGTCAACAGCGTCCACGGCCAGGGCATCCACCGCCTGGCCGACGGATTGCGTGTCGAGGCGCTGGCGCCGGACGGGCTGGTCGAGGCGTTTTCGGTGGCACAGGCGGCCGGTAGCGGTTTTGCTGGCGGCTTTGCCCTCGGCGTCCAATGGCACCCGGAATGGCAGGCGGCCGACAACCCGGTCTCGCTGGCGATGCTGCGGGCCTTTGGTGCGGCCTGCCAGGACTACCGCGACCTGCACCGCCCACCGAGTCGCTGACCCGAGGCCTTTCTCCACGGGCGGACAGACACAGCCCCTGGCGCGGCACCCATGACCGCCGCCATCCTGTCCGCAGCCCGCAGCGCACCCGGACCCCACCATGAACACCCGCCAGCACTTCACCTTCAGCGACCTCGAACACTGGCTCAACGAGCGCCGTGTCACCGAAATCGAATGCCTCGTGCCCGACCTGACCGGCGTGGCCCGCGGCAAGATCCTGCCCCGCCAGAAATTCACCGAAGACCGTGGCATGCGGCTGCCGGAAGCGGTGGTGGCCATGGGCGTGACAGGGGAATTCCCCGAAGAAGGCCCGTACTACGACGTGATCAACCCCACCGACCGGGACATGCACCTGCGCCCTGATCCGGCCACTGTGCGCATCGTGCCGTGGGCCACCGACCCGACCGCGCAGGTCATCCACGACTGCTACGACAAGGACGGCAAGATGGTGCCGTTCGCGCCGCGCTCGGTGCTGCGGCGGGTGTGTGACCTGTACGCCGCCGAAGGGTGGAAGCCGATCGTCGCACCCGAGCTGGAGTTCTACCTCGTCGCCCGCAACACCGACCCCGACATGCCGCTGAAACCCCCGATCGGGCGCAGCGGTCGGGCGGAAACGTCGCGCCAGGCGTACTCGATCGACGCCGTGAACGAGTTCGACCCGCTGTTCGAGGATGTCTACTCCTACTGCGAGCAGATGGAGCTGAACGTGGACACGCTGATCCACGAGATCGGCGCGGGTCAGATGGAGATCAACTTCTTCCACGACCACCCGCTGCAGCTCGCCGACGAGGTCTTCTTCTTCAAGCGCACGCTGCGGGAAGCGGCGATGCGCCACAACATGTTCGCCACCTTCATGGCCAAGCCGATCGCCGGCGAGCCAGGCAGCGCGATGCACATCCACCAGAGCATCGTGGACGCCAGCGGCCAGAACATCTTCAGCAACCCGGACGGCACGGCCAGCAAGGCGTTCTACTGGTACATCGGCGGGCTGCAGAAATACATCCCCTCGGCGATGGCGCTGTTCGCCCCGTATGTCAACAGCTACCGGCGGTTGTCGCGCTTCACGGCGGCCCCCATCAACATCCAGTGGGGCACCGACAACCGCACCGTGGGCATCCGCTCGCCCGTGGCCTCCCCGGCCGCCCGGCGCATCGAGAACCGCGTGATCGGCGCGGACGCGAACCCGTATGTGGCCCTGGCTGCCACGCTGGCGTGTGGCTACCTGGGCATGAAGCACCAGATCGAGCCGACGCCCGAATGCAAGGGCGATGCCTACCTGGGCGATTACCAGTTGCCGCGCAGCCTGGGCGAGGCGCTGGAGAAGCTGCGCAACGAGAAGGCGCTGGCGGAGGTGCTCGGCGAATCGTTTGTCACCGTCTACACCGAGATCAAGGAAATCGAGTATGCCGAGTTCATGAAGGTGATCTCGCCGTGGGAGCGCGAGCACCTGCTGCTGCACGTCTGAACCCGCCTCTGCCCGACCGAAACAGGACACGACCATGACGCCACGCACCACCGACCGCACCACCGCAGACTGGCAGGCCGCCGACGCCGCCCACTTCCTGCACCCCTTCACCGACTTCCAGCAGCTCGCAAAGAAGGGCTCCCGAGTCATCACCAAGGCCGACAACCTCTACCTCACCGACAGCGAAGGGCACCGGCTGTTCGACGCGATGAGCGGCCTGTGGTGCGTCAACGTCGGCTATGGGCAGCAATCCCTGATCGACGCTGCGGCACACCAGATGAAGGAACTGCCCTTCTACAACAGCTTCTTCCAGACCACGACGCCGCCCGCCGTCGAACTCGCGCAACTGCTCGCCGAGGTCACGCCGCCGCAGTTCCAGCACGTCTTCTACGCCGGCTCCGGCTCGGAGGGCAACGACACCGTGGTGCGCATGGTCCGCCGCTACTGGGATCTGCAGGGCCAGCCCGAACGCCAGGTCATCATCAGCCGCTGGAACGGCTACCACGGCTCGACGATGGCGGGCGCCTCGCTCGGCGGCATGAAGTACATGCACGCCCAGGGCGGCCTGCCGATCCCCGGCATCACCCACATCGACCAGCCGCACTGGCTCGAACACGGCGCCGGGATGACACGCGACGCATTCGGCCTGAAGGCGGCGGGCTGGCTGGAGCAGAAGATCCTCGAAGTCGGCCCGGACAAGGTCGCCGCCTTCATCGGCGAGCCGGTGCAGGGCGCGGGCGGCGTGATCGTGCCGCCGGCCACCTACTGGCCGGAGATCCAGCGCATCTGCGACCAGTACGGCATCCTGCTGGTCAGCGACGAGGTGATCTGCGGCTTCGGGCGCACGGGGAACTGGTTCGGCTGCGAGACGATGGGCACGAAGCCGGACCTGATGACCTTCGCCAAGGGCGTGACCTCGGGCTACATCCCGCTGGGCGGGGTGATGGTCGGCGAGCGCGTCGCCAAGGCGCTGATCGAGCAAGGCGGCGAGTTCGAGCACGGCTACACCTACAGCGGCCACCCGGTCGCCTGCGCCGTGGCGATCGCCAACATCAAGCTCATCCAGGAACTCAAGCTGGTCGAGCGGGTGCGCGACGAGACCGGGCCGTATCTGGCGGCGCAGTTCGCCAAGCTGAACGACCACCCGCTGATCGGCGAGACACAGACCTGCGGGCTGATGGCGTCGATGCAGCTCGTCAAGGCCAAGGACCGGGGCGACGGGCATCCGGCGATGTTCGATTCCGCGCTGGGGGTCGGGATGCTCTGCCGCGGCCACTGCTTCGGCAACGGGCTGGTGATGCGCGCCGTGGGGGACCGGATGATCATCGCGCCGCCGCTGGTGATGACGGTTGAGCAGGTGGACGAGCTGATGGGGTTGGTCCACAAGTGCCTGGATCTGACGCTGGCGGATGTGCGGGCGCGGGGATGGGTGTGATGCGGATGCCCAACCTCCAGATCACCGAAATCAAGGCGTTCGTTCCATCCAAGGACTTCGCGCTGTCCAAGCAGTTCTACCAGGATCTTGGATTCACGATGACCTCTGAAGGTGGCGGGATCGCGTACTTCCATCTTGGCCAAGCCAGCTTCCTGCTGCAGGATTTCTGCGCAGAATCTTTTGCCGAGAATTTCATGATGCATCTCCTGGTCGAGGATGTGGATTCCTGGTGGGACCAGATCCAGGCGAGTGGCGTGCTCACCAAGTACGGGGTCCGCGTCACCGCACTGGAAGACCAGCCGTGGCGCATGCGGGATTTCTGTCTATACGATCCCTCAGGCGTGCTTTGGCGCATTGGACAGAACATGGATTGAGGGTGGCATACATGAGCACCGATCGTTTCCAGCAACGCGCCAACGACCTGCGCCGCGCCGTGGCCCGGCTGGTCGAGGCATGCGAACAACCTTTCAACACGTTTGTGCGCGACTCCGCCATCCAGCGTTTCGAGTTCTGCTGGGAGCTGGCGTGGAAAACGCTCAAGCTGCGGCTGGAGGTGGTGGGCATCGACGCCCTGACACCCCGCGATGTCTTTCAGGCGTCCCTCCAGAACGGCCTGATCCGTGACGGTAACCTCTGGAGCGACGCGCAGAAGATGCGCAATCTGACCAGCCACACCTATGACGAGGCACTGGCCGAGAAGGTCTATCAGTTCCTGCTCCAGTCCGGGCAGGTGATCTTCCAGCAACTGGCAGCGGACGTGGCGCAATGGCAGACCGAAACCCCCTAGACCCCCAGCCGTTCGGCATCGCCCAGCGGCACCTCGACGACCTGCTGCACGTCTTTGCGCGGCACGCCACGATCGACCAGGTGCTGATCTTCGGCTCACGTGCCCGTGGCACCGCCCGACCCGGGTCCGACATCGACTTGGCCGTCGTCGCGCCACAGATGACCGATGCGGAGTTCTCGACGCTCTGGAACGAGATCGACACATTGCCGATCCTGTTCAAGATCGATCTGCTGCACTGGGACCGGATCACCAACCCGGCGCTGAAAGACAACGCCTTGCGCGACGGACGCCCGCTCGGCTCCCCCGCGCCCTTGCAGACCAAGACGACGGAACATGCATGAACCCAACGCAGTCCTGGCACGACCGTGCCGCCGCCCTCACCCTCGACGGCCGCGCTGTCATCAACGGCCAGCGCGTCCCCAGCGCCAGCGGCGAGACCTTCGCCAAGCACTCGCCCATTGACGGCCGCCACCTCGCTGCCATCGCCCGAGGCCAGACCGCCGACATCGACGCCGCCGTCGCCTCGGCCCGCGCCGCCTTCGAGGACGGCCGCTGGGCGCACCAGCCGCCCGCCGCCCGCAAGAAGACGCTGCAGCATTTCGCAGAGGCGATCCTGGCCCACCGCGACGAACTCGCGCTGCTGGAAACGCTCGACATGGGCAAGCCGATCCAGTTCTCGCGCAGCGTCGACGTGCCGGCCGCGGCGCGCACCATCGCGTGGTACGCCGAGGCGATCGACAAGGTCTACGACGAGATCGCCCCCACCGGCCGCAACGCGCTGGCGCTCATCACCCGCGAGGCGATGGGCGTGGTCGGCGTGATCGTGCCGTGGAACTACCCGATGATCATGGCGGCCTGGAAGCTCGGACCGGCGCTCGCCACGGGCAATTCGGTGGTGATGAAGCCCAGCGAGAAATCCCCGCTGACCGCGCTGCGGTTGGCCGAAATCGCCGTCGAAGCGGGTCTGCCGCCAGGGGTGTTCAACGTCGTGCCGGGCTACGGCCACGAAGCGGGCGAGGCGCTCGCGCTGCACATGGACGTGGACGCGATCGGCTTCACCGGATCGACCCGCACCGGCCGGCGCATGCTCGACTACGCCGGCCGCTCCAACCTCAAGCGCGTCTACAACGAGCTGGGCGGCAAGTCGGCCTTCCTCGTCTTCCCCGACCACCGCGACCCGGCCAAGGCAGCCCGCACCGTCGCCAGCAGCCTGTTCTTCAACCAGGGCGAGTCGTGCAACGCACCGTCGCGGGTGCTGGTCCATGCCTCCATCGCCGACGAGTTCGTGGCGAACGTCACCGCGCAGATGCCCGCCTGGCAGCCGGCTGACCCGCTCGACCCGGCGACCGTGATGGGCGCGCTGGTCGATGAAGGGCAGATGCGCACCGTGCTGGGCTACATCGACGCCGGCCGGGCGGAAGGCGCGGTCTGCCATGGCGGTCGGCAAGTGCGCGCCGACACCGGCGGCTTCTACGTCGAGCCGACCGTGTTCGACCGCGCCACCAACACCATGCGCATTGCCCGCGAGGAGATCTTCGGGCCAGTGCTGTCGGTGATCCGCTTCTCGACCGAGGAGGAGGCGGTACGGCTGGCCAACGACTCGCCCTACGGGTTGCAGGCCAGCGTCTGGAGCCACGACCTCGACCGCGCCCACCGCGTGGCACGCAGCTTGCGAGCGGGCACCGTGCATGTAAACCAGTACGACGACGACGACATCACCGTCCCTTTTGGCGGCTACAAGCAGAGCGGCAACGGCCGGGACAAGTCGCTGCACGCACTGGACAAGTACACCGAACTCAAGACCACCTGGCTGCGGCTCGACACGGCATGAAGACCTGACGCAGGCGTGACGAATTGGCGATTCCTCAGGCCATAATCCCGCCGCGCGCCACGTCGTCCAGGCGCCAGCACCACCCGTCACCACGCATCCTCCCCCGCTGTTTCCTTCGGCTTTTCACCTTTTCTGGAGTGCCCATGAACCTGCTGTCCGCCCGGCCTGCCAAGGCCCTGAATGTCCTGTTCGCCGCCGTCGCGGTGCTGTGCTCGGCCACCGCGCAGGCGCAAGAGGAGAAGGTGCTCAACGTCTACAACTGGGCGGACTACATCGCCGAAGACACGATCAAGAACTTCGAGAAGGAAACGGGCATCAAGGTCCGCTACGACAACTTCGACTCGAACGAGGCCCTGCACGCCAAGCTGATCGCCGGCAAGACGGGCTATGACATCGTGGTGCCCGGCTCGAACTGGGCCAAGCAGCAGATCGACGCCGGCCTGCTGATGAAGCTCGACAAGAGCAAGCTGTCCAACCTGGCCAACCTCGACCCCGCCATCCAGGCCCAGCTCGCCAAGATGGACCCGGGCAACGAGCACCTGGTGGACTGGATGTGGGGCTACACCACGGTGGGCATCAACGTGGACAAGGTGAAGAAGGCGCTCGGGGACAAGCCGATGCCCGACAACGCCTGGGATCTCGTGTTCAACCCGGACTACGCCAGCAAGCTCAAGGGCTGCGGCGTGGCGGTGCTGGACACGCCCTCGGAAATCCTGCCGCTGGCCCTGAACTACCTCGGCAAGGATCCGCACAGCAAGAACGCCGACGACTACAAGGCCGCGGGCGAAATGCTCAAGAAGGTGCGTCCGTCGGTGACGCGCTTCGTCGGCTCGGGTTCGGACTACATCGACCAGATGGCCAAGGGGCAGCTCTGCGCCGTGGTGGGCTGGTCGGGCGACATCATGATCGCCAAGGACAAGTCGACCAAGGCCAAGAAGCCGCAGAACCTGGAAGTGCTGCTGCCCAAGAACGGTGGCCTGCTGTTCTTCGACACGATGGCCATCCCCAAGGACGCCAAGCACCCGGACAACGCGCACAAGTTCATCAACTACATACTGAAACCGGAAGTGCATGCATCGCTGACCAACGCGGTGTTCTATGCCAACCCGAACAAGGCGTCGCTGAAGTTCGTCAAGCAGGAACTGGCCAAGAACCCGGCGGTGTTCCCGGACGAGGCGTCGATGGCCAGGATGATCGCCCCCGGCACGCCGGACCAGGCCACCCGCAAGCTGATCACCCGCACCTTCACCAACTTCAAGTCCGGGCGGTGACACCATGACGAAGGCCAAGGAGGACAGCGCCTTCCTGCGGATCGACGCCGTGGTGAAGGAGTTCGGGGATTTCCGTGCGGTGGACCAGGTGAGCCTGGACATCGCCAAGGGGGAAATCTTCGCCCTGCTCGGGTCGTCGGGCTGCGGCAAGAGCACCTTGCTGCGCATGCTCGCCGGCTTCGAGACGCCGACCTCCGGCCGCATCGTGCTCAACGGCAACGACCTCGCGGGCAAGCCGCCCTACGAGCGCCCGGTGAACATGATGTTCCAGTCCTATGCGCTGTTTCCCCACCTGACGGTGTGGGACAACATCGCCTTCGGGCTGCGCCGCGACGGGCTGCCCAAGGACGAGACCACGGCGCGCGTGGAGGAGATGCTGCGCCTGACCCAGCTCGGCAAGCTCGCCCAGCGCAAGCCACACCAGCTCTCCGGCGGCCAGCAGCAGCGTGTCGCCCTGGCGCGTTCGCTGGCCAAGCGCCCGCAGTTGCTGCTGCTGGACGAGCCACTCGGCGCGCTCGACAAGAAGCTGCGCGAGGCCACGCAGATCGAGCTGGTCAACATCATCGAGACGGTCGGCGTGACCTGCGTGATGGTGACGCACGACCAGGAAGAGGCGATGACGATGGCCTCGCGCATCGCGGTGATGAGCGAGGGGCGTTTCCTGCAGGTCGGCAGCCCGTCGGACATCTACGAAACACCGACCACCCGCTTCGTCGCCGACTTCATCGGCAACGTCAACCTCGCCGAGGGCAGCATCACCGTGGACGAGGCCGACCACGTGCATGTGCAGTGCCTCGACTACACCCACTACATCGGCCACGGCATCACCGGCTACCTGGGCCAGTCGGTCACGGTGGCGGTGCGGCCCGAGAAGATCCACCTGAGCAAGGAGCGCCCGGACAACACCCCCGGCGACATGAACCGCGTCGCGGGCACGGTCAAGGAGATGTCCTACTTCGGCGACACGACGCTCTACCACCTCGAACTCGCCAGCGGTGCACGCCTGAAGGTCAGCGTCGAGAACGATTCGCGTGACCGGCAGGGGGCGCTCACCTGGGGTGACCGGGTCTGGGCACACTGGCTGCCGTCGTCCCAGGTCGTGCTGACGCAATGAGGCCCTGAGCATGTCGTCCACCGCTGCCCCGACCCGCCTGGAACGCCTGCGCCGCCTGTTCAGCGGCCGCAGCCTCGTCATCGGCACGCCCTTCGTCTGGCTGCTGGTGTTCTTCCTGCTGCCCTTCCTGATCGTGCTGCGCATCAGCTTCGCCGAGATGGACGGGGCCAAGGTGAGCGACCTGTTCACGTTCGCGGACAACGAGCTGTTCATGAAGCTCAAGCTCCAGAACTACCTCACCATCTTCCAGGACGACCTCTACCTGGCCACCTACGCGCAGTCGCTGCTGTACGCGGGCATCACGACGCTGGTGTGCCTGTTCATCGGCTACCCGTTCGCGTATTTCATGGCCCGCTCGCCCGCGACCGTGCAGCCGCTGCTGCTGATGGGCGTGATGCTGCCGTTCTGGACCAGCTTCCTGCTGCGTGTGTACGCATGGAAAGGGCTGCTGGACGCCGAGACGGGCTGGGTCGGCACATCCCTGAACGCCATCGGCGCCGACCAGCTCCTGCTGCCACTCGGGCTGATCACGGCCGAAGGGCAGTACATGTACACCCCGTTCTCGCTGATCCTGGGCATGGTCTACACCTACCTGCCCTTCATGGTGCTGCCGCTGTACGGCACCTTGTCGAAGCTGGACCTGCGCCTGCTCGAAGCGGCGCAAGACCTGGGCGCGACCCCGTGGCAGGCGTTCTGGCGCATCACCGTGCCGCTGTCCAAGGGCGGGATCATTGCCGGTGCCATGCTGGTGTTCATCCCCTGCATCGGCGAATACGTCATCCCGGAGCTGCTGGGCGGGCCGGAGACGCTGATGATCGGCCGCGTGCTGTGGGACGAGTTCTTCAGCAACAACGACTGGCCAATGGCGTCGAGCGTGGCCGTCACGATGGTGCTGCTGATCATCGTGCCGCTGGCGATCTTCAACCGCAACCAGAACCAGGAGGCGCGCAAGTGATCACCACCGCTGCCGGCCGCTGGACGAGCCGGATCTGGCTCACGCTGGGCTTCGTCTTCCTCTACTTGCCCATCATCGCGCTGGTGGTCTACAGCTTCACCGACTCGCCAGTGCCGAACGTCTGGGCCGGCTTCTCGCTGCGCTGGTACGAAAAGCTGATCGGCGACGAGGACATCCGCAACGGGTTGTTCCTGTCGCTGCAGATCGCCACCGCCACCGCCACCGGTGCCGTCATCCTGGGCACGCTGGCGGCGTTCACGCTGGAGCGTTACCCGCGGTTCCGGGGCCGCACGCTGTTTTCCGGCATGGTGAACGCGCCGCTGGTGATGCCCGAGGTGATCGTCGGGCTGTCGCTGCTGCTGCTGCTGGTGTCGATGCAGCGGCTGTTCGGCGTGCCCGAGCGTGGCCTCGTGACGATCTGGCTCGGCCACATGCTGGTGGGCATGGCGTATGCCACCGTCGTGATCGCCGCCCGGCTGCGCGACCTGAACCCGCAGTTCGAGGAAGCGGCACAAGACCTGGGTGCCCGGCCGCTGCAGGTGTTCTTCCTGGTCACGCTGCCGATGGTCGCGCAGTCGATGCTGGCGGCGTGGCTGCTGACGTTCACGCTGTCGCTGGACGACGTGGTGATGTCGGCGTTCCTGTCGGGACCGGGGTCGACGACGTTGCCGCTGGTGATCTTCTCGCGGGCACGGCTGGGGCTGGATCCGACCGTCAACGCGCTGGCCACCGTCGTCATCGTCGTCGTGGCGGTGTTCGTGGTGGTGTCGAGCTACATGATCGCGCTGCGCGAGCGGCGGCGACAGCAGGAGCAGCAAGCTGCGCTGAAGGGTGGCTGAGCGGGTGCCTGCCGCCGCGCCCTCGCTGCCCTGGGCTTACACCTGTCTGGCCGCCAGCATGGCCCTGGTGGGCAGCTATGTGGGGCTGTCCAAGCTGCTGGTGGCCGTGTTTCCGGTGTTCCTGCTGGCGTGGCTGCGGTTCGGGATTGCGGCGGTGGCGATGGCGGGCTGGGTCCGCCGGCCAGACGATGAGGCGCCGCTGGGCCGCCACCACCGCGTGCTGCTGTTCCTGGAAAGCTTCCTCGGCAACTTCCTGTTCTCGGTGTGCATGCTCTACGGGGTGGCCATGAGCACCGCCCTGGCCGCCGGGGTGATCATGGCGGCGCTGCCGGGGGCGGTCGCGCTGCTGTCGCGGGTGTTTCTGGGCGAGCGGATCAGCGGGCGCATCCTGGCGGGCATCGGGTGTGCCGTGGCCGGCATCGCGCTGGTGTCCTGGAGCAAGCAGTCCCCGCCCGGTCTGCCCACGCCGTCCGAAGCCGACACCAGCCGGCTGCTGCTGGGCAACGTGCTGCTGGTGGGCGCGGTGCTGTGCGAGGCCAGCTACGTGGTCATCGGCAAGCAGCTCTCCGGCAGCCTCGGCCCGCGCCGCATCAGCGCCCTGGTCAATCTCTGGGGACTGGCCCTGGTGACACCACTGGGGCTGTGGCAAGCCCTGTCGTTCGACTTCGGCCGCGTCACCCTGCCGACGTGGAGCCTGCTGCTGTTCTATGCCCTGGCGGCCAGCGTGGTCACGGTCTGGCTGTGGATGACCGGTCTGCGCCATGTCCCCGCCGCCCGTGCGGGGGTGTTCACGGTGATGCTGCCCGTGGCGGCGGCGGCGGTGGGGGTGGGGTTGCTGGGCGAGCCGTTCAGTGCCGCGCAGGCAGGGGCGTTCGGGCTGGCGATGCTGGGGGTGCTGCTGGCCACGTGGCCGGAGCGGGCCACACCGCCACCCTGATCCCCCGCCGTCACCCCCGCCGCGCCAGCAGCCGCAACAAGATCTCGATGCGGGCCTGCACGGCCGACAAGGCGCCGGCATCGGGCACCAGATCATGGCCCGTGGGCACGATGCAGCCCGCGCCGCCCCGCAAGGCCCGCACCACGGCCACCCCCTCGGACTGTGCCCGCAGCAGCGCCGCCTGCAGATCCTGGTGGACCGTGCCGTTGCCGGTGGCCGCCACGACCAGACCCTGCACGCCCGCCTCCATCAGCAGGTCGACCATCCGGCCATCGGCTCCCGCGTGGCTGACCACGATCTGCACCTCCGGCCAGATGTCGGCGGCCAGCACCTGCAGGCCCAGCGCGGTGCCCGTGGGCCAGTCCCGCAGCTGGCGCAGGCGGCCTTCCTCGATGTGCGCCAGCGGCCCGGCGTCACCGGCGTCGAAGGCGTCCAGCCGGTAGGGATGGACCTTGCGCACTTCCGTCCCCCACCACACCTTGCCCGCCAGCACCGCCACCACCCCGCGCGCGCCGGGCAGCCCCGCCACCGTCACCGCATCCGCCAGATTCTGCGGACCGTCGGGCTGGGCGGCGCTGGACGGACGCATCGCGGCCGTGAGCACCACCGGCTTGACCGGAGCCAGCACGCGCTGCAGCAGGTAGCCAGTCTCCTCCAGGGTGTCGGTGCCGTGCGTGACGACCAGTCCGTCGACCTCCGGCCGCTCCAGATGGTGCTGCACCCGCTCGGCCAGCCGGCGCCAGACAGCATGCCCCATGTCCTTGCTGTCGATCTGCGCGACCTGCTCGGACTCGATCACCCAGCCTTCGCTGCTGCGCCGCTGCAGTGCGGGCACGGCGGCCAGCAGCTGCGAGACCGCCACCTGGCCGGCGGTGTAGCCCACGTTGTCGTCGGCGCTGCTGGCCGTGCCCGCCAGGGTGCCGCCAGTGCCGAGCACGACGATGTGCCGGGGTGCAGAGCGGGAAATCGACGCAAGGTTCGTCTCAAGGCTTGTCATTTGGCAATGGCTGGATAAAAATACAGGTACTGGATGTTTCCTCAGACCGGCAGCGCAAAATGCCAGACCAACGCCAGACCACCACCACCACCTAGCGAGGAACCCGTGGACGACAGCCCCAAGCTCACCAGCCGACAGCAGCAGATCCTGGAGCTGATCCAGCGCGCCATCGAGCGCACCGGCTCTCCGCCGACCCGAGCCGAGATCGCCGCCGAGCTGGGCTACCGCTCCCCGAACGCAGCCGAAGAACACCTCAAGGCGCTGGCCCGCAAGGGCGTGATCGACCTGGTCAGCGGCACCTCGCGTGGCATCCGCGTCAAGTCTGACACATTGCGCCGCCTCAACGCCTCGCGTTTGCGGACTGGCGAAGAGTCCGGCGTCGACGCCATTCCCGCCGCTGCCTTCCTTGCCCTGCAGCTGCCCTTGGTGGGTCGGGTCGCCGCTGGCAGCCCCATCCTGGCGCAGGAGCACATCGAGCGGACATTCACGGTCGAACCTCACCTGTTCGCCCGCAAGCCCGACTACCTGCTCAAGGTGCGCGGCATGAGCATGCGCGACGCGGGCATCCTCGACGGCGACCTGCTGGCGGTGCAGCGCGCCAGCGACGCCAAGGACGGCCAGATCGTCGTCGCGCGGCTGGGCGACGAGGTGACGGTCAAGCGCCTGAGACGCACCGCCGCCGGCATCGAGCTGCTCCCGGAAAACCCCGATTTCTCCACCATCCACGTCCCCACCGGCAGCACCGACTTCAGTCTGGAAGGGCTGGCCGTCGGTCTCATCCGCAACACGCTGCTGGGCTGACGCCCCTGCCCGAGTCCCCACTCGGCAACCCCCACGCCAACCCGTCCGGGCCCGCCCGCCCGGAGGCCCCGTCACGCGTGTCAACGCGTGGTCAAGTCGTTCCCTTGTCGGTCGATAGTTCTGGCCATGCGCCAGCTCCGCCGACCTCCCGGAGGTCCACCATGCATCCACTGTTCGCCCAGTTCCTCCAGCGACGTGCAGCGCGCCACGAGTCGATCCCTGGACACGTCCTGCGCACGAGTCTGGGGCCGTCCCGCGAGATGTCGATCCGTCGGCCAGGTGCTGCCAGCCGGCCGGGCAGCGGCATGGTGCTGCTCATGAGCCAGCCGCCACGCCCGCTGCAGGCTCCTGCCGTGCCCGATGCGCTCGACATCGTGCTCGACGAGCTGCACGCCCTCTCGCCCATCGCCACGGCAGACACTGCCCCACCGGCACAGACCACACGGGGCGCCGAACCGGAAGGTGTCCACCTGCGCATCGACCCGCAGGACCACCAGCGCGTGCGCATCAGCGGCAGCATGCGCGAGGTCTGCGCGGCGCTGGACGCCCTGATCGCCGTGCAGTGACGCCATGAAAAAAACCGGGCAAGCCCGGTTTTCGTGGAGCACAGCGGCCAAGGTCGCGGCCGGGTTCAGCCCATGTGCAGACCGCCGTTGCAGCTGAAGTCGGCGCCCGTGGTGAAGCCAGAGTCCTCCCCCGCCAGCCAGCCGACGATCGCGCCGATCTCTTCCGGCGTGCCCAGACGCTTCACCGGGATGGTGGCGACGATCTTCTCCAGCACTTCGGGCTTGATGGCGCGGACCATGTCGGTGCCGATGTAGCCGGGGCTGACGGTGTTGACCGTGACGCCCTTGCTGGCCATTTCCTGCGCCAGGGCCATCGTGAAGCCGTGCATGCCGGCCTTGGCTGCCGAGTAGTTGGTCTGACCCGACTGGCCCTTCTCGCCGTTGACCGAGCTGATCTGGATGATGCGGCCCCAGCCCTTGGCCACCATGTCCGCCACCACCTGCTTGGTGACGTTGAACATGCTGTTGAGGTTGGTGTCGATGACCATGTCCCAGTCTTCGCGGGTCATCTTCAGGAACATGCGGTCCTTGGTGATGCCGGCGTTGTTGACCAGCACGTCGATGATGCCGTGCTCGGCCTTGGCGCGCTCGAAGGCGTCCACTGTCGAGTCCCAGCTCGCCACGTTGCCGACGGAAGCATGGAAGGTGTAGCCGGCCGCAGCCTGCTCATCAAGCCATTTCTGTGCGTCGCGGGTCGGGCCGCACCCGGCGATGACCTTGAAGCCATCCTTGTGCAGGCGACGGCAGATCGCGGTTCCGATGCCGCCCATGCCGCCGGTGACGTATGCAACTTTCTGACTCATGTGGTTCTCCTCGTGGTGTGAAAACTGGTGTGGCTCAACGCTCGACCGTGAGCGCCACACCCATGCCGCCGCCGATGCACAGCGAGGCAATGCCCTTCCTGGCGTCCCGGCGCTGCATCTCGTGCAGCAGCGTGACAAGAATCCGGCAACCGGACGCGCCGATCGGGTGGCCGATGGCGATGGCGCCACCGTTGACGTTGACCTTGCTGGTGTCCCAGCCCATTTCCTGGTGGACGGCGCACGCCTGCGCGGCGAAGGCTTCGTTGATTTCGAGCAGGTCGAGATCGGCGGCCGACCAGCCGGCGCGCTGCAGGGCCTTGCGGGCGGCAGGCACCGGGCCCATGCCCATGTAGGCGGGGTCCAGACCGGCGCTGGCGTAGCTGGCGATGCGGGCCAGCGGGGTCAGGCCGAGTGCTGCGGCCTTGGCGGCCGACATCAGCACGACACCCGCCGCGCCATCGTTCAGGCCCGACGCATTGCCCGCCGTGACGCTGCCCGCCTTGTCGAACGCCGGGCGCAGACCTGCCAGCGCATCGGCGGTGGAGCGGCGGTTGATGAACTCGTCGCTGTCGAAGACGACCGGGTCGCCCTTGCGCTGCGGGATGGTGACCGCGGCGATCTCGTCCTTGAACTTGCCGGCCTCCTGGGCGGCGGCGGCCTTGTGCTGCGAGGCCAGCGCCAGCGCGTCCTGCATCTCGCGGGTCACGCCGTATTTCCTGGCGATGTTCTCGGCGGTGGTGCCCATGTGGTACTGGTTGTACACGTCCCACAGGCCATCGACGATCATGGAGTCGACCATCTTCCAGTCGCCCATGCGCTGGCCGTCGCGCGAGCCAGCCAGGACGTGCGGGCTCATGCTCATGTTTTCCTGGCCACCGGCGATGACGATCTCGCTGTCGCCGTCGCGGATGGCCTGGGCACCCAGCATCACCGCCTTCAGGCCCGAGCCGCAGACCTTGTTGATGGTCATGGCCGGCACGCCCTGCGGCAGACCCGACTTGATCACCGTCTGGCGGGCGGGGTTCTGGCCGGAGCCGGCAGTCAATACCTGGCCGAAGATCAGCTCGCCGATCTGCTCACCCGACAGGCCCGAACGCTGCAGCAGCGCCCGCACGACCGTGGCGCCCAGCTCCGGCGCGGGGGTCTTGGCGAGGCTGCCACCAAACTTGCCCACTGCAGTGCGGGCGGCGGCGACGATCACGATGTCCATCATGGGATGCTCCAGTCCAAAGTTGAAATGTGAAAAAGTGCGGGCGGGACTGTATCCCAAGCAGCCGCCTTGCTGACACCAGGCTGACAACCGCAGAGGGTCTCAGACCTTGGCCTTGACATATCGCCCCGGGGCGGGCTCGATCGCCTTGTGCTGCCGATTGCCATAGGACTTGGGCGCCGCCTTCTTCTTGCCAGCGTGCGGGGCCAGCCAGTCCGCCCAGTCGGTCCACCAGCTGCCCGGATGGCTCGTCGACGACGCCAGCCACGCCTCGGCCGACTCGGCAGGCGCCGTGTCTGTGGTGGCGGCGTCATGCGCCCAGTAGTTGCGCTTCTTCTTGGCCGGCGGGTTGACGACACCGGCGATGTGGCCCGACGCGCCCAGCACGAAGCGCTGCTCGCCCGAGAACAACCGCGTGCTCTGGAACGCCGAATCCCACGGCACGATGTGGTCTTCGCGCGACGCATACAGGTAGACCGGCGCCTCGATCTTGCCCAGGTCCACTGGCACGCCGCACACCGTCAGCTTGCCTGGCACCTTCAGCTCGTTCTGGAGGTAGGTATGGCGCAGGTACCAGCAGTACATCGCCCCCGGCAGGTTGGTGCTGTCCGAGTTCCAGTAGAGCAGGTCGAACGGCGGCGGCGTCTCGCCCTTGAGGTAGTTGCCGACGACATAGTTCCAGACCAGGTCGTTCGGTCGCAGGAAGCTGAAGGTGCTCGCCAGCTCCTTGCCCTTGAGCATGCCGGGGCCTTGCGGCGCGTCCGGGCCGATCGTCACCTCGCGCAGCCGCACCGACGCCTCGTCGACGAAGATGTCGAGGATGCCCGTGTTGCTGAACTCCAGCAGCGTGGTCAGCAGCGTCAGGCTGGCCGCTGGCTGCTCTCCGCGTGCCGCCAGCACCGCCAGCGCCGTGGACAGGATGGTGCCGCCCACGCAGAAGCCCAGCATGTCCAGCGTCTTCGCCCCCGTGATCGCCTGCGTGACGTGGATGGCCTCGATGGCCGCTTGCTCGATGTAGTCGTCCCACGTCACCGCCGCCATGTCGTCGGTCGGGTTGCGCCAGCTCACGACGAAGAGGCGGTGGCCCTGCTCGACCGTGTAGCGGATGAGCGAGTTGTCGGGCTGCAGGTCGAGGATGTAGAACTTGTTGATGCACGGCGGCACGAACAGCATCGGCTTCTCGTAGACCTGCGCCGTCAGCGGCTTGTACTCGATGAGCTGGAACAGGGCGTTCTCGAACACCACGGCGCCCTCGGTGGTGGCGACGTTGCGGCCGACCTCGAACAGCGACTCGTCGGTCTGCGAGACATGGCCCTGCTGCAGGTCGCCCAGCAGGCGGTTCAGGCCCTGCGTGAGGCTGTCGCCCTTGGAATCGACGGCCTTCTTCAGCGCCTCAGGATTGAGTGCGAGGAAATTCGACGGCGCCGCGGCATCGACCCACTGCTCGACGGCAAAGCGGATGCGGGCGCGGGTCTTGGCATCGCCCTGCACGGCCTCGGCCAGCGCCATCAGCGTGCGGGCGTTGAGCAGGTAGGTGGCCGCCGCGAAGCCGGCCAGCGGGTTCTCGCTCCATTCTGGGGCAGAGAAACGGCGGTCCTTGGGCAGCGTGACCTTGCCACCGCCGCCCAGGCTGGCGTTCCACAGCTCACCCGCTTCGCGCAGGTAATTCCCCTGGATGTGCGCCAGCTCGGCCGGCGGGATCTGCAGTTGCGAGAGGGTCTTGAGCAGACCGGCGACCTCGGGCCCCATGTCGGGGGGCGAGAACATGGGCTTGCCAAACGGGTTCATTCTTCAGCTCCGGTGCATGAAAACTGCATTCAAGGGCATTATGCCTGCCGCATCCATACAACCAGCTTGCTGGACACTAGACGGACATAACGGGAAATCCCCATGTACTTGGTCGCAATTGCGTGGCTTTATGTCACGTTGATGATGGCGCTGGCCGAAGCCACGCACCCCAACGGCTCGCTGCTGGGCGCGTTCGTGACGCTGATGCTCTACGGCGTCGGGCCGCTGTCGCTGGTGCTCTATCTGATGGGAACACCGCTGCGGCGCAAGAAGCGGCTGGCCGAGGACCAGACGCAGGACGCCACGCCACCGCCCTGATCAGTCCAGCCACACCAGCGCGGCCATGCGTCCGGTGCGGGGCGCGTGGCGGTAGGAAAAATAGCGTTGCGGCTGGCCCAGCGTGCACCAGTCGGGCGCGCCCGTGTTGCCCCCGATGTGGTGCAGTCCGGCCGCACGCAGACGCTGGCGGGCGAGTGCGGGCAGATCGGCCAGCCACTTGTCGGGCAGGCTGGCCCGGAACGATGGCCCCGGTGCCGTGGGGGTCACGCCGAACGCCAGCAGCACCTCGGCGCCCACCTCGAACCGCGTCGGCCCGATGCACGGACCCAGCCAGCATTCGATGTCGCGCGGGGGGGCATCGGCCAGCGTGCAGACCTTGGCCAGCGTCGCCTCCAGCACCCCGCCGGCCAGCCCGCGCCAGCCGGCATGCGCCGCGCCCACCGCCCGCCCGCCGACATGCGCGAACAGCACCGGCAGGCAGTCCGCCACCAGGATCTCGCACGCGGCCTCGGCGCTGTCCGTCACCACCGCATCGGCCACCGGCAACGCCGCGTCCTCTGCGGCGACGCCGCGCAGCGTGTGGACCGCCGTGCCGTGGACCTGCGTGAGCTGCTGCGTGGGGCGCCCGACGATGGCCTGCAGCCGTGCCCGGTTGGCCCGCACCGCCTGCGGTTCGTCGCCCAGACCGTCGCGCAGGTTGAAGCCATCGAACGGCGCCTGGCTCACCCCGCCGGAGCGGCCCGTCATCAGCGCGCCGACACGCGGGTGCGTGAACGTGGGGCGCCACCAGTCGCCGGGCGCCTCGACCAGTGCCTCACGCATCGGCATCGGGGCAGGCGGCGGGCTGTGCGGCCTGGAACGCCGGCAGCGCCATGCAGGTCTCGACGATGCGCATCACGGTGGGCACATGGTCCAGCCGGCACTCGAACCGCTGCGCGTTGAAGATCTGCGGCACCAGCACGCAGTCGGCCATCGTGGGACTGTCGCCGTGGCAGAAGGCGCCCGTGGCGGGATGGTCGCAGAGCTGGCGCTCCACCACCTCCAGCCCCACCTCGACCCAGTGCCGGTACCAGGCGTTCTTGGCGTCTTCGCTGGCACCGAGTTCCTTCACCAGATAGCGCAGCACGCGCAGGTTGTCGAGCGGGTGGATCTCGCAGGCGATGTCCTGCGACAGCGAGCGCACCCGCGCCCGGCCCAGCGCGTCGGCGGGCATCAGCGGCGGCTGGGGGTGGGTCTCGTCGAGGTATTCGATGATCGCCATGGACTGCGTGAGCGTGGCCTCGCCGTCGCGCAGCAGGGGCACCAGGCGCTGCGGCGACACCGCGGCAAAGTCGGACCCGGTCTGCTCGTTGCGCACCAGATGCACGCTGCGGTAGTCGTAGGCCAAACCCTTCAACGCCAGTGCGATGCGCACCCGAAACGAGGCGGACGAACGGAAATAGCTGTAAAGCTCCATGGGAAAACGCTCCTCTTGGTTCGCACGGTTTGTTTCAGATCATGCCACGCAGTGCAGGCGATACACTGGCCCCATGCTATTGCCGCGACGTATCAAGCACTGCCGGGAGTGTGGGTCTCCGGTCCTCTACGGCGTGCCCGCCGACGACAGCCGGGAGCGGGCCACCTGCACGGCTTGCGCCACGATCCACTACGAAAACCCGCTCAACGTGGTGGGAACCGTCCCCTTCTGGGAGGATCAGGTGCTGCTGTGCCGCCGCAACATCGAGCCGCGCCATGGCTTCTGGACGCTGCCGGCCGGCTTCATGGAACTCGGCGAGACGCTGGCCGAAGGCGCAGCCCGCGAGACCGTGGAAGAAGCCGGTGCGCACTTCGCGCTGCTGGACCTCTACTCCGTGCTCAACGTCGTCAAGGTCGGACAGGTGCATCTGTTCTACCGTGCGGCCCTTCTGGACACCGTGTTCGATCCCGGCCCGGAAACCATCGAGGCGCGCTTGTTCCGCCACGAGGACATCCCCTGGCATGCACTGGCGTTCCGCACCGTGCGGTTGACACTGGAACGCTACTTCGAGGACCGCGCCCGCGGTCAATTCGGCCTGCATTGCGCCGACATCGCCTGAGCCCCTCGCCTGAGCCTTTCCGCGTTCACCGCGCCTTCCGACATGAATCCTCCCCGTCCTGCACCCGCGGCCCGCGACGCCGCCACCGAGCGCCTGCGCGAAGACCTGCTCCACCCGGACCCGCTGCTGGACTGCCTGCTCGAAATCTGCCGGCTGCACGGCGTCAATGCGTCGCGTGCCTCGCTGTCGGCGGGGTTGCCGCTGGAGGATGGCCGGCTGACGCTGTCGCTGGCCGAGCGCGCAGCCCAGCGCGCCGGCATGTTCAGCAAGCTCCAGCGCATCAAGCCGAACAAGATCGACGTGGCCACCCTGCCCGCCGTGCTGATCCTGCGCGGCAACGACGCCTGTGTGCTGCTGGGCTGGACGGCCGAAGGCGACGCCCGCGTGCTCATGCCCGAGACCGGACAAGGCGCGGTCGTGATGGCGCGCAAGGATCTGGCGCGGCGCTACAGCGGCGTGGTGCTGTACGTGCGCCCGCATTTCCGCTTCGACGAACGCACGCCGGAAGTCCGTGCCACCGCCAAGGGTCACTGGTTCTGGAGCGCCATCGCCAGCCAGCGCGGCGTCTACCGCGATGTGCTGTGGGCGGCGTTCCTGATCAACCTGTTCGCGCTGGCCTTTCCGATCTTCACGATGAACGTCTACGACCGGGTGGTGCCCAACCATGCGGTGGAGACGCTGTGGGTGCTCTCGATCGGGCTGCTGCTGGTGCTGCTGGCGGATTTCTACCTGCGCAAGCTGCGCAGCCACTTCGTCGACGAGGCCAGCGCGCGCATCGACGTGCAGCTCTCCTCGGTGCTGATGGAGCGGGTACTGGGCATGCGGCTGGAGCACCGGCCGCAGTCGGTGGGTTCCTTCGCGTCCAACCTGCGCGGCTTCGAGTCGGTGCGCGACTTCATTGCCTCCAGCACGGTGACGGCGCTGATCGACCTGCCCTTTGCGCTGATCTTCCTGGCGGTGATGGCGTGGATCTCGCCGTGGATGGTGCTGCCGGTGCTGCTGGCGTTCGCGCTGATCCTGGCGATCGGCTACGTGCTGCAGCAGCGCCTGCACGAACTCTCCGAATCGACCTACCAGGCCAGCGCCCAGCGCAACGCCACGCTGGTCGAGGCGCTGACCGGCATCGAGACCATCAAGACCCAGGCTGCCGAAAGCGTGATCCAGGGGCGCTGGGAGCGGGCCAACCAGTTCCTCGCGCAGACCAACGTGCGCATGCGGTCGCTGTCCAGCACCGCCAGCTACGGCACCAACTGGCTCTCGCAGGTAGTCAACCTCTCCATCATCCTGATCGGCGTCTACCTGATCTCGCAGCGCGAACTCACCATGGGGGCGCTGATCGCCTGCACGACCCTCAGTTCGCGTGCGCTGGCACCGGCCGGCCAGATCGTCGGCCTGCTGATGCAGTACCAGGGCGCCCGTACCGCGCTGGAGTCGCTCAACAAGGTGATGGCCAACCCGGTCGAGCGCGAGGCCGGCCAGCACTTCCTGCACCGCCGCGAGCTGAAGGGCGACATCGAGTTCCGCGACGTGAAGTTCGCGTACCCGGGCCGCGACGATCCCGTGCTCGACGGCGTGAGCCTGCGCATCCAGCAGGGCGAACGCGTGGCGCTGATCGGCCGGGTCGGCTCGGGCAAGACGACGCTGCAGAAGCTGATGCTGGGTCTCTACCAGCCGACCTCGGGCGCCGTGCTGCTCGACGGCATCGACCTGCGCCAGCTCGACCCGGCCGACGTGCGCCGCAACCTGGGCTATGTCTCGCAGGACGTGACGCTGTTCTACGGCTCCCTGCGCGAGAACATCACCCTGGGTCTGCCCTACGCGGACGAGACCGCCGTGCTGGCCGCCGCCGAGACCGCCTGCATGACCGACTTCGTCAACCGCCACCCGCGCGGCTTCGACATGCCGGTGGGCGAGCGCGGCGAGCTGCTGTCGGGTGGTCAGCGCCAGAGCGTGGGGCTGGCGCGCGCGGTGCTGCACAACGCGCCGCTGCTGCTGCTGGACGAGCCGACCAGCGCGATGGACTTCTCCACCGAAGCGCAGGTCACCCGCAAGGTCACGGAATTCGCGCAAGGCAAGACGGTCGTGCTGGTCACGCACCGCACGTCGATGCTGGCGCTGGTGGACCGCGTCATCGTGGTCGACCAGGGCAAGATCGTCGCCGACGGTCCGCGTGACCGCATCCTGGAAGCCCTGCAAGCGGGCCGCATCGCGAGGGCCGCATGAGCATGAACACCCCTTCCCCCGCCAGCCACGACACCAGCGCCAAGGACGGTGCCCGCCGCTGGACCGACCGCCTGGGCCCCCTGGGCCGCGCCCTGTTCGGCAAGACTGTGGCCGATGGCGCGGCCCCGCCCGGCCTGCGCGACTTCGAGCAGGAAGCCGACGAGATCATGTCGCGCCAGAAGACTGCCCGCGCCCAGCGCATCGTGCGGGCGGCCGTGGTCATCGTGGTGCTGCTGATCGTCTGGGCGGGTTTTGCCGAGATCGACGAAGTGACCAAGGGCGACGGCCGCGTGATCCCCTCGCGGCAGCTGCAGGTGGTGCAGTCGCTCGACGGCGGCGTGGTGTCGGAAATCCTGGTGAAGGAAGGCCAGGAGGTCGAGGCGGGCCAGCTGCTGCTCAAGGTGGACGAGACCCGCGCCACCTCGGGCGTCAACGAGAGCGCGGCCACGGTCTTCGCGCTCAAGGTCAAGGAGGCGCGGCTGAAGGCGCTGGCCGAAGGAGGCGCCTTCAAGCCACCGGCGGGCAATGGCGGCGCCGACGAGGACCGCATCATCGCCGAGGAGCGCAACCTCTACCTGTCGCGCATGTCGGAGCTGCAGTCCATGCTGTCGGTCGTGCAGCAGCAAGGCTCGCAGCGCCAGCAGGAGGTTGCCGAGGCGCAGGCACGTCGCTCTTCCGCACAACGCTCGATCGACATTTCCCAGAACGAGCTGCGCCGCACCAAGCCGCTGCTGGCCACCGGCGCGGTCTCCGAAGTCGAAGTGCTGCGCCTGGAGCGCGAGATCAGCCGCTACCGGGGCGAGATGGAGCAAGCCGCGGCCAACATGGGACGCGCCCAGGCGGCGATCGGCGAATCCCGCCGCAAGGCCCAGGAGATGGAACTCACCTTCCGCAACGAGGCGCGGCGCGACCTGTCGGACGTGCTGGGCAAGCTCAACGCCATGAACCAGGGGGCCGCGGCGCTGGTGGACAAGGTGGACAAGTCCAGCGTGAAATCGCCGGTACGCGGTCGGGTACAGCGGCTGCTGGCCAACACAGTCGGCGGCGTGGTGCAGCCAGGCAAGGACATTGTCGAGATCGTGCCGATCGACGACGCGCTGGTGCTCGAAGCCAAGGTGCTGCCCAAGGACATCGCCTTCCTGCACCCGAACCAGACCGCCACCGTCAAGTTCACCGCCTACGACTTCTCCATCTACGGCGGCCTCGAAGCCAAGGTCGAGAACATCAGCCCCGACACCCAGGTCGACGAGAAAGGCAACGCCTTCTACATCGTCAAGGTCCGCACCGCGCAGCCACGCTTCAGCGAGAACCAGCCCATCATTCCCGGCATGACGGCCGAGGTGGACATCCTCACCGGCAAGAAGACGGTGCTGTCGTACCTGCTCAAGCCCGTGCTCAAGGCCAAGGCCTACGCGCTGCGGGAACGCTGAAACTGCAACCACTCCACACCGAGCCCCTCGAACGAGGGGCTTTTTTCTGGGCGAACGGCTGGTACGCCGCAGGTCTCGCTATCCTCTTCACCAGCGCCAGTCCAGTGCATCAAATCACGTTTTCCAACCCGATCACGGCGTTAACGAAAGCGGATCTGGTCCTCGATTGGTCTATTCTGGCGAGATTGTCTCGTCGAACTGAAAGACTGGAAGCACCCCATGGCCACCTCTCCCACCGCCACCCTGAAAACGGCTCTGCTCACCGGCAAGGCCGGCTTGATGCAAGCCCTGCAGCGCCTGACGCTGGACCCGAACTACGTGCCGGCGCGCCTGCCCGAAGGCATGGTGGTGGGCATCTGGGGCGAGGCGGTGGTGCGGCTGCCGGACGGCACGGTGCGCGAGCTGAAGGTAGGCGAGATGGTCCGCAAGGGCTACGTGATCCTGACCTCGCAGAAGGGCATCGTGCAGCTGGAGGTGGAAGGTGATCGGCTGGCGCGCATCCCGGACAGCCGCGAGATGTCGAACCTCAACACCGGTGCAGGCATGACCGGTGGCGAGGACGGTTCGCTGGACAGGGCCGAGCGGGTCGGACGGGTCATCGAGGTGGTCAGCCAGGCGGATTTCGACTTCAGTGCCGCCACCCGTGCGGACACCGTGCGGGTCGTGGGATCCGGCACGGGGCCGGGCTTGCCCGCTGTGTCGGTGGGTGACGTGACGGTGAAGGAAGATGCGGGCCACGCGGTCTTCACCGTGACGCTCGCCCGCACCTCGGGCAGCAGCACCACGCTCGGTCTGGCGCTGTCGGACGGCACGGCGCAGGGCGGTGGCAGCGACTACGGCACGGCAGGAACCCCTGAGAACCTGGAAGTCTCGCTCGACAACGGCGTGACCTGGACCCCTGCCACCAGCGTGACGATCCCGGCTGGCACGCTGAGCGCCCTGGTCCGCACCCCCATCACGGGCGACCGCACCTACGAGCCCGACGAGACCTTCACCCTGACGACCACGCTGCTGTCGGGAGACGTGGAAGTGGCGGACCCGATCGGCGTGGCCACCATCGTCGATGCCTTGCCCTACATCCAGAGTGTCCAGCCGGTCACGGTCAACGAAGGCGCAGGACAGGCCGTGTTCACGGTCACGCTGTCGAGCCCCTCGAAGGACACCATCACGGTGCGCTACACCACGTCGGATGGCACGGCGCTCGGCGGCACCGACTACACCCCCACGACCGGCGTGCTGACCTTCGCTCCTGGCGAGACCAGCAAGACGATCGCCGTGCCGGTGCTCAACGACACGGCAGCCCCGGTCCACGAGGGACCGGAGACCTTCACGCTGACCCTGAGCGAGCCGGTCAACGTCGGCCTGCCCACCCCCACCACGCAGGGCACCATCGTCGATGACGGCACCGGCACCGGTGGCACCGACGACGACCGTCCCCGCGTGAGCACCGTCACCAGCCCCACCACGCAGGAAGGCCAGCCACTGGACTTCACGGTGACGCTGACCAATGCGTCCACGCAGCCGACCGTGCTGGAGCTGACCCCGCGTTCGGACACCGGCACGGTGGGCACCGACACCGGGCCGATGGAGGTGTCGTTCGACGGCGGCAAGACCTTCACGCCCGTGGTCGATGGCAAGGTGACGGTGCCGCCGGGCACCACCACGCTGGTCGTGCGCGTGCCGACGGTGCTGGACCTGACCCCGGAGAGCCAGGAAACCGTCTTCCTTGATGTCAAGGCGCCCGCCGACACCGCGCCGGTGTACGGCACCGGCACCATCGAGGACGCTCCGCTGGTGTCGATCTCCGGACCTGCGACGGTCGATGAGGCCATCGGCAATGCCACCTACACCGTCAGCCTGAACCATCCCTCCACCGTCCCGGTGACGGTCACGGTCAAGACCGTCAATGGCGTCGCGTTGGCCGACGTCGACTACACCGCCGTCGACCTGGTGCTGACCTTTGCACCGGGCGAGATCAGCAAGACCGTGCTGGTGCCGATCGTCAATGACACGCTGCTGGAGGGCAAGGAAGCCTTCACCGTCAAGATCGAAGCACTATCGGGTGCAGTGATCGACACGGCGCATGCCAGCGTGGTCACGGACATCGCCGATGACGGTCTGCTCGACAACGGCGTCAACAAAGACGCCCCGAGACTGGCCGTCACCGATGTGAACGTGCCGGAATCCTCGGGCTACGCCACATTCAACGTGACGCTGGACAAGGCGTCCGGCCTGGCCACCACGGTCGCGCTGGCACTGGCGGATGGCACGGCCAAGGGCGCGGGCGTGGACTATGGCCGCGCGGGGGCGGGCAACCTGCAGGTCTCCACCGACGGCGGCACCACCTGGGCCGACGCCACCAGCGCCACGTTCGCCGCGGGCAAGACCAGCGTGCTGGTGCGCACTCCGGTGGTCGTGGACGCGCTCGACGATTCGGGGGAGACCTTCACCCTGACCGCCACCACCACCACGCCCGCGGACGGCACCTCCAATGCCAAGGCCACCGGCACTGCCACCATCTTCGACCTGCCCGGCATCACCATCAACGACCAGACCGTCAACGAAGGCACCGGTCTCGCCACGTTCACGGTGACGCTGTCCGGCCCGTCGGCCACGCCGGTGACGGTCAGCTATGTGACGGCGGACGGCACGGCGCGCAACGGCGAGGACTACACGGCCCGCACCGGCACGCTGACCTTTGCACCGGGTGAGCTGCGCAAGACCATCGAAGTCCCGATCACGGAGGATCTGGTCTACGAGGGCGCAGAGACCTTCACGGTCAACCTCAGTGGCGCCAGCGCGAACGCGTTGATTGTCGATCCGCAGGGCCTGGGCACCATCATGGACGATGGCACCGGCACTGTCCCGCCCGGTGTCACGCCGACCGACGACCGCCCGCACGCCACGATCGACGACATGACTGTCAACGAAGCAGCGGGCACGGCCACCTTCACCGTCACGCTGACCGGCACGGCCACGATGCCGCTCACGCTGGACTTCGACACCACGGACGGCACAGCCAAGGCGGGACTCGACTACACCGCCGTCGCCGGCTCGCTGACCTTCGCGCCGGGCGAGAAGACCAAGACCATCACGGTCCCGATCCTCAACGACATCCCGCCCGTCTACGAAGGGGCGGAAACCTTCACCGTCAACCTGCGCAGCCCGAGCGGCACCATCGTGCTCGACGATCCGATCGGCCTGGGCACGATCAAGGACGACGGCACGGGCACCATCCCGCCCGACAAGACACCCGACAACGACAAGCCGCTTGTCACCATCAACGACGTGCTGGTCAACGAGGCGTCGAAATCCGCCATCTTCACGGTGACGCTGTCGAATGCATCGGCGCTGCCTGTCACCGTCGCTTACACCAGCGTCAATGGTACGGCCGAAGCCGGGTTCGACTACCAGTCCGTCCTGGGATCGCTGACCTTCGCGCCGGGCGAGACCACCAAGACCATCAGCGTGCCGCTCATCAACGACACGCAGTACGAGGGCGCCGAGACCTTCCAGATTGTCCTGACCGACCCGACCAACGCCACGGTCAACACCGCCGGTGCGGGTGTGGATGCCACGAAGGACGGCACGGGCATCGGCACCATCGTGGACGATGGCACGGGCGGCCCCCTGTCGCCGGACACCCCACCCGGCACGCCGCTGGACAACGACAAGCCGGCGTTCTCGATCAACGATGTGGTCGTGAACGAAGCCTCCAGTTCGGCGGTGTTCACGGTGACGCTGAGCAATCCCGCCAAGATGGCGGTGACGGTCACCTACACCACCGCCGACGGCACCGCCCTCAACGGCGCGGACTACACCGCACAGACTGGCACGCTGACCTTCGCCCCCGGCGAAACCAGCAAGACGATCTCGATCCCGATACTGAACGACAGCGTGTTCGAAGGCAGCGAGACGTTCACGGTCAACCTGTCCGCCCCGACGAACGCCACCATCGCCGATGGCGTCGGCGTCGGCACCATCAAGGACGACGGCACAGGCGGCCCGCTCTCGCCCGACACGCCACCCGGCACACCGCTGGACAACGACACGCCGATCCTGACGATCAGCAACACGACAGTGGTGGAGAACCTCTCGCCCACGCCCGCCTTCGTGACCTTCACGCTGACACTGAGCAACCAGTCCGCCACGGCCACCACGGTGGCGCTGGCACTGACCGACGGCACCGCCAAGGGGCTGGGCGTGGACTACGGCGCTGCGGGCAGCAACAACCTGCAGGTGTCCACCAATGGCGGCGCAACCTGGGTCGATGCGACCACGGCCACCTTTGCACCCAACACCACGACGCTGCTGGTGCGCACGCCGCTGATCAACGACAAGGTGATTGAAGCATCGGAAGCCTTCACGTTGACGGCCACGACCACGGCTGGCACCACCCGCACCCCGACATCTAACGGCACCGGCACCATTGCAGACGACGACGTGGCCCCGATCGCGCTGCCCGACACCGGCCGCGGTGACGAGGACACGCCGATCACCGGCACCGTGCTGGCCAACGACACCGACGCCAACGGCGACCCGCTCACCGTCACCAGCTTCAGCATTGCCGGCACGCCCTATCCCGCAGGAACCACGGCCACTATTCCGGGAGTCGGCACCGTCACGATCGCGCCCACCGGCGTCTATACCTTCACCCCGCTGCCCAACTACGACGGCGCGGTGCCGGTCATCACCTACACCGTGAGCGACGGCGCCAATCCGGTGACGAGCACGCTGACGCTGACGATCAATCCGGTCAACGATGCGCCCGTCATCGGGGCAAGCCAAGTCACTGTGTCAGAGGAAGGACTCGCAGGCGGCATCGCCGACAACACCGGCAGTCCTACCGACACGACCAACAGCACCACTGCCACCAATACGCTGTCGATTACCGATCCCGACAGCACGGCGTTCACCGTCACTTGGGCAAGCGTACCCACGGACCTGTACTCGCAGGGCAAACTGGTAGATTCTTGGACCGGCATTGGTACGAACAGGCTGATCGGCAAGATCGACGGTGCCACAGGCACTCCAGTGCTGGAGGCAACCATCAACAACAACGGCACATACACCGTTACGGTGCTCCGCTCCATTTCCCACAGCGGCACCGGTGAAGATATCCGTACGCTCAATCTCGGCGTTAACGTGGTTGACAGTGGTGGAGCCACTGCCATTAATCAGATCAGTGTCAACGTAGAGGACGATTCCCCCGCAGCGGTCGCTTCCCAAGTCAGAGCTGTCCGGCTTCAGGACACCAACCTGATCATCACACTGGACATCTCGGGTTCGATGGATGCAGTCCGCTTGAGCAATGCACGACAGGCAATCAAGAACCTGATCGCCAGCTACGATGAATTTGGTGACGTAGCGGTACGGTTGGTGGTTTTCTCGGACACGGCAGAAGCGCTAGGGAGCGGCTGGATGCTACCAAGCGAAGCCACCCCGCTGATCGATGGTCTGATCGCAGATGGTCGCACTAACTATGATCCAGCCATCTCGCTGACCCGCACCGCATTTGAGACTCCAGGCAAAATTTCTTCGGGCCAGAACATCGCCTATTTCATCTCCGACGGCAACCCTAACGAGCCGGCGTATGGGATGAATGACCTTGAGAGAGCAGACTGGCGGGGGTTCCTCAACAGCTACGGCATGCGCGCTTACGCCATCGGCATCACCGATGATGTGGGTCTGTCGTATCTGCAACCTATTGCATGGGATGGTCGCAACGGTGGCAGTGACGCCAGCGCAGTGGTCGTCGCTGATCCAGCGGACCTGACAGGAGTGCTGCAACAGACAGTACCTATCCCATCAGGCGATCTCACAACTGGCGGGACCATCGGTGCCGGTGGCATGGTCGGCGCAGACGGTGGCTACATTCGCTCGGTGACGGTGAATGGAGCGACCTATCTGTGGTCAGATTCACGTGCCAACCTCATCTCGGTGACTGGCGGCACCGGTATTTACACTTTCGACACGTCCACCAAAGTCCTGACAATCGGAACCACAGGCGCAACGCTACTGAACGGAAAAGTCGAAGGCAGTCGTTTCATCGTTGATCTCGACGAGGGCACCTTTGAATACCGCGTGCCGTCCTCAATGGCAAGTGCCCGCACCGAGCGCATGACGTACACCCTGTCGGACATTGACTCCGTAGGCCGCACGCCCTATGGCGATACACAGAACGGCGAAGTCGTGGTTCAAGTCGGCACGTCAACCTCTATCGGTACCACCTACATCGGTGACGCCACGCGCTCTGAATCCATCGTCGGTAGCCTTGGTCATGACACCCTGAGTGGCTTGGCCGGCAACGACACCCTGTCGGGCGGCGATGGCAACGACAGGCTCATCGGCGGCATGGATAGCGACGCATTCACGGGGGGCCTGGGATCCGACGTGTTTGCTTGGTCGCTCGGCGACGGCGGCACCCGCGGCACCCCCGCCATCGACACCATCACCGACTTCAACCCCAGCCTCCCCTCCGCCGGCGGCGACATCATCGACCTGCGCGACCTGCTCTCCGGCGAGCGGACCACCACGCTGGAAAACTACCTGGAGTTCACCTTCGCCGGCAGCGGCAGCGCGGCCACCACCACCATCCACGTCAGCTCCACCGGCGCCTTCGCCGGCGGCAACTACAGCGCCGCAGCCGAAGACCAGACCATCGTGCTGTCGGGCGTCGATCTGCGCGCCTCGCTGGGCCTGGCCAACACCGCCACCGACACCCAGATCATCTCCACCTTGCTGACCCAGGGCAAACTGATCGTGGACAACTGACCGTCACACACCACCCCGCAAGGGGTATCACCCAGACGCACAGAAACCGCCTTGGCACTCCACCAAGGCGGTTTTTTCATGCCCCATGCATCCCGCTCACTTCACGGCCGGCCCCGTCACCCCATCCACCCCGCAGGCCCACAGCTCCGGCAGATCCTCGACTTCGCGCACCCCCTCGACAAACACCTTCAACCCGACCCCGTGCAGCATCGCCACCGAGCTGCGCAGCCACGCACGCCGCGCCGCGTCATGCCGCACACCGCTCGCCCAGCTCGATGCAAGCTTCACGTAGTCCAGCCCCGGCTCCAGCAACAGCCCGATCGACGACAGGCGATCGCCCGCATGCTCCAGCCCCAGATGCACACCATGCGGCCGAAGCTGGCGGCACAACTCGATCAGTGCATCCGGATGCCGCTCCAGCGCCGACTCGTCCACCTCGACCCACAAGTGCCGCGCCGCCGGCCCCGCCGCCGCGACCCGCTCGCGCAGACGCGGCAGAAACTGTGGATGCACCAGCGACTGCGGCGACAGATTCACCCCGCGCGGCTTGCCATCGGCCGTGATCGCCGTCACGGCCAGTGCCACCGCCGCCATGTCCACATCGCAGCTCATGCCCGTGCGCAGGGCAAACGGCAGCCAGCGCGCCGCCGGCTCATAGGCCCCATCGTCTTCCAGCTGCAAGCGCAGCGGGCACTCCATGTGGACCACCGAGCCATACCGGTCGCTGACCGGAAATTGCATCAACTGCACCCGAGCCGCCAGCAACGTGGCCTGCAATGCCCGACGCCAGGTGTCCTCGCCACCTTGCAGCGGCGCAGGCTCCAGCCCGTTGGCGACATAGGCGAAATCCCCCCGCACCTCAGCATCGGCCAGCCCCATGTCCGCACGGGTCAGCAACTCAGGCACCGCCCCCCCCGCACGGCAGCCCACCGAGGACACCACCACCGCGACACCCGGTGTGTCGGTCAGGCAGACACGCAGGCGATCGAGCAAGGCGACCGCTGGATCGTCCCGCTCATTGGCATGGGGATACACCACCGCGAAATCGGACCCGTTGAGCCGACCGTGGCAGCTCGGCCCCCCCCCATCCACCCCAGGCTGGGACAGTGCCCGCGCCAGGGTACGCAGCAGCTGGTCGGTGCGCTGGTGCCCGAGTGCGCGGTTCACATCGGCCAGCCGCCGCACACGCACCAGCACCAGCTGCGTCGAGGCAGACGCGTCCTCACGCGCCAGGTGCGACTCGAAGCTGGCCAGGAAATGCCGGCGGTGCGACACCCCGGTCAAGGGATCACAGCTGGCCTGCACCCGCAGCTGGTCCACCTGCTCGGCCTGCTCCGCGAAGATCTGGTTGATGCGCGTCACCATCTGGTTCATGGCCTGGGCCACGCGGCGCAGCTCGGGCGTGCGCGGCTCCTTCACGCGCACGAAACGACGCTGCGTGAGCGCGTCGGCCTGCTCCACCACCTCATCGAGCTGGCGCCGCAGGCGCCGCACCGCCAGGTGCCCGATCGTGGCCGCGAGCACCCCGATGGCAAACGTCCACAGCGTGATGCGCACACAGGCCGCCCACAGCCCGGCATAGGCATAGGCCGACTGGCTGACCACCTCCAGGGTGCCGATCTGCGCCCAGCCATTGAGCACCTGCCCCAGTCCGGCTGTGGGCTGGATCGGCACGCTGCGCACGAACCAGACGGGCGCCGGAATGCGCACACCATCGGCCACCCGCGAATACAGTGTCGCGCCATCCGGAGCGCGCAGGATGATCGACTGGTAGTGCCCGGTATCGAACTGCGCCGAGATCGCGATGCCCAGCATGGCCGCATCCTGCCCCTGGTGCGACAGCGACAGCGCCAGGGACTGGGCGTTGTCGTTGTTCTTCACCGACAGCTGCGTCTCCAGCGAATTCCGGGCAGTCCAGACAGACACCAGCACGCTGCCGGCACACGACAACAGGATCGTGCCGAGGATCAATAGCCAGATTTGTCGAATCAGCGACATGCCGACTCCTTTTTTGGTTTGTTCACAGGAACCCTTGGTCTCTTGCCTTGACCAGCACTTCGCGCCACCGGGACAGCCGTGCCACCGCATCGCCAGCGCCCGGCCCCTGGGTGCCTTGCCAGAGCCCCTCGGAGTTGAAGCTGAACACGGGGATCAGATCCGGCCGCTTGGACGCGGGCCGGATGTCACCGATCAGGTTGTCCAGGATGAGCGGCTCGGCACCTGCGTTCGGGTAGTACGCCAGCACCATGTGCGCCTGCTGAACGGATGTCTGGCCACCGAAGATCGCCTTCACGTACACCAGCCTCAGCCGAGTGGCCGGCACACCCGACGCGATGAGCGAAAAGTACTTGCCAATGGCGTAGTCCTCGCAATCGCCCTGCCCGCGGTCCAGGAACTCCAGCGGACTGGCCCAGTAGTCGACCTGGCCCCAGGTCTCGATGTCTTCCCGGAACAGCAATCGCCGGTTGAAGAACTGGTTGATGCTGTGCAGGCGGGCCTCGTCCTCTTGGCGGGACATGTGCTGGATGACATCGGTGAGCGCGTGGGCCATCGCAGCGGTCTGCCCACCTTGCCTGCCAGCCAGAAAGACCAGGCGCTCGGCCTCCCAGGCCAAGGCAGCGGGCACCACCATCAAACCCATCAGTACCAATGCCCACCCCGTCCAGCGACGGGGCAAAGCGCCAGCCCATGCGCGTGCCGGACCCCACCCCCAGCACCGGGCGGGCTTGACAGTTCGTGACATGGGCACAACAGCAGGCATGGAAGCGTTGTCGGCACGCTGCGAGCAAAACCGTAGCCTTCCTTCACGAAACACGCTGGTCCAGACATGTGCCCACGATTTAATGCGTAGATGACTTGGACGTGCCCGACCGGCTGTGGAATACTCAGATGAAGGTATCCGCGGGCGAAACGGCAAAATAGCCGTCGGAAGTACCCCCCTCATCCACGGGCCTTGCGGGAGTGACGGCAGGTGTGTCGATTCCTCGGGCCAGCGCAAGGATCAATGAATCAATGAATAAGGCAGCATCCCCCCTCGTCATCGGCCTGATCGCCATGGCCTGTCAAGTTGCGCTGGCACAGTCGGCGGATCCGCTCAAGGACACGGTACAGCGCGCGATCTCCACCAACCCTGAAGTCACGGCCAAGCTCAACGCCTTCCGCGCGGCCGTGGATGAAGTCGATGTGGCCCGTGGCGCCTATTACCCGCGGGTGGATCTGACAGCCGACGCCAATCGCACGCGGGACCGCATCGGCGCGACCAGCCAGAGCCTGAACAGCGCGGGTGTCGCGCTGTCGGCCACCCAGCTGCTCTGGGATGGCTTCGCGACCATGAACCAGGTGGACCGCCTCGGACACGCCCGGCTGGTGCGCTACTTCGAGTTCATCGAAGCCAGCGAGCAGGTGGCACAGGAAGGGGTGCGGGCGTATGCGGACGTGCTGCGTGCCCGGCGTCTGGTGAAACTGGCCGAAGACAACTATGTCCAGCACCGGCACGTGACCGACCAGAGCAATTCCCGTGTACGTGCCGGTGTCGGCCGGGGCGTGGACCTGGAGCAGGCGGGCGCACGCCTGGCCTTGGCCGAGTCGAACCTGGCGACGGAGACATCCAACCTGCATGACGTGACGGAACGCTACCGCCGCATCGTCGGCAACCTGCCACCGGTTGACCTGCCCATGGCCGGCGGACTCGACAAGGGCTTGCCCACGACGGCCGGCACCTTGCTGGAGCAGACCTCCAGACGCAGTGCATCAGTCGCTGCAGCGGTCGAGAACCTGCGTGCAGCCCAGTCCCAGTCGCGCGAGCGCGAAGGCAACCTGTACCAACCACGTGTCGAAGCCCGCGTGCGGGCGGCTGCCGGAACCAATCTGGATGGCGTGCCAGACCAGCGGCGCGACACGACAGCAGGCCTCGCGCTGAACTGGAACCTGTACAACGGCGGTTCCGACAAGGCCCGCGTGCGCCAGGCCGCGAATTTGCTCAGCCAGGCCGCGGACCAGCGCGACAAGGCCTGCCGCGACGCACGGCAGACCGCTGCCATTGCCTTCCACGACATCCAGAAGCTCACGGAGCAGCTCAGCTACCTCGACCGACACGTGCTGGCCAGCGAAAAGGTCCGGGATGCGTACCGCCAGCAGTTCGACATCGGCCAGCGAACGCTGCTGGATCTGCTGAACTCGGAAAATGAACTCTACGGCGCACGGCGTGCCTACACGAATGCCGAGCTGGATCTGGTGATCGCCAAGGCACGCACCCATGCGGCTGCCAGCAGCCTGGTCGCCGTACTCGGCCTGACCCGCGCCGGCGGCACCGAAAGCGAGGCAGCAGAAGGCCGCTACTGGCAGGCCGGGGAGGATGCGGCCGCACGCTGCCCGGTCAGCGCCACCGATCTGGCACTGACGCCAAAGGCGGAACTCGATGCGCGCGCACGCCAGCAGGCGGCCACGTCACTGCCGGTCGGTGCAGCGGCGGCCCCTTCGGTGAGCGCGCTGCCTGCACAGCGCGCCGCAGCCGTGACCCCAATGGCTGCCAGTGGTGATGCCGGCATGAGCACACCGGTTTCTCAGCGCCTGCTGGACTGGGCCGGTGCGTGGACCGCCAAGGATGTGACGCGCTACCTGAGTTTCTATGATCCCAAGTTTCAGCCCGCCGGTGTGCCGCGCCAGGTCTGGTTTGCCAATCGAACCAAGCTGCTCAAGAAAGAGGGCGCTGTCGAGCTGAAGATCGCGAACGTGCAGCGTAAGACGGTCTCGGCAGACACGGTCGAAACCCGCTTCGAGCAGCACTACGCATCCAAGGATTTCAGTGACAAGTCGCAGAAGACACTGACTTGGAAGCGCCGAGGTACTGACTGGTATATCGTCAAGGAAACCAGCCGCTGACCATCAGGCTGCCACGCAGGGGAAACCCGTGAACGTGGCAGGTCCGGACGCAAGAAAGGTGAAGCGCCATCACGCGCCTCACCTTTTTTCTTGGTGCCGTGGGTTGTGCTTACTTTGCGGTCGGGCTCACCGGGCTTGCACGACGGCGACGCCAGGCCAGCAGCCCCACTCCCAGCGACAGCAGCGCCGCAGAGCCAGGCTCTGGCACGGGCGATATGGCGGCCTCATAGGCAATGCTGTCGAAATAGGCCCGTGTGGGGGTGTTGGCGTAGGCACCAAACAGGCCAGCCGTGGCAGGACTGGCCGCCCAGACATCGCCGACGATGTACCCTTCTGCTGCAGGCAGAGAGGCCCCCGTCACATTGAAGACTTCGTTGCCATCGACATACCAGCGCAGGGCACCGGCGCTCCAGTCGAATGCGTAAGTGTGCAGGGACGATGCCGCATTGAAGCCGAGGTGCACGGTCTGGTACTGGGCGCCGACACCTTCCAGAAAGTAGCTCACCTGCATCCGCGTGGGATCCTGCCCCTGGATGTGCATGCCGATCAGGTCGGACGGATCACCTGCCAGATCACCGGTGTATTTCATGAAATCCGTGACGACCCCGTCGCCTGTGGCTGCCTGCAGCACGGCGGTGTAGCGACCGAATCCGTAGGTATCCTGACTGCGCAGTTGCCCGGAAGCTGACGGGCGGCTGGCGCATTGCTCGGGCGCGATGGCGCAGGGCTGCGTGTTCAGGCGCAGCTCCATCTGCCCTGCCGCGAAGGCAATGTGGTCCGCACGCCAGACATTGTTGACCGGCTCACCCGGATACACGTTGTCCGTGCGTACCCAGCGGGTGGTATCTTCGCTGGACATGCCATCGACAAACGACGCGCCACCAGCGTGAGCGAGGCCAGACACGCACAGCAGTGTCAGGGCGAGCAACTTCATCGGGCAGGGATAAGCAGTCATGAGTGGGGTGCAATCTGGGTTAATTTGAACAATCCAGAAAATCTGGACTGTCCTGACACCCCGAGCCTAGGCACTGCCCGCGTTCGACACACCCCCTCAAACAGGGACTACGGCACGGTTGACGTGCCATGCAATGGCTTGATGTGAAAAATTCACATCAAGCCTCCCTGCCTCAACGACGCGCACCACCACCCGATGTCGGCGCAGGTCCGCGACGCTCGATGTGGCGGAAGGTGATGCGGCCCTTGGTCATGTCATAGGGCGACAGCTCCAGGGAGACGGCATCCCCCGCGAGGATGCGGATGTGGTGCTTGCGCATCTTGCCGGAGGTGTAGGCAATCAGTTGATGGCCGTTCTCCAGGGTCACGCGAAAACGCGAGTCAGGGAGCACTTCAGTGACGCTGCCATTCATGGCGATCAGTTCTTCTTTGGCCAAACGGGGCCTCCTGTGTCAGGGTGATGGTGGTGGAAATTCAAATCCATGGCGCGGGAACCGATCGCCGCCGTGCGGCGGTGAACAGGTGACCGGCTGCCTCGGTCGGGGTCCATGACCGGCGACCCGAACGCAGCCGACACGCCCCACGCATCCTGCACGGCACCCCGTGTTCGCAGGGCGTCGGCAAGCCTGGATGGATCGGCGCGTTGCTGATGGCCGAGCCAGCACCGGATGAGCAGATCGGGCGCTGGCGCGACACAAAAACAAAACCGCTGCAGAGTCAGACCGACTCTGCAGCGCCAGCGTGCAGTTTACTCCGGCCAAGCACTCCTGACAAACGCACTGCCACGGCCCGCCACCGGACAACGGGCTCAACGCGGCCGAACGGACAGCTGCGCACAGACATTTCGGCCAGTCACAGTGAGACGGAGACTGCCGCCATGCCATTCCAGCCAGTTCAGCCCCACGTAGTGCTCGATGAGTGCCGCGTCGATCAGGTCTGCCCGCCGCCGACCCAGGAATTCGACCGTTGCCGGCAAGGCCGAACGCAGAACATCCATCCGTGTTGCCTGTGCCTGCCTGTCCGTCGAGATGGACGGATGCCGTGTACCGGTCATGATGCCCTCCAGCCGTGCTGACACGATAGCACCGAACACGCAGGCCTTTCCTCCGCAGCGTCCCTATGGTGCGTCCAGGTACCGCTCGATCAACCCGAAGAATCGGTCGTAGAACACGCCAGCGGGAATGGTCTGGCTGGCCACCTTGACCAGCGAGTCGTCGCTGGACGATACCGGCAGCGACAGTGAGCCGATGGCGCTGACCCCCAGGCTGGCCGAGTTGGGATTCTTCTTCAGGGAATAGCGGTCCTGGACCGCGTTGACGAACGCGATCGTGGACGGGGGATCGGTTGCCATGGCGGACACCGACGTCACCTCCGGTACGCAGACGATGTGAAACTCGATCTGCACATGGACTTCATGTTCGGGCTGGAAACTCTTGCGTCCATTCACGGCGTCTGGACGGGCCGACGTGATGACATACCCCTGGCTCAACAATGCACGACGCGCCGCTTCGCATGTGCCGCCGACACCGGCCGTGAAGACACGGGAAAAGGTCTCTGTCGTCGAAAATGCCTCGTCCAGGTAGACCCGGTTGGCCGAACGACTCGCGGAGCCTGTGCTGCCCGCACACCCCGCCAGCAGCAGCGCGACGGCCACCAGAGGCCAGGTCAGACAGCGACCGACACGGGCTGGCACCGGGCGCCCTCAGCTCAGCGGCTGGTCCGGCGCCCTCCGGCCCGGACCTTGGCCGTCGGCTTGTCGACCACAGCAGACTCGGGCGCTGCCGTGAACAGCTTGGCCGCACGGCTCTTGATCTCGAGCAGTTCGCTCGGCGTGACCGAGTAGCGGGCGGCCATCACATCGACCGTGATGCTGAACTCGACCTCCTTGCGGCCGTTGCTCAGCAGTCCGCAGGTGAACTCGTACTCCTCGTCGTGGGCCGGGAAACCGTCGGTGGCCAGGTCATGGTCCTCGTAGCGGACATGGCCAATCTCCCCGCTGGCCATGTCCAGCAGGCCGCTGGACTTGATCACGGTATCGGACAACTCGTCGATGATGACGATGGGCAGTTTCAGGTCCATGGATTCAGCAAGCGTTGGGAGGCGCCAGATGATGCCACAGCGCCGCGCGACCGGCTGTGCTGCACCCCACGCCGCCAACTGCGGTTAAACTGCACGCAGCCAGGAGAGAGCCGCGCCCAGAGCCGGCCGCCGAAGGCGCAGAGACCCTCTTGAAACGGGGTTTCGAACGCTCAGGCAAAAGGACTGGCAAACGCCCCCGCAAGGGGCGTCACCTCACTGGAGAGAGGCCGCGCGGCACTGGAGTCCATCCACACCGATCGCGGTCCACCGAAGGGGCAAGCGCGGCCCGGCCCACACCGGCACCGCGTCAATCTCTCAGGTAAAGCGGACAGCGAGGGCACCACCACCGATACCGGTGGACCGATCCGTTCAAGATCCGTTGCCTTCGAGAAGCCTGTCCATGTCCGCCGACTCCTCCGCCACCCCGCTGCTGCAGACCCCGCTGCACGCCCTCCATGTCGAACTCGGCGCCCGCATGGTGCCCTTCGCCGGCTACGCGATGCCGGTGCAGTACCCCGCCGGGATCATGGCCGAGCACCGCCAGTGCCGCGATGCGGCCGCGCTGTTCGACGTGTCGCACATGGGCCAGTTGCGCCTCGTCGGGCCGGACGCCGCCGCCGCGCTGGAGTCGCTGGTGCCGCAGGACATCCAGGATCTGCCGGTCGGCAAGCAGCGTTACGCCTTCTTCACGAACGACACGGGCGGCCTGCTCGACGACCTGATGGTCACGCGCCGGGCAGACGACCTCTTCCTCATCGTCAATGCAGGCTGCAAGGACGCGGACACGCGCCACCTCGTCGAGCGCATCGGCGGGCGCTGCGAGGTGATCCCGATGCCGGACCACGCGCTGCTGGCCCTGCAGGGTCCGAAGGCGGCCGAGGCGCTGGCGCGGCTGAACGCAGGTATCGCCGCGCTGACCTTCATGTCCGGTGGCATGTTCACGCTGGCCGGCGCCGAGTGCTTCATCACCCGCTCGGGCTACACGGGCGAGGACGGCTTCGAGATTTCCGTGCCGGCAGCGCAGGCCGAGACGCTGGCCCGCGCCCTGCTCGCACTGCCCGAGGCGGCCCCGGCCGGTCTGGGCGCCCGCGACACGCTGCGCCTCGAAGCGGGCCTGTGCCTCTACGGCCACGACATCGACACCGCGACCACTCCGGTGGAAGCCGGCCTGATCTGGGCGATCCAGAAGGTGCGCCGCCCCGGCGGTGCGCGGGCGGGCGGTTATCCCGGCGATGCCACGATTGGCACGCAGCTCACCCAAGGCGCCACCACCAAGCGCATCGGCCTGACCGGGCTGGAGCGCACGCCCGTCCGCGAAGGCGCCCCCCTCGTCGATGCCGATGGCCAGCCCGTCGGCCGCGTCACCAGCGGCACCGTCGGCCCCACCGTCGGCCAGCCGATCGCCATGGGCTACGTCGCCGCCACGCACGCCGCGGTCGGCACCGCCCTGTTCGCCGAGGTGCGCGGCAAGCGCGTGCCGATGACCGTGGCGTCGATGCCCTTCGCGCCTCACCGATACTTCCGCGGCTGATCGGGCTGATCACACCGATCGCACCGCACCGCAACGCAACGCACCACCCATCCCCTTTTTCGCTGGAGCTTTCCCATGTCCCTGAAGTTCACCGCCGACCACGAATGGATCAACGCCACCGACACCGCCGCAGCCGTGGTAGGCATCACG
>JAAFKB010000150.1 GCA_013299055.1 Sphaerotilus sp.
GAGCTAAGTCATTGATTTTATTGAGTTATTTTGAGATATTTTTTGATGCATAACATTGAGTGCCCAGGCGTGTCAAGAAAAATTTTGGGTCGCAAATAATAAAAATTGCCTCTCAGGATGCATCTGAGACCAGGGGCGGGAACAGTATTTCAGTTGCATCCGCTGCCCGAGCTTCATCCCCCAGCGGCAGCGCCGATTGAGTCTGCTCCGAAAATCTAATCTCGATCGTGTCCACCTGCCGACTGGTACGAATTGGTTTCCATGTGGCGATGAAATCCGTGTGCTCGCTGATCTGCTGAACGGCGGGGTCCAGGACGAACCGGCGGATGTCGGTGAAGCGGTGGTAGGTGAGCTGCAGCATCGTGCGCAGCTCGGCCACCGAGATTCGAGCCACCCCGGTGGCACGCCACTGCATCATCAGCTCGAACAACCTGACCGCGTTCGGGCTGCGCAGCCGCCGCACCTGGTCGATGCCGTAGCTGGTGAAGTTGCCCCGCAGCGCCGTCACGTAGCGCGCCAGGTCGGGCGTGAAGCTGATTTCGATGTGGCCGTCCCGCTGGTGCGCAGAACGGCCCCAGATCCATCTGAAGTGCTGTTGCCTGCCATCGGGCTGCACGACCTTGATGGACCGCTCATAGAGGCGTTTGGCGGCTTGGTGGATCTCCCGGTAGGCCGTGGACATCTCGACCCCGTACAGGTCGGCGTACTCCAGCGCCGTCACCCGCAGGTTGTCCGTCTGGTCCACCCGGTCGTTGGCGTTCGGCCGCATCGCCCGGCGCGTGTCGAGCTGGGCCAGACACGCCAGGATCAGCCGCTGCTCGGCCAGCGTCAGTTTGTAGGACGCCCGAAGCAGCGCGTTGGACTTGGAGACGAGTGAACTCACGGCGGTACCAGGGCAAAGGTGAGAAGTTTTGAGGTGCTCACCTGAGCTTACCGAGGGGGTCAAAAAACGTGAACCGGTTCCAGGCCGGGCCTGTGGACAACCTGTGGAGGGAACTGCAGTTTTCTCACCTTTAACTGCAGAACTCTCACCTTTAGCTGCAGTTTTCTCACCTTACAGAAACTGACTTGCCAAAAAAACCAAGCGTGACAAGGACTTACGAAGGTCGGCCGGCTCTTAAAAACAAGTAAAAGGATATAAAAGGAAAAACGACCTCTCGCGAGGTCCGAAAAAGTGACCGACGAAGGGGGCTGCCGCCCCCCGGCAAAGCCGGTTCCCCCCGCTTGAAGTGACCAACAAGCCGCCCGCTGCGCGGCCGGCGCGCGGGGCGTCGGGTGTGCAGAAAAAACGAACGTATTTCCTGAACACCTGTCTTGACCAAGCGGGATACCGTGCAGGATTGGCTCCAGTACCCCTTAGCGGGCAGCCTGAAAAGTTCAGAATTCGAGACAGTGCAAGCCGCTTTTCATGCGCACTTCGCACCCGGCCCCACAGACCAAGAACAGGCCCGACTGACCCGGTTTCTCGCCCCCCATCGGGCGCCAGTCTTGAATCTGTGGAGCTTCTGTCATGCACATCCTGCTTTTGCGGCCCGAGCGCACCCGCGCCGATGGCACCCGCGTCCGAAAACCCGTTGTTCGCATCCGGGGCCGCAAGTACGGCCCGGTGTCCAGCGAAACGGTGTTGTCCATCAAGCGCGACTTGGCCATCTACGGCCCGGCGCAGTCCGGCAAGACGCGCTGGCTGGCCAAGCTGCACGAGGGGTCGGCGGCGATCTGGTCCGCCGGCCGCGAGGTGTTGCACCTGCGCGTGGTCGATCCGCTGGGCGCCTGGGCCGAAGATCCGCGCATCGCCAAGGACTGCGACGACCGCGCCGCGCAGGACAGCGCCTTGAAGCCCTGGGCGAAGCTGCGGGCTTTCGAGCGCACGGCCGCGCTGGTCGGCTGGGTCGATCGCACGCGCGCCGTGCTGATCCTGGACGATGTGCATCTGGCCGGCGGGCGCAAGGCGGACACGATCCGCCAACTGATTGCGGCGTGCTCCGTGGTGGTCTACAGCGCGACCGAGCCGCAGCGCATCCCGATGTCCCTGCGCACGCTGCTGCAGCGCCGCGAGCCGCAGGAGGTGGATCTGAAGAGCGATGCCGCCTACGACGCGACGGGGGTGTTCTTCTGGTTCCTGATCCTGCTGTCGGCGGCGGCCGGCGCGTGGCCGGTGGCGACGGCACTGGGCGGGTTGAAGGTCATGAGCGGGGGGCGCCGTGCTGCGAAACAGAGTTGACCTCCTCGGCCTGCTGCTGGCGGTCGCCTGCGTGGGATGTTCAGCCGAACCGGACGACAAGGGGCCGCCGACGCCGCACAAGCTGCCGGTCTTCGACGGCCAGCCTCGGTCGCACCTGATCACCGCCAGCCCGCTGAAGATTGACCCTGGCCCGGACGCAGACGAACTGTTCGCGCGCGTGATGGCCTGTTACCCGGCGCGCTCGCTGTTTCGCGCCGAGCTGCACGCCGAGGCGCGCACCGGCAAGATTGGCGGCGGCCTCGATGGCAGCGGCGCGACTGGTCCCGGCGCTGGTGTGGTGCTGCGGGTGCCGCTGTGGTCGGCGATGGACCTGGAGCGTGAACGCGAGCGGGAGAGTGCCCGGCGCCAGAAGGTGGCGGGGTCGGTCGGCTCCTTCGTGGGTGCGCTGGTCGAGTGGCGGCTGGCGGGGCGCGAGCTGGAGTTGCTGCGCTCGATCGAGAAGCGGGCACAGGAGCGTGTGGCCGCGGGTGTGGCGGAAACCGCCGAGCAACTGAAGGCGCTGGAACGGGTCGCCGCGCTGGAGCGCGAGCGCATTCAGCACTTGGCCAAGATCACGCAAGCACGGCTGGAGATGGTCGGGCTGTGTTCGGCTGAACTTGTTGAAGACGTAAATACGTACATGCGTAGATACGCACCTATTGACGGGAGCCGACCATGAATCGAATGCCACGCCCCGACGATCTGCTGAACGATCCAGCGTCCTCGCGCTGGGTCATCGAGGCGCTGCGCACGGCGCTGCAGCGCGACCCGATCGACGCGGCCAACGATGCCGAGCTGGTCGCCGCGGCGCTGGCGGCGCACGCGGCCGATCTGCTGGCCCTGGCGGCGCAACGGCCGCAGACACGGGGGCTGCGATGAAGTGGGTTTCTCACGTCGCCATCGCGGCGAGTCTCTGCGCCGTCTGCAACCCGGCCGCGGTGCCGGCGGCGATCCTTGGCAGCACGGCGCCGGACTGGTTCGAGTGGGTGCTGAACGCCGCGCGGGTGCGCAAGGTGAAACACCGCGGCGTCACGCACTACTTGGTGGGCTGGGTGCTGGCGATGCTGGCGGCGGCGGTGCTGTGGGACTGGCGCGGCTGGCTGTTCTGGTTCGCGGCCGGTGGCGCGGTGCATTGGATCTGCGATGCATTGACGATCAGCGGCGCCCCGCTGGGGTGGTGGTCAGATCGCCGAATGACGCTGCTGGGCGGGCGTGTGAGGACCGGCAGCGTCCTGGAATACGCGATCACCGGGGCGGTGGTGCTGGTCTGTGCCGTGGTGATCTGGACGCGCGGGCCAGATCGGGGGTTCCTGCCCTACTTCATGGACTGGGCCGGGCTGTATCGGCGCGGGATCGTGGACGCGGCGGAGTGGCGGGCGCATCGGTGGGAGCTGTTCTGATTTGATGTTTTTGGTAGTTTATTGGAGTTTGGTGCAGGATATTTTTGTACTATTTGGTTGGTTATTGTTCTTTTTATTTGTTTTACGATGGCGTCTTTATTTTTCCGGTTTTATGATATTTTTGTCGGTGTTGACGAATCCCCAAAAAAAGAAGTAGATTGTAAGGAGTCTGGTAGCTCATAAATCGGAAAAACATGTATACCGCCCTGATCAAGATTGTCTTAGATGCAATTGCCGCCGCACTTGCTGAAAAATTGCTGGCGTTGATCGTCGATATGGTCAGTGGTTACGTCGATATATTGCTCGACATCCTAGGCCATACAATAGCTATCAGCCACTTTTGACGCTGGACCCCAGCCACTTGTACAGCGTATTCGGCGCACACCCGACCAGCTTCGCAATCGCCCGCTTGTCCAGGTTGAGCTTCAGGTACTGCTCGATCTTGGCGGCGTGTGCATCGAGCTTGTGTTTCTTGGCCGGTCCCTTGGGCCGGCCGAGTTGCGCACCCTCCGCCTTCATCTTCCGCAACGCCTCCCGCGTCCGCGCGGCGATCAGCTCGCGCTCGATTTCGGCCGCCAGACCGAACACAGTCGCAATCACCTTGGCCTGCAGCGATCCATCCAGAACGATCCGGTTCTTGACCGCGTGCAACCGCACCTCGCGCGCGGCGCACTCCTGCATGATTTCCAGCACCTGCAACGTCGAGCGCGCCAGCCGGGAGATTTCCGACACCACCAGGACATCCCCCGCCTGACAGCGCCCGATCAGCGCCCCCAGCGGCCGATCCCGCCAGCTCTTGCGCCCGCTGGCCGTGTCCTCGACGAACGCGGGGGCCTCGAAGCGTTGCTCCAGGCAGTAGGCAACGACGCCGGTTTTCTGGTTCGCCACGTCCTGAATATCAGTAGAGACACGCAGGTATACAAACACCTGGGCCATGTTCATTCCCTCGGACTGGTCAACGCTGCCAGCGCGACCGGCGCCGGGCTGCGGGTGTGCGGTGTCACGCGCGGCAGGGCGTGCGCCAGCCGCTTGGCGGGCAATTGCAGGCCACTGCCGGTCTTCTGGCGCTTGGCGTGGTGCGCCAGGGCTTCGGCGGGCATGGCAGGCTCGAAGGTCGGATAAACAGCCCCGGATGGCGTGACGACCTCATAGGTGTGGATCGGCAGCACCCCGCCGAGCGTCCAGGTGCAGCCACGCCCCGGCGGCCAGCCGCGGCGGTGGTTGCCCGCGCCGGTCCAGCGGCCGACACACGAGAAGGCGAAGAAGCGCCGCACGCTGTCGTAATCGCGGCCTGCGCCGGCGTCGATGAAATCCTGTGGTGACTGGATGGTGTCGCAGATGGGGCAGCGCACGGCGACGTGTCGCGCCCCCAGACCTTGCGCAGCCAGCGCCGCGCGGAACTCTTCCAGGCTGGCGGTGAGCATGTTCAACGCCCTCCCCGGTCGCTGTAGCGCCACGCCTGCGCGTGTCCGATGGTGGTGGCCAACTGGACCAGCCAGGCCGCGAACGCGGGCGCCAGCGGGCCGTGATCGGCGTCCGCATCGGGTGTCGGATGGCTGGCCAGCGCAAGCGGCATGGCGGGCATGTGCGGCTGTTCGTAGCCGACGACATACAGCCAGGTCGGCCGCGGCCGGCTGCAGCCCCACCAGCTTTGCCACACTGGCAGCGTCCAGCCGCCGAACGGGTCGCGCCCGTCGCCGACCGCCGGCAGTGCGGCTTCCGTCCACAGCCTGGAATGGGCCGGGTGTTCCAGCACGCCGCCCCAGGACCGCACCTGTTCGAGCATCCACAGCGTCAACGCCCGGTCGCGCGGGCTGCTCCGGCCTGATGGGTTGACGCGCCCGAAGGCATGGCGCGGTGGATGGGCGATCACGGGGCAACGCCCGCCGAACCTCGTCACGAGGCTGGCCGGGTCGCCGAGGCAGACCGCGCCGAGGTTGTCGTAAGTGGCGGTGCCGGGCAGGCCCAGCACTGCAGGAATCGGTTCCATTTGGTTCCCCCTGTCGTGTGTTCTTGTCCGAAAAGCTAGCGCGATCCCGTGCCCGTGACGGGCTGTTCATATCCCCCTTTAGAGGGATAACTGGGGTAGATCCCTATCCCCCTAAAGGTGGCACTCTTTGGGGGGATAACCGGGGGACATGCTCATGAAGACACGGGGAATCGCGCTGGTCTTGGCGGCGCTGCAGGTGGGCGGGTGTGGCGGCGGCGGGCACGAGGAGGCCGCGCTGGTGACGGTGTGCCGCCCGGCTGATGGGGCGTGCCAGCGGGCAGCGGCGGCAGTGAACGAGCGCGCTTGCACGGTCATGCC
>JAAFKB010000151.1 GCA_013299055.1 Sphaerotilus sp.
CGGGCATCGCGTAGCCCAGACTGGCTGCGGCGAGCCGGCGGCAACGCTCCACCGCCTGCAGGTCGCGGGGCACCGCAAAACGGTCGCGGTAGAACCAGGACGCGGCCGGCTCGCGGATGCTGGCCGCGTCGTAGCCCGCCAGCGGTCCCCGTGCCTGCCGTGCCCACAGCACGCTCTTGAGCAGCCCCTGCAGGTCCAGCACCAGATCAAACGGCGCGCGCTGCAGTTCGGCCCGCACACTGCCGATCGCTGCACGCGTCTCGGCCCGCCAGAGGGTCTTGCGCCATTTCCGCCAGGCGATCGGCACGACATGGTCGACCCCAGGGTGTAGCCGGGGGATGGCCGCGAACGGTGCCTCGACCAGCCAGCTCACCTCCAGATCCGGCACCGCCCGCCGCATGTCGCTGACCGCCGGCAGGGCATGGACCACATCCCCCATCGACGAGGTCTTGACGATCAGCACCCGCTTGCGCAGCGTGGGCACAGCCGTGGTCATGCGCCAGCGGCCTTGGCTTCCTTCACCAGCTCGGGATTGAAGCGTGCGTCGTTGTACATCTTGAACTGGCGGTAGACCTTGAAGTACGCCTGCCCGGCCTGCGCCTGCGCGATCAACGCTTCCAGGCAGTCCCCCAGGTCGGCACGCTGCTGCTGCAGGCGCGCCAGCCGCTCCTGGGCACTGGCAATGTGGTCGGTCGCCACATCCTGTCGCTGCGTCTGGGCCTGCATGGCGTGGATCTTCAGCGCCATGATCGACATGCGGTCGATGATGCTGCCGGCGGTCTCGCTGTTGAGCCGGGCACCTGCAGGGACAGTGGAGCGAGGGGCGGGGGTGTGGACCGTCTCCGGGTCCACCAGCCCGAGGGCCAGCAGCAGGATCTCGTCGATGCGTTCGGTGGCGTCGTTGCGGGCTTGGTTGAAGCCGTCGATGGCGCGCTTGTTGGCGGCGATCTCGCGGGCCTCGACCGTCGTGCGCCGCGCCAGGTCTTCCTCGGCCCAGAGCTGGCTGTTGAAGCGGTGGTTGGCCTGGATCCACTGCCAGAGTCCGCTGTCCGGCTGCGGCGGTTCGGTCTGCGGCCAGCCGGCGGTGGCGAGCAGGCCGTCGTGGCGGGCCGCGACACTGGCCCGGGTGGGCAGGGCGGGCAAGGAAGACAGGGTTGTCAGGGGCTGGTGCATGGCAGAATGCAATAAGTATTCCATGCATTATCACCCCTGAATTCACGCCAAGATGCCCGTCAAGATGGCACCACGTCCGCTGGTCGTCCGGCTGCGCAACTGGGTCGGCGATGTCGTCCTCGGCGTTCCGGCCCTGCAGCTGCTGCAGTCCCATGGCCACGATCTGCACCTGATCGGCAAGGGCTGGGCGCCGGCCCTGCTCGCCGGACAGGGATGGCCGGTCCACGTCCGTCCCGGCCCCTTGCGCGAGCGCGTGGCCCAGCTGCGCGCCCTGCGGCAACAAGCCTGCGCCGTCGACCCTGGCTTCGACCACCGCGAGAACATGCTGGTGCTGCCCACGGCGTTTTCGGGTGCGCTGGAAGCGCGGTTGGCGGGTCTGAGGGCGGTCGGGTATGCGCAGGAGGCCCGCGGCTGGCTCCTGGCCCGCAGCGAGCCGATCACCTATGGCGGACACGCGCTGACCAGCTACTGGGAGCTGGCTTGCCGGTTCCTGCGCATCGAGTTGCCTCCTCCCGCCAGCATTGGCTTGCTGACCACACCGTCTGACCAGCAGCAAGCCGATGCGCTCATCGCGGCGGCTGGCCTGAAACCTGGATTCATCGTCATCTGCCCCTTCGCCGGCGGCCTGTTCGAAAAGCAGGACAAGACCTGGCCAGCATTCCCTGCTCTGACCCGCGCCCTGCTCGCCAGCGGCCGGCAGCTCGCGGCCTGTCCCGGACCAGGCGAAGAAACGATCGTGACCCGCGACCATCCCGGCGTCACCCTGCTGCCCGGCGTCAAGCTGGGGGTCTACGGCGGACTGCTGCGGCGCGCCGGACTGGTGATTTCCAACGACACCGGCCCGGCCCACCTGGCCGCCGCGGTCGGCGCGCCGGTGCTCAGCGTGCTGGGTCCGACCAAGCCCGAGCAGTGGGCGCCGTGGGGTCCGCAGGTGCGCGTCGTGCGCCGCTGGCCGGAGTGGCCGACGGTGGACGATGTGCTGGCGGCGGTGCCATGACGCTGGTGCGCCACATCGGCCTGGGGCTGGGGCGCATCCGGCATTGGCACGACGGCCTCGGCGAGTTCTCCCGGCAACTGGGGCTGGCGCTGGCCGAGCAGGCGCCGCGCCTGGCCGAGGAACAGGCCTGGCGCCTGCACTTCCACCTGCCCAGGCGCTGGCACGGCGTGTTCGGGGATGCGGTCGGCTACCTCGACACGGACACGACCCAGCGTTGGCTCCATGTGCAGTGGCCTGTGCGCGGGGCGCGCTTCGACCTCTGGCACACGCTGCACCAGCACAACCGGTTGCTGGCACCGATCGGGACACGCCAGCAGATCGAAACGGTCCACGACCTGAATTTCCTGCACGCCAAAGGCCCCGACAAGATCGACCGCTACCGCCGCACGCTGCAGCGCCGCCTGCAGCAGCGCGATGCCGCCATCGCCATCACCCACCACGTCGCGGCCGACCTGTCCCGCGAGCTGCCCTTGCTGGCGACGCCGGTGCAGGTGATCCACAACGGTGCCACCGACCTGACCAGGGTGGCGCAGACGCCACCCGCTGCCTGGGGCGAGGGGCCCGGCTCGGCGGGGTTCCTGCTCCACATCAGCCGCATGGCGCCGACCAAGAACATCGAGGCCCTGCTGGCGCTGGCTGCCGGCTGGCCCGAGCAGACGCTGGTGCTGGCGGGGGCGTCCAGCCCGTACACCGACACCGTGCGGCGGCAGGTGGCCGAGCGCGGGCTGTCGAATGTGCGCTTCCATCTGGATCTGGACGAGGGCACCAAGGCATGGCTCTACGCGCACTGCCGAGGTTTCCTCTTCCCGTCGTTCGCCGAGGGCTTCGGCTTGCCGCCGATCGAGGCGATGCACTTCGGCAAGTCCGTCTTCCTGTCACGCCTCACGTCGCTGCCGGAAGTCGGGGGCGAGGTGGCGCACTACTTCGACGGGTTCGACGGCACGGCGATGCGGGCCGTGGTCGAGGCCGGACTGCAGCAGGACGCAGCACCCGGCCGGGCCGACGCGATCTGCCACCACGCCCGCCAGTTCTCCTGGAGGCGGTGCGCGGCCGAGCACTTGAATCTCTACGCCGAGCGCCTCTCAGGCTGACCAGCCCAGGCGCCGGGCGACACGCAGCGCGGCCAGCTTGACCTGCAGTTGCCGCGTGCGGCGGTCGTGCTGGCCGGCGCGCAACCGCCGCTCCAGCACGCGGGCGGCGTCGTCCAGCCGGCGGTCCTGCAGCAGGGCGCGGCAGAGATCGCGGGCGTCCATGCCGACGAACATCCCGTCCGGCAGCGCATCCAGCAGGTCGTGCAGCGCCGACGGTGACAGCGCCCGGTGCAGGTTGAACATCCCGTGGAAACCGAACGTCGCGCTCGGTGACGGTACCCGCTCATAGGCGAACCGGGCGGCGAGGGCGGGCGGTGCGAACCGGATGCCGTGCGTCTGCTCCAGCAAGGCGCGGTGGTCCTGGCAGATGCAGGTGTCTTCCGGATGGGTGGGGGTGATGCGCGTGTCCTCCAGCGCCTCCAGCAGGCGCCGCGAACGCAGCGAGAACCCGCCGTTGCCCACGCTGCGGTGGGCGGGCTCGTTGCGCAGCAGGGCGCCGATGTAGTCGTACGCCAGAAACTCGGGTGTCCACTGCGCGGCATCCAGGAGGAAGCCGTCCCACTGCACCACCAGCAGGTGTGGCGTCCGCACATGCGGGAGCAGGCCGCGCAGCATGAACTGCGAATACTCGGGCACCGACCGGATCGCCACCGGCAGGGCCTCGATGCCGTCCGGCAGCGGGCCAGCCGACGTTGCTGCATCGGTGAACAGCAGCGTGCGCGCGAAGCGTGCCTGTGCCCGGCACCGTTGGAGGGCTTGCAAGGCCAGCGCCGGGGTGCGGTTGTCCACGCAGACCAGCGTGACCCCGGACAGGTCGAGGAAGGGGTGTGTCATCGGGTCGCTGTGTGTCGGTCGGTGGGGCGGCGATTCTAGGGCGGCATTGCGGCCGGGCTGCAGGTCGGCAGACACAGCAACTGGGCGACCACCGCCAGCGCCAGCACCGCCGGCTCCTTGCCCGCGATGCCGGACAGCCCGATCGGACACGTCATCCGCGCCAGCGCCTCGCCGGGCAGACCGCGCTCCGCGAACCGGCGCAGAAACCGCTGCCGCTTCGTCGCACTGCCGATCAGCCCGCAAAAGCCTGCATCTCCGCGCCGCAGAATCGCTTCGGTGACGCGCTCGTCGAGGTCATGCCGGTGCGTCATCACGAGGAACAACGCGCCCGGCGGCGCCAGTGCGACCTCCCCCTCCGGCATGTCCACGCACACCCGCTCGATGTGCTGCGGCTCGGCGCCCGTCAGCACGGGAAATTCGTCCTCGCGCTCGTCGATCCACTGCACGTAGCAGTCGATGTCGGCCAGCAGCTTCACGATGGCCTGGCCGACATGACCCGCGCCGTGCAGTTGCAGGAAAAAGCGCGGCGCTGGCGTCGGCCACTCCGCCAGCGTCGCCTCGGACAGCGCCTGCAGCCGCAGCAGCACCCGCCCGCCGCAGCACTGCCCGAGCGCCTGCCCGAGCGGCAGGTCCAGCTCGGTCGGTGCATCCGGCGGGTGGGGCTGGCGCAGCAGGTCGCGTGCGGCGGCCAGGGCGCGCCATTCCAGATGCCCGCCGCCGACTGTGCCCAGCACGGCGTCTTGCGTGACGACCATGCGCGTGCCCGCCTCGCGGGGGACCGAGCCACGGTGCGCGAGGATCTGCACCTCGACTGCCCGCCGCCCCTGCGCCAGCCAGCGCCGCGCCTCGGCCTGCAGCACGCCCGGTGTCATCCGGTCGTGTCCGCTTGAACGGCCTGCACCGCGTCGATTGCCTCGATGGCGTCCAGGATTGCCTCGCCGGTCGCGGGTGCGCGCAGCGGCGGATCGACCCGGTGCTCGCCCACCGCCGACACCGCATCGCGGATCGCCAGGAACACGCTGAACGGCAGCAGCAGCGGCGGCTCGCCCACCGCCTTGCTGCGGTGGATGCTGTCGATCGCGTTGGGCTGGTCGTAGAGTCGGACGTGGAAAGCTCCGGCGTCCATCGGCACGTCGTTCGCGGTCGGGATCTTGTAGGTGCTGGGCGCGTGGGTGAGCAGCAGGCCGGCGTTGCGGCTCCCGTCCATCGGCTGCCAGCGCAACTCCTCCGTGGTCAGCCAGCCCATGCCCTGCACGAACGCACCCTCGATCTGGCCGACGTCCACCGCAGGGTTCAGCGACGCGCCGACATCGTGCAGCGCGTCCGCCCGCAGCAAGCGCCACTCGCCGGTCAGCGTGTCCACGACCACTTCGCTCAGCGCAGCACCATAGGCGAAGTAGAAGAACGGCTTGCCCTGCAGCCGCTCGCGGTCCCAGTGCAGGCCGGGCGTGGCATAGAAACCGTCGCTCCAAAGCTGCACGCGGGCGGTGTAGGCCAGCGCGACCAGCTCGGTGAAGGGCATCGACTGCGACCCTGACGAGACGTTGCCCTGGTCGAAGCGCACCGTATCGGCCCCCACTTGCCAGCGTGGGGCGATGAACTGCACCAGCCGGTTGCGGACCTGCCGGGCGGCGTCCTGCGCGGCCTTGCCGTTGAGGTCGGTGCCGGTGGAGGCGGCGGTGGCGGAGGTGTTGGCGACCTTGTGCGTGTCGGTGGCGCTGACCCGCACGCGCTCGAAGGCGATGCCGAGTTCGTGCGCGACGACCTGCGCGACCTTGGTGTTCAGCCCCTGGCCCATCTCGGTGCCGCCGTGGTTCACGAG
>JAAFKB010000152.1 GCA_013299055.1 Sphaerotilus sp.
CTCGGAATCAGGCCCGGCCATGAAAAAACCCCTGAGCAGTCTTTGCACCGAAGCGCATCAACCGACAGGGGCCGTGTTGCAGCCATTGTAGCCAGCCGAGTCCCGGCCCGTCCAGCGCCATCCGCGCTGCCAAACCAGGCATCACGCCCGCGAAGAGGCCGCTATTTCACCGCAACCCACACCGGCGTCACCCCGGTAGCAGTGTCGGGCCATGGATGCACGCGGTGCTCGTACTCCCGGATGCGGTCGGCCAGGATCTCCACCAGCCCGCCCAGCGGATGCGCCGGATCAGCGGCCACGGCGTCGAAAAGCTGGTCCACGACGGCGAGCGTCTGTTCGTAGTGCGCCTCGTCGGCGATGGGAGCGCCCAAGCCAAGCGCCTCATGCAGCGCGACCCAGTGCGTCGAGATGTCGGAGAGGTTCATTTCCAGGCTCCTTTGTCGTACTCGCAATGGTGGTCAATCCTCGTCAAAAGGCAACAGCCCTTGCGGCGCTGCCGGCGGCCAGCGGTCGGCAGCGGCTAGGGTCTCGAACCAGCGGTGCATGGCGGCATCCTGCAGCGCGTACTCGCCACGGGCCGACTTCCACACCAACGCCGGCATGCGCTGGCGCAGGGCCTCCAGCGCCTTTTGCGCCTGCGCGGGGCTAACCGGATGCCCGGTTTTGTCGCGGTAGAAGCGCAATGCGTCGGCGTCGTAGGGGCGGTAGCGCGACCCCTGCGCCAGCAGCCGCCACAGCACGGCTTGTTCCGTGGGTTTCAGACCCAGGTAGTCCGATTCCATCTGCGCTTCGTCTTGCGCTTGCTGCTCCTGCGCGGCCTCCCGCATGGCAGGCTCGAAACGTCCCGTCAGCGCGGCCAGGGGACTCAGCACCTGGCCCAGCGCGGCCATGAAGAACTGTGGTCGGGAGCCGAACATCTCGAAGGCTTGCTGCAAGGTGGCCTGGTCCACAGGCTGCAGGTCGGGCCGCTGCGCTTCGACCAAAGCCGAGACATGCGCGATGAAGTCCGGTCCCAGCGGGGGCATGCGCTGCACTTGCGAGCCATAGAAAGGTGCCCCTGCGGTGTTGACCAGGCGCAGCAGCTTGTCGCGGTCCGAGCCCGACATCACCAGCATCAGGTTCACCGTGCCGGGCTGGTTCAATTGGTCACGGGCCGACTTCAGGGCTGTCATCGCCGCCTCGCCGGCCTCGCTGGTCAGGGCATGCTGCGCCTCGTCGATGATCAGCGCCACCGGCTGGCCGGCGCTTTCATGCAGCAAGCGCAGCGCCTCGGTCAGGGTCAGGCCATCCACTTTGCCGATCTTGCTGGTGTCCACCTCCAGGCCACCCAGCTTCACCTTGTCCAGCCCCGCCTTCCTGGCCGTGCGTGCCACGAGGCCCAGTTGGGGCTGCAAGTCCCTGGCGATGGCTTCGGCGATCAGCCCCCCGGGGTCTCGCCGGGCATCAGCCCACAGGTCCACATACACCACCACCACGCCCGCCGCTTGCAGGGCGGGCCGCAGATCGCCTTGCAGAAAGGTGGACTTGCCGGTTCGGCGCGGTGCGGCGAGAAACAGGCCGTTGTGGGCGTCGCCCAGCAGCGCCTTGCCTTGCAGGGCGATAACGAGTTCCTGTGCCAGTGCGGTCCGGGGAAAGGCGATCATGGGCATTATCCAAAATTATCTGTAGTTAGATAATTTATCTCATTCAAGATAAAACGGGTAACGCGAGGTGCCCAGAGCGGGGTTTTCTGCACTGAACCACCCCGCATACGGCGTGTTCTTCACCAGATGCCGATTGAAATCCTGGGCGCCGTCGGTCCACCAGACCGGGCCACGCTCGCCCAACGCCACCTTGGCCGCGTGGACCGCAGCGCGGGCCGCCGCCAGCCGCTCGGCATCTCCTGCGCGACCGGCATCCCGGATGTCCCGCCGCGCCTGCATCAGGTCGCGCACCAGCGCCGCATGCAGGTCCGGCGCGAGACCGGGATTGGCCGCTCGCCACAGGCGGCCACGGACGACGATGTACCGGCCATCCGGCGTTGCGAGCGGCTTCAAGGTCAGCCGCGCCGCGCCGCCTCGATCGCCGCCATCAGCGCCCGCGGCGTGATCTGCCATGACACGCCCCACCGGTCCTTGCACCACCCGCACGCGCTCGCCTGCCCGCCGTTGCCGATGACCGCGTCCCACAGGCGATCGGTCTCGGCGTAGAAGTGCGCCGCGTCCAGGGCCGTGCCGTCGTACCAGAGGCAGATCGTGTTCTTGCTGACCATGGTGGCACTCCACGTGGTGGTTTCCAGGACCGCACGATAGACCAATGCGGCGCCATGCGGGCGTCATAGACTTCCCTGCTATGCCCCACGCCGTCGCCCGCCTGCGCGCCACCTGCCTCGCGACCAACCCCACGCGCCCCCACCTCGACCGTGGCCCCCAGCGCAAGGACCGCTGCCCGCGCTGCCGCCTGATCCCCACCCACTGCCTGTGCGCCCTGCAGCCGGTGGTGCCGACCCGCGCCGGCTTCTGTCTGCTGATGGCCGCCTTCGAGCCGCTCAAGCCCAGCAACACCGGCTGGCTGATCGCCGATGTCGTGCCCGATACCGCCGCGTTCGCCTGGTCACGGGTGGCGGTGGAGCCGGCGCTGCTGGCCTTGCTGGACGACCCGCAGTGGCAGCCCTGCGTCGTCTTCCCGGCCGAGTTCGCCGCGCCCGAGCGGGTCGTCACCGGGCTGGCGCCTGCGGTGGCGGGGGCGCGTCCCCTGTTCATCCTGCTGGACGGTACCTGGTCGGAAGCCTGCAAGATCTTCCGCAAGAGTCCGTGGCTGCACCGCTTTCCGGTGCTGAGCCTGCAGCCGGACCAGACCTCGCGCTACCGGCTGCGGCGCTCGCTGCACGGGCACCACTTCTGCACCGCCGAGGTGGCCGCGCTGTGTCTGGCGCTGGCGGACGAGCACCACGCCGCGCAGGTGCTGGGCGCCTGGCTCGACGTGTTCAGCAGCCGCTACCTGTGCGCCCGCCAGAGCGTGCCCCCAGCCGTGGACGACGCCGCGCACCAGCAGCTGCGCGCCCTGGTCGGGTAGGTGCTGGCGGTCAGCGCAGCGCGTGCAGCGTCCGGACCAGGATCGAGAGATCGGTCCAGATGCCGCACAGGTCCACATACCGCGCCTGCAAGGCCAGCTTGGTTGGCAGGATCACCTCGCGGTAAGTGCGCTCCGGGTCAGGGCTCTGCGCCAGCAGGGTGTTCTCGTCGCGGTATTCGATGGACGCGAAATCGGTGATGCCCGGCCGCACCGACAGCACCTTTTCGCGCAGATCGGCCGGGTACAGCGCCACATAGCGCGGCACCTCCGGGCGCGGACCCACCAGGCTCATCGTGCCTTGCAGCACATCGAACAACTGCGCCAGCTCGTCCAGCTTGGTGCGGCGCAGGAACGCCCCGACACGGGTGATGCGCGCATCCCCGCCCACGGTGAGCTGCGGGCCGCGGTCGGCGGGGTCGTGCGCCATCGTGCGGAACTTGTGGATGCGGAACTCGCGTCCGCGCAGCCCCACGCGCACCTGCCGGTAGAACACCGGGCCCGGCGAGTCGAGCTTGATCGCCAGCGCCACCAGCCCCAGCGGCACTGCGAGCACCAGCAGGCCGAGGCTGGACAGCAGCAGGTCGAGCAGGCGCTTGGCCATGTTCAGGGCTGCAGCGCCCGCCGCAGCGCCGCCGCCACCCGCCGCACGTCGTCCTCGGTCATCCGCGTGTACAGCGGCACGCTCAGCATCCGCTCGTAGGCCCGCTGGCTGTGCGGGAACTCGGCGGCCTGCAGGCCGTAGCGTGCGCGCCAGTAGGGGTGCAGGTGCAGCGGGATGTAGTGGACGCTGCAGCCGATGCCGGCGGCGTAGAGCGCCTCGATCAGCGCGTCGCGGCCGATGGGCGCGTCGTCGGTCAGGCGCAGCACGTAGAGGTGCCACGAATGCACCTCGTCCGCGGCGGGGCGGGGCGGCAGGATGAGCGGCAGGTCCGCCAGCAGTGCGTCGTAGAGCGCAGCGAGCTGGGCGCGCTTTTCCTGGAAGGGCCGCGCACGGCGCAACTGGTGGAGGCCCATCGCCGCAGCGATGTCGGTCAGGTTGTACTTGAAACCGGGCGCCACGATCTCGTAGTACCAGCTGGGCACCTTGGCGGTGAAGCGGTCGAAGGCGTCGCGGTTGATGCCGTGCAGGCGCATCACCTTCATGCGCGCCGCCAGGGCCGGGTCGCGGGTCACGGCCATGCCGCCTTCGCCCGTGGTGATGGTCTTGTTGGCGTAGAAGCTGAACACGGTGATGTCGCTGTCCAGCGTGCCCACCAGCCGCCCGGCGTGCGTGGTCGGCAGCGCGTGGGCAGCGTCCTCGACCACCTTCAGGCCATGGCGTCGGGCGATGGCGAGCACGGCGTCCATGTCCACGGCCATGCCGGCGAAATGCACGGGGAGGATCGCCTTGGTGCGTGGCGTGATGGCGGCTTCGATGGCGGCCGGGTCGATGTTCAGCGTCGCCGGGTCGATGTCCACCAGCCGCACGTCCGCCCCCAGGTAGCGCACGACCTCGGCGGTCGCGGTGAAGGTGTGCGTCGTCGTGATCACCTCGTCGCCGGGGCCGATGCCGAGGGCTTCGAGCGCCAGGTGCAGCCCGGCGGTGGCCGAGTTGACGGCAATCGCCTCGATGCCCGGCTCGCCCAGGAAGGCGGCGAAGTCCTGCTCGAAGCGGCGGGTCTTCGGGCCGGTGGTGACCCAGCCAGACTTCAGCGTGTCGATGACCTCGGCGATTTCCTCGTCGCCGATCTCGGGCAGGGCGAAGGGGAGGAAGGGCAGGGCGGGCGCGGCAGATTCGGCAGGGGCGGTCATGGAAGGCATTCGAGGAGAGCGGCAGCAGGGATGCTAAACCAAGGCTCCCGTCGGGCAAGAGCGCCCCCGTGACGACCGACCTCGACAGCCCCTGCCTCACCTGCACCGCCGATGCGCAGCAGCCGACGCCGTGCCGCGGGGTGGACGCCGGTGACGAGAAGTGCCGGCAAGCGCGGGGGATGCACGGGCTGGTACCGCTCAAGCGTGCAAATTCACCGGACAATGCCGCGGCTCCGCCATTGCCGCCATGAACCCTGCTGTACCTCCCCCCTCGACCCCGCCCTCGCCACCGCCCGACTCCGGCCTGTGGACCCTGCTCGCGATGGCCACGCTGCACGGCGTCGTGGCCGACGAAGCCCAGTTGCGCCACACCCATGGCCACCGGGCCTTCGACACCCAGACCATCCTGCTGGCCGCCAAGTCGCTCGGCCTGACCGCCAAGGCGCTGCGCCAGGATCCCAGGCGGCTGGCCAAGGCGCCGCTGCCCGCCGTGGCGCAGGACCGCGAAGGCCGCTTCTTCCTCGTCGCCCGCATCGAATCCGCCCCGGCCAGGGCCACGGCACCAGCCCCTGACGCCAAGGTGCTCATCCAGCGCCCTGGCCAGCCGCCCGCCGTCATCCCGCTGTCCGAGCTGCTGGCCACCTGGACCGGCGAGCTGCTCTTCTTCACCAGCAAGGCCAGCTTCAGCGGCCAGATGGCGCAGTTCGACTTCACCTGGTTCATCCCGGCCATCGTCAAGTACCGCCGGCTGCTGACGGAGATCCTGCTGATTTCCTTCGTGCTGCAGCTCATCGGGCTGGCCACGCCGCTGTTCTTCCAGGTCGTGATGGACAAGGTGCTGGTCAACCACGCGATGCAGACGCTCAACGTCATCGCCATCGGTCTCATCTGCGCGACCGTGTTCGAGGCGCTGCTGTCGGGCATCCGCACCTGGGTCTTCGCGCACACCAGCAGCAAGATCGACGTGGAACTCGGCGCCCGGCTGTTCCGCCACCTGCTGAACCTGCCGCTGGCGTATTTCCAGTCGCGCCGCGTCGGCGACTCGG
>JAAFKB010000153.1 GCA_013299055.1 Sphaerotilus sp.
CGATGTCGGCGGCGCGGGTGGGCTGGCGCTGCGGCTCGCTGCGTTTCACGAACTGGCGGATGCGGTGGATGATCTGGCCGGCGCGCTGGGCCTGCTTGGCGGTCTTCTCCAGCGCGGAGACCAGGTCTTCGTCCCGCAAGGTACCGGCGCGCTGTCGGGTCAGCATGCCGCTGCAGTAGTTGTTGATCGCCGCCAGCGGCTGGTTCAGCTCGTGCGCGACCGAGGACGCCATCTCGCCCATCGTCACGAGCCGACTGGTGGCCTGGGCGCGCTCGATCTGGTGGGCGGTCTGCTCCTCCATGCGGCGCCGGGCGGTGATGTCGGTGGCGATCAGCATCTGCGCGAGCCGGCCGTCGGTCCACTGCAGGTAGCGCGGGCGGGCGTCGAACCACTTCTGCTGCACGTCGCTGAAGACCTCGCGCGCGTCGGCGCCCGCGTCGTCCATCTCGGCGGTGGGCAGGCCGCCCATGCCGTCCACCGCATCGCCGAGTTCATCGACCGACTTCGGGGGGCGGCCTGCCAGCAGCGTGTGCCAGTGCGCATCCCCGCCGAACCACAGCCGGTACGTCCGGTTGGCGAACAGCAGCTCGCCGGTCTGCACCGACAGCACCGACACCGCCGCGTCCAGCCCTTCCAGCACGGTGGTGAAACGCTCGTGCGAGGCGGTGAGCTGGTCGCGGATGCGCTTGGCCTCGGTGATGTTGGTCATCGAGGTCATCCAGCCGGTCTGGTGGCCCCGCGAGTCGATCAGCGGCGAGACGTACATGCGGGCGTCGAACTGCGTGCCGTCCTTGCGCTGCACGCGCACCTCGATGCCTCCGGCGGGGCTGCGGCCGGCGAGTTCCTGCTGCAGCAGGCGCGCACTTTCCTCCATGCGCTCCGGCGGCCAGTGCGGGAAGGGCGGCAGCCGGCCGATCAGCTCCGCCTCGGTGAAGCCGGTCATCGCACAGAAGGCCGGGTTGACGTAGGTGATGCGGCCGTCCTTGTCCATGGCGCGCATGCCGGTGAGCATGGAGTTCTCCATCGCCCGGCGGAAGTTGGTCTCCTGTACCAGCGCGCCCTGGATCTGCATCCTGCGGCGCATGTGGCGCCAGGTGCCGAACAGCATCCACAGCGTCAGCGCCGACAGCGCCAGCACCATCCAGAACAGCGTGTTGCCCACCAGCCCGACGGAGGTGCGGTAGCCCTCGCCGCGCAGTGTCACGCCGTGGTCGACCGGCGCGAAGGGCACGGCGTAGGTCAGGCCCGGACTCGGGCGACGAGACGGCAGGGTGACCGTGTTGCCGGCGCTGCTGCTGGCGGCGCTGGCGACGTTCGCGAGACTGGCGATGCTGGTGACGGTGTTGGCCATCACCGAGCCCTCCGCATCCAGCAGCGACATGACCCGCCGCAGGGACACCTCCTCCGGCACGCCGTTGAGCAGCAAGGCGTCGATCGAGTATTCCGCCATCAGCGTGCCGGCAAAGTTGCCATGGTCGATCAGCGGGACGTGGACCTGGAAGACGATGAGCTGGCCTTCATGCGGAAAGGGCCGCGAGTACACCGGCAGACGCAGGGTGCTGGCGTTGCGAAAGGCGGCCTGGGTGGCGTTCAGGCGCGGGGCGTCGGGGCTGTCGGGGCTGCCCGGCGTGCCCGGTGTCCCCAGGCGCGGCATGGCGGCCACCAGGTCCGGCACGACATGCCGCGCCACCACCTGCTGCTGCTGGCCCAGCCAGGTCACGCTGACCATCTCCGGCCGGTCGCGCATCAGGGACTCGGCCTGCTCGACCAGCTGCTCGCGGTCGATGGTGCGGGTGACGACCTCGCGCGCCAGCCGCACCAGCTGCTCCTGGTGGTCGATCAGCCGCAGGCGGATCTGCTGCTGCACCAGCTCGGTGTCGCGCTGGACCGACTCGACTTCCCGGTCGATTTCCTCGGTCCGCAGGTACCAGAAGGCCGCGATGATGGCCGCCAGGAAGAGCAGCACCGACAGCAGTGGCGCCAGCGTGGCCAGGCGGTCCTGGCGCGAAGGCGACTGGCGGCGCCACCACGTCCACAGGCGTCGCAGCAAGCGGGTGCGACCGCCCAGCGTGGCGGGTTGATTGGGAAGCGACATGGGCATGGACGGGATTATCGCGGTGCCCAGTACACGGCTTGGCGCTAGTAATTTCCACATCATGAAAACATGAAGCGCCATTTGAAATACGTCGCCCAATGTGCGAGACTTCCGCCCCGTGACCCCCTGACAACCCCCTGACGCTGCAGTACGAGGAGACACCATGTCTGCAATTCCCCAAGGCCAGCCCGGCGCGGCCAACCCCGATTCCGATCCCCAGGAAACCCGCGAGTGGCTGGACGCGCTGTCCGCCGTCATCCAGGCCGAAGGGGGTGAACGCGCCCACGAGCTGCTGGAACAACTGCTGGAGCATGCGCGCCAGAGCAGCATCGACATGCCGTTCTCGGCCAACACCGGCTATGTGAACACCATCGAAGCCAGCCAGGAAGAGCGTTGCCCCGGCAACATCGAGATCGAAGAGCGCCTGCGCGCCTACATGCGCTGGAACGCGATGGCGATGGTCGTGAAGGCCAACCGCCACAATCCGGAAGACGGCGGCGACCTCGGCGGCCACATCGGCTCCTTCGCCTCGCTGGCGCACATGTTCGGCGCCGGCTTCAACCACTTCTGGCACGCCGAATCCGAGAACCACGGCGGTGACTGCCTCTACATCCAGGGCCACGTCTCGCCCGGCGTCTATGCGCGTGCCTACCTCGAAGGTCGCCTGACCGAAGAGCAACTGCTGAACTTCCGCCAGGAAGTCGATGGCAAGGGCCTCTCCAGCTACCCACACCCGAAGCTGATGCCCGAGTTCTGGCAGTTCCCGACCGTCTCGATGGGCCTGGGCCCGCTGATGGCGATCTACCAGGCACGTTTCCTGAAGTACCTGCACGCCCGCGGCATCGCCAACACCGAGAACCGCAAGGTCTGGGTGTTCTGCGGCGACGGCGAGATGGACGAAGTCGAGTCGCTGGGCGCCATCGGTCTGGCGGCGCGCGAGAACCTCGACAACCTCGTCTTCGTCATCAACTGCAACCTGCAGCGCCTGGACGGTCCGGTGCGCGGCAACGGCAAGATCGTGCAGGAGCTGGAAGGCGAGTTCCGTGGCGCGGGCTGGAACGTCATCAAGCTCTTGTGGGGCAGCGAGTGGGATGCCCTGCTGGCCCGCGACAAGGACGGCGCGCTGCGCAAGCTGATGATGGACACGCTGGACGGCGATTACCAGGCGTTCAAGGCCAACGACGGCGCCTACGTCCGCAAGCATTTCTTCGGCCGCGATCCGCGCACGCTGGAGATGGTGGCCAAGATGAGCGACCAGGACATCTGGAACCTCAAGCGCGGTGGCCACGACCCGCAGAAGGTCTACGCGGCCTACCATGCGGCCGTACACCACAAGGGCCAGCCGACGGTGCTGCTGATCAAGACCGTCAAGGGCTACGGCATGGGCAAGGTCGGCGAGGGCAAGAACACCGTCCACCAGACCAAGAAGCTGATCGACGAGGACATCAAGGCGTTCCGCGACCGCTTCAACATCCCGGTGCCGGACAGCGAGCTGGCGAACATCCCGTTCTACAAGCCCGCCGACGACACCCCGGAAATGCAGTACCTGCACGCCCGCCGCAAGGCGCTGGGGGGCTACCTGCCGCACCGCCGCACCAAGGCCGACGAGCACTTCACCGTGCCTTCGCTGGAGACCTTCAAGGCCGTGATCGAGCCGACCGCCGAGGGCCGCGAGATCTCGACGACGCAGGCGTATGTCCGCTTCCTGACGCAACTGCTGCGCGACAAGGCGCTCGGGCCGCGCGTCGTGCCGATCCTCGTGGACGAGGCGCGCACCTTCGGCATGGAAGGGCTGTTCCGCCAGGTCGGCATCTACAACCCCGCTGGTCAGAACTACACCCCGGTCGATAAAGACCAGGTGATGTACTACCGCGAGGACAAGGCCGGCCAGATCCTGCAGGAGGGCATCAACGAGGCCGGCGGCATGTCGAGCTGGATCGCGGCGGCCACGAGCTACAGCACGTCGAACCGGATCATGGTCCCGTTCTACGTCTACTACTCGATGTTCGGCTTCCAGCGCATCGGCGACCTGGCCTGGGCGGCGGGCGACATGCAGGCACGCGGCTTCCTGCTCGGCGGCACGTCCGGCCGGACCACGCTGAACGGCGAAGGTCTGCAGCACGAGGACGGCCACAGCCACATCCTCGCCGGCACGATCCCGAACTGCATCAGCTACGACCCGACCTTCGCCCACGAGGTCGCGGTGATCATGCAGGACGGCCTGAAGCGCATGGTCGAGAAGCAGGAAAACGTCTTCTACTACCTGACGCTGCTGAACGAGAACTACCCGATGCCCGGCCTGACCGCCGGCACCGAGGCGCAGATCATCAAGGGCATGTACCTGCTCGAAGAGGGTGCTGCGACCGTGACGCCCCGCGTCAACCTGCTGGGTTCGGGCACGATCCTGCGCGAGTCGATCGCCGCGAAGAAGCTGCTGGAAGAAGAGTGGGGCGTCGCGGCCAACATCTGGAGCTGCCCGAGCTTCAACGAACTGGGCCGCGATGGCCAGGCCGCCGAACGCTACAACCTGCTGCACCCGATGGAGCCGGCGCAAGTCCCGTTCGTCACGCAGCAACTGCAGCCGCACGCCGGCCCGGTCATCGCCTCGACCGACTACATGAAGGCCTACGCCGAGCAGATCCGCGCCTTCATCCCGCAAGGTCGCGCCTACAAGGTGCTGGGCACGGACGGTTTCGGTCGCAGCGACTTCCGTAGCAAGCTGCGCGAGCACTTCGAGATCAACCGCCACTACATCGTCGTCGCCGCGCTGCGTGCGCTGGCCGATGAAGGCACGGTGCCGGTGTCGAAGGTGGCGGACGCGATCGCCAAGTACGGCATCAAGGCCGACAAGATCAACCCGCTGTACGCCTGACCCCCCAGCAGCACACGGAGACACAACATGGCATTGATCGAAGTGAAAGTCCCGGACATCGGCGACTTCAAGGACGTGGCGATCATCGAGGTGCTCGTCAAGGTGGGTGACACCATCAAGGCGGAACAGAGCCTGCTGACGGTCGAGTCGGACAAGGCGTCGATGGAGATTCCGTCGTCGCACGCGGGCGTGGTGAAAGAGCTGAAGGTTGCGCTTGGCGACAAGATCAACGAGGGCACGGTCGTGGTGATGCTGGAGGTGGCCGGGGCGGCTGCTGCTGCGCTGGCTCCCGCGCCGGTGGCGGCAGCGCCTGCTGCGGCACCTGTGGCCGCCCCGGTCGCTGCGCCGGCACCCGCTCCGGCCGTGGCGGCGGCTGGCCCGGTCGAGGTGTTCGTGCCGGACATCGGCGACTTCGACGAAGTGGCCGTCATCGAGCTGCTGGTCAAGGTCGGCGACACCGTTGCGGCCGAGCAGAGCCTGATCACGGTCGAGTCGGACAAGGCGTCGATGGAGATTCCGTCGTCGCACGCTGGCGTCGTGAAAGAGCTGAAGGTCGGGCTCGGTGACAAGGTGAAGAAGGGGTCGCTGGTCGTGGTGCTGGAAGGCGTGGCGGGGGCTGTCGCGGCTCCGGCTGCCGCTGCACCCGCACCGGCTGCGGCGCCTGCGGTGGTGGCTGCTCCGGCACCGGTTGCGGCCGCGGCTCCTGTGGCGGCTCCGGCTGCTGCGGCCGTGCCTGCGCATGACCCGACCGCCCCGGCACTCAACCTGCCGCACGCCTCGCCGTCGATGCGCAAGTTCGCCCGCGAACTGGGCGTGCCGCTGGCCGAGGTCAAGGGCTCCGGTCCCAAGGGCCGCATCACCGAGGCCGACATCCAGGGCTTCGTCA
>JAAFKB010000154.1 GCA_013299055.1 Sphaerotilus sp.
CGTCAGGTAAGGCGCCACGAAGTTCCACTCTTCGTCGCTGATGTCGCTGGGGTACGGTTTCCTGCTCATCACTCCTATGTAAGGGCGCTCCTGTCACCATCAACCGCGAGTCAATAACACGCTCTAAGCAGATTAAACATTCGAGGATCCATGGCCATCAGAACACCTGAAGGCCAAATCGTATTTCCCGTCAAAGACACCCACACCTTAATTCAAGCTGCGGGATATTTAAAACACGTACACGGAAGCACACGGTCAGAGATGGTTTTTTTTCGAGGGGAATCGAAGCTCTACCCAAACTTGCCGCCTACAGCCTTTAGAGGAATCACAACAAAGAGAGCTGAGTCAAGCGCCGTTCAGCGCATAAATAAGGCAATCAGTCAATTTTCTAGACCACTGAACTCGACTGCTGCGTATGCGCATGAAGCACTCCTCCAGCACTACGGGCTAAAGACAACATGGATTGACCTTGTCGACAATATTTGGGTCGCCCTTTGGTTTGCCTGCCATAACGCTCGCGCTGCTGGCCCTTGCAGCGAGTACCTTCACTTTGAACGTCGCATTCCTCGCATTGACGCCACTGGCAAAGTATACATTTTATTGATTGCGGCTGACGCTGCTGCACCAGACCCAACTCGCCCAGGATTATATATTGGGGCAAATACAGAGCTTATTGACCTAAGAATTGCTGCTCCTTCAGTTTTCGTGAGGCCGCACGCTCAGCATGGGATTTTAATGCGCATGAAAGGAAATCATACGCAACGCCCCCTTGAATATGGTGCGCAAATACGCGGCATTTTAGAAATTGATCTGGCAGACGCGCTTGAATGGCTTGGCAACAGCACTGCCCTCAGCACACACAGCTTGTTTCCACCTCCAGCCTACGATAACGGGTACAACACTCTGCTGCAGGCAGGGTTTCAAGGCGCAAAGAATGTCGGCTGCATATCACATATCGGCGCGTAGCGCAGATTCACAAATGAAGTGCAACACCCTGCCTTCGCGCCCGAGCCTAATCGGGTAGCCGGGAGTATCTAGCTCCCAGCCCCCACACCAGGGCGATCGCATCTAAATGTCTCCCATATGCCATGCCGACGACAATCTACGCGGAGGCTTCGAGCGTTTTGTTGCCAAACGCATCAATTCAGCCTTCAAGAACTGTCAGATGGCTGTTCTGAGGTGCGTCCGTCAAACACTGTCTAGAAAAATGATGTCAACGTCGCTCATCCTCGGTCAAATGGTGTCAATTTAGATGCGATCGCCCTGGCCCCCACACCACCCACCGTGCGGGTCCGCAGTGGGCGGTTCAACAAGTTGGCTCGCACGACGAGGTTTTCGATGTCAAGCCGAATACCCTTGAGCCTTGCACCACAGGTCTTTGACGCTGAGCAAGCCCTCTTCCTTGAGCCAAGCATTGGACATGGCCTGCTGGGTGACGGGGGTTCGCGCCATGCGCCATAACTCAGGCTGCTGACGCCATGCTGGATGGCGGCCTTGAGCGCCACGCCGAGATTCACCATGTGGCGGATCTTGGTGCATGCCCAGCGCCACTGTTTCTAGTAGCCCATCCGCCTCGCCCCATCCCGGGTTAGCCCCAACCCCCACCCCAATTGCATTACACCCATAATGCATTCGCCCCTACCCCCACCCCCACGCTAACCCACATCCCCCGTGCCCACCACCCTGCACCAACTCCGCAGCGAGCAGACCCGCGAGCGCCTGCTCGACGCGGCCATCGCCCTGATGGACGCCAAGGGCCACGGGCAGTGGTCGGTGCATGAGGTGGCGCGGGCCGCCGGCATGACCTCCGGCGCGGTGCAGCACCACTTCGCCTCCAAGGCCACGCTGATGCTGGAGGTCATCACCCGCCTCATCGGCCAGCTCGAAGGCGGCAGCGATTTCTGGCCCCCCGCCCACTGGCCGCTGCCGCAGCGGGCCGAGCACTTCGTGCAGCACGCCTGGGTGCGGCTGTACGGCCAGCCCCGTTTCGCCGTGGCCTGGTCGGCCTACCTCGCGGCCCGCGAGGACACGCGCATGGTGGCGCACATCCACGCCCAGCGCGCCCAGCTCGCCACCACGCTGGAGCAGCGCATGGTCCAGTCCTTCCCCGAGCTGGGCCACGGCCCCGAAGCGGCGGCGCGGGCGCAGTTCGTGCTGTCCGCGCTGCGCGGGCTGGGGCTGGCGGCGCCGTTTTCACCCCCCGACACCATCGCGCCCCAGTTGCGGGTGCTGTCGCATTACTTGCAATCTCTGCAGTCCCTGCAGCCGTTTTACCCCGAGGAGCTGACGTGATGACGTGGATGACCTGGACCCACAAGATCCTGCCGACCCTGGCGCTGCTGGGTACCAGCCTGCTCGCCCAGACCGCCCTGGCGGCCTACCCCGACAAGCCCGTCACCCTGGTGGTGCCCTACCCGCCCGGCGGCGCCACGGACATCATCGCCCGCAAGCTGGCCGGCCCGCTGGGACAGCGACTCGGGCAGACGGTCGTCGTCGAGAACAAGGCCGGCGCCGGCACCGCCATCGGCGCGACCGCCTTGGCCCGGTCTGCGCCGGACGGCTACACCCTGCTGATCTCCTCGAACACCACGTTCACCGTCAACCCGGCGCTCAAGAAGACCCTGCCCTACGACCCGCAGCAGGATTTCGAGTCCATCGGCCTGATCGGCAGCTCCCCACTGGTCCTGCTCGCCCATCCCGGCGTCGCGGCGAACAACGTCAAGGAACTGCTGGAGCTGGCCAAGCGCACCCCCAAGGGCCTGAGCTACGGCTCCTTCGGCGTCGGCACGTCCGCCCACCTGGCCGGCGAGATGTTCAAGGTCATGACCGGCGCGAACCTCGTCCATGTCGCCTACCGCGGCAGCGCACCCGCCATGACCGACCTCATCGGCGGCCAGATTCCCCTGAGCATCGACACCACCGTGGCCGCCCAGCCCCAGATCGCCGCGGGCAAGGTCAAGCCCATCGCCGTGACGACGCTCCGGCGCTCGCCGCAGATGCCGCAGGTGCCGACCGTGGCCGAAGCCGGCTTTCCGAGTTACGAGATGGTTCCCTGGATCGCGGTCGTCACCCGACGCGGCCTGCCGGCGGACGTGCGCAGCAAGCTGGCCCAGGCGCTCAAGGACAGCGTGAACGACCCCGCGACCAAGGCCGATCTGGTGCAAGCGGGTCTGGACGTGCTCCACCAGCCCGGCACGGTCTACGACACACGGGTCGCGCAGGAGCTGCCGCTGCTGCGCGCCTACGTCCACCGCGCCAACATCCCGGTGGAGTGAGCGCCATGCCGGATGCACAGACCTCGCTGCCGGAACTGGGGGCGGTCGCGCTGCGGCGGCTGATCGGCGAGCGGCAGGTGTCGCCGCTGGAGCTGATGCGGGCCTGCATCGCGCGGATCGAGCGGTTCAATCCGGCGGTCAACGCGCTCTGTGCGACCGACTTCGAGCGGGCCTTGCAGGCGGCGCGGGTGGCCGAGGACCACGTCATGCGGGGCGCGCCGCTGCCCGCGCTGCACGGCCTGCCGCTGGGCGTCAAGGATCTGCAGGCCACCGCCGGCCTGCTCACCACCAGCGGCAACGTCCGGCTGCGCGGCCATGTGCCGACGGCCGACGTGTCGCTGGTCGCCCGGCTGCGCGAGGCCGGCGCCATCGTCACCGCCAAGACCAACACGCCCGACATGGGTGCCGGCGCCAACACCCGCAACCCGGTCTGGGGCGCCACGGGCAACCCCTTCGACCCGACGCTCAACGCGGGCGGCTCGTCGGGAGGATCGGCCGCCGCGCTGGCCACCGACCTGCTGCCGCTGTGTACCGGCTCGGACACGGGCGGCTCGCTGCGGATTCCGTCGGCGCTGTGCGGCGTCGTCGGCCTGCGCCCCTCGCCCGGCCTGATCGCCAACGACCAGCGCCCGCTGGGCTGGTCCGCGATCTCGGTGCTGGGGCCGATGGGGCGCGACGTGGCCGACACCGCCTTCCTGCTGCAGGCCAGCATGGGGCCGCATCCGATGGACCCGCTGAGCCTGGGGGTCCGCCACGCCCCGGTGTGGCCGGTGCCGGAGATGGATCTGCGCGGTCTGCGGGTGGCCTACACCGAAGACTTCGGCGCCTGCGCGGTGGACCCGATGATCCGCCGGACCTTCCTCCAGCGCATCGCGGCCATCGAGCGTGAAGTGGCCGTCTGCGAGCCGCTGGACTGGGCGCTGCAGGACGGGCACCGCTGCTTCGACGTGCTGCGGGCGGAAAGCTTTGTCGCGGCTTTCGAGGAAGTGGCCCGGACCCAACCCGAGACCCTCAGCCCGCAAGTCCGCGCCAACGTCGAGATGGCCGCCCGCATCACCCTGGCCGACCGCGCCTGGGCACACTTGGAGCAGACCCGCCTCCTGCGGCAGTTCCAGTCGGCCTTCGAGCGGTATGACCTGATCCTCGCACCAGTCACGCCCGTTTCCCCTTTCCCCTGGACGCAGCCGCACGCCGAGGTCATCGACGGCCAGCCGCAGCGCCACTACTACGAGTGGCTGAGCCTGACCTACCTGGTGACGCTGGCGACCAACCCGGCGCTGTCGCTGCCCTGCGGGCGGGACGAGGCGGGGATGCCGTTCGGGCTGCAGCTCGTCGGGCCACTGCACCAGGACGGCCGCCTGCTGGCGATGGCGGCGGCGTTCGAGCGGCACTTCGCCGGTCATGCCGCGCTGGCCCGTCCGCGTCCGGATTTCACCGCGCTGGAGACCCCACGGCCAGCACTGCGCAGCATCGTCACCCACCCGCCGCTGTACCCCGACGGGGCGGGGCATCCGGGTGGTCTGGTCACCGACACGCGCACGGCGGTTTGAGGTCAGCCATGGGAACGCCCATCCTCGTCCTCGGCGCCGGCATGGTCGGCACCTGCACCGCGCTGCACCTCCAGCAACGCGGCTTCGACGTGGCGCTGGTGGACCGCCGCCCGCCCGGACAGGAAACCTCCTACGGCAACGCCGGGCTGATCCAGGGCGAGTCGGTCGAGCCGTATGCGTTTCCGCGTGACGCCGGGTTCCTGCTGAATGTCGCGCTTGGGCGCGGGGCCGAGGTGCATTGGCATCTGCGCGGCCTGTGGCAGATGGCGGGGCCGCTGCTGCGGTATTTCCGGAACTCCCACCCGCAGGCCCACGCCCTGGCGACGCAGCACTACAGCCGCCTGATCGCCCACGCCATCGCCGAACACGCGCCGCTGATCGCCGCCGCCGGGGCGGAGGATCTGGTGGTCCGCGAGGGATTCCGCTTCGGCTTCCGCACGGCGCGGGCCTTCGACGAGGGCGTTCGGCGGGCGCAGGCGCTGGAAGCGAACTTCGGCGTGCGGCACCGGGTCGAGGACGGCGCGGCGCTGGCGCAGGCCGAACCCGCGCTGCGCCAGACGCTGGCGGGGGCCGTGCATTGGCTCGATCCCTGGGCGGTGCGCAACCCCGGCGCGCTGGTGCAACGCTATGCCGCGCTCTTCGTCGCACGCGGCGGGCGGGTGCTGACCGGCGACGCGGCCACCTTGCAACGCGCGGGCGCCGCCTGGACGGTGCAGACCGACGCCGGCCGCGTGGAGGCCGCACAGGCTGTCCTCGCGCTCGGCCCCTGGGCGGACGGGCTGATCCGCACGCTGGGCTACCGCTTCCCGCTGTTCCTCAAGCGCGGCTACCACCAGCACTACCGCGCCCCGGTCACGCTGCGCCAGCCACTGCTGGACGCCGAGCGGGGCTACGTGCTGGCGCCGA
>JAAFKB010000155.1 GCA_013299055.1 Sphaerotilus sp.
CAGCAGGTGGTCCACGTTCGGCTCGATGTCCTCCGGCCGCTCGGTCAACCCCGGCAGGGGGTAGCTCCACAGGTTGATGCGCGCGAACAGGTCTTCGCGGAAGCGCCCCGCCGCCACGTCGGCGCGCAGGTCGCGGTGCGTGCCGGCGATGAGCTGGAAGTCGCTGCCCACCTCGCGGTCCGCACCCACCGGGTAGAACCGCTTTTCCTCCACCGCCTTGAGCAGCATCGCCTGTTCGTCCGGCCCGAGTTCGCCGATCTCGTCGAGGAACAGCACGCCCTCGTGCGCCGTCCGCAGCAAGCCGGCCCGCGCCGTGGCCGCCCCGGTGAACGCGCCCTTCTGGTGGCCGAACAGCGCAGACGCCGCGCCGTCGCCCTGCAGCGTCGCGCAGTTGACCTCGACGAAAGCGCCGCTGACCTGGTGGCGTGATTTCTTCAGCTCGAACATGCGCCGCGCCAGGTGCGACTTGCCCGCGCCCGTCGGCCCGGTGAGCAGGACCGGCGCCTTCGAGCGCACCGCCACGCGCTCGATCTCGTCGATCAGCGCATTGAAGCGGGCGTTGCGGGTGGCGATGCCGCTTTTCAGGAAACTCACCGCGTCACCCTGCGCCTGGCTGAACCGCTGCGCCAGCACGTCGTAGCGCGACAGGTCGAGGTCGATCAGCGCGTACTCGCCCGGCTGGCCGTGGCGCTGGCGCTTCGGGGGCGCGGTCTGCAGCAGCACGCCGGGCAGGAACCGCGCCTCGACCAGCAGGAACAGGCAGATCTGCGCGACGTGGGTGCCCGTGGTGATGTGCGCCCAATACCGCTCGCGCTCGGGGTCGAAGGGGTAGTCGCGCGACCAGTCGTAGAGCGCGCCGTAGACCTCGCCAAAGTCCCAGGGGTCGCCGATCTCCAGCGGCACGAGGTTCACCGTGGTTTCGGGTGACACGGCCCCGATGTCGGCCTGGACCAGCTCGGCCAGCCGCAGGTGCTGCTTCGTGTAGAGCAGCTCCAGCCGATCGACCACCAAGTCCTCGTGCTGCGTCAGCGAGACGGTCGGGCGCCATTTCTCCCAGCGGCCGGCGCCCTGCCCGCCGTCGAGCTGGGTGCCGAGGAAGCCGATGACGACGGTTTTCTGGCTGGCATGGGGCGTCTGCGGTGGCTGCGGCGTCTTTGGCATGGTGTTTCTGGAGAAACTGGTATTTTTATTGGCTAATTTACTAGCTTGAATTCTATCAATTTAGAGATCAATCGCTGACAGTCAGTGCGGGAGCACTATCTTTAAAAAAATAATTTGTTTAAAAACAATGACTTGCGTGGCGATGCCCGTCAACTCATCTCCAATGGATTCTGCTGGCACATCACTTGCAAACCGCTCCACGCATGAACACCACAAAACATGCTCCGTTGCTGCGCCTGGTGACCAGCAAGAAGCCTCGCCCCTATGGTCAAGGTGAGTCCGATGAGTACCCGCTGGATGCGTTGGAAATCGTCCCGCTGCTGTCGAATGCACCAGAAGACGATCTCTGCCTGGTGGTGGCCTACGACGACTTGGCGTCCAGCAAGGTGGAGGGCGACAGCATCCACTTCAGTCTGCAGGAGGCGCTGGAGGATGCGCGGGAAAATTTCGACATCGAACGCAGTGACTGGGTGCTGCCGCCAGGGTTCGATTCCATCGAAGTGCTGTATCAAGCCGCAAGGAAAGAGCATTTCGCCCTGTACGGCCACCTCATCCCACCTCCGCAGCAGCAGGGGCCGACATGCCCATGACCTTGCACACCAGTACACACAAGATGAACTGATCCCCACAGAACCCCTCACACAAGACCCCTCACACAAAGCCCTCACCATGCAAGCCCAGCAACCTTCTCATGAGCAGCACGACGTGCCCGGCGGCGTGCCCATCAAGATGTGGACTCGAGGCGTCCCGATCGACGATGGCGCGCTCCAGCAACTCACCAACACCGCCCGCCTGCCCATCGTGTTCAGGCACGTGGCGGCGATGCCCGATGTGCATTTCGGCCTCGGCGCCACGATCGGCTCGGTGATCCCGACGTTCAAGGCGATCATCCCGGCCGCCGTCGGCGTGGACATCGGCTGCGGGATGATGGCGTGCAAGACGACGCTGCAAGCCGCCGACCTGCCGGACAACCTCGGGCCGCTGCGGGCGGCGATCGAGAAGGCCGTGCCGCATGGCCGCAATCCGCAGCACCGTGGCCGCGACCAGGGCGCCTGGGAAACACCGCCTGATGAAGCGGACGCGGCGTGGGCGGGGCTGGTGGACGAGTTCGACGCGATCTGCAGCGACTACCCGAAGCTGAAGAACACCAACAACCGCAAGCACATGGGCACCCTGGGAACGGGGAACCACTTCATCGAGGTCTGCCTGGACGAGGCGGGCGCGGTGTGGTTCATGCTGCACTCCGGCTCGCGCGGGGTGGGCAACGCGATCGGGACGCGCTTCATCGAGCTGGCCAAGGAAGACGCGATGCGCAACGACGTGCATCTGCCGGACAAGGATCTGGCGTACTTCGAGGAGGGTTCGCAGTATTTCGGCGACTACGTGCGCGCGGTCGGTTGGGCGCAGAAATTCGCCCGCGCCAACCGCGAGGTGATGATGCAGCGCGTGATCGGCGCGGCTCGCCAGGTGATCGCCAAGCCGTTCGAGACGCACCTGGAAGCGGTGAACTGCCACCACAACTACGTGCAGCGCGAGACACATTTCGGCGAAGACGTGTTCGTGACCCGCAAGGGCGCGGTGAGCGCGAAGAAGGGCGAGCTGGGGATCATCCCGGGGAGCATGGGCGCGCGCTCGTACATCGTGCGCGGGAAGGGCAACCCGGAAAGCTTCGAGAGCTGCAGTCACGGCGCGGGCCGCGTGATGAGCCGCACCAAGGCCAGGAAGCTCTACACCGTGGCCGACCAGATCGCGGCGACCAAGGGTGTCGAGTGCCGCAAGGACGAGGACGTGATCGACGAGATTCCGATGGCGTACAAGGACATCGATGCGGTGATGGCGGCGCAGGGGGATCTGGTGGAGGTGGTTTATGTGCTGAAGCAGGTCGTGTGCGTCAAAGGATGAGACCCCCATGATCCACATCGATGCCTCTCAAGGCGAAGGCGGCGGCCAGATCCTGCGCACCTCGCTCGCGCTGTCCATGGTGACCGGCCAGCCGATCCTGCTCGACCAGATCCGCGCCCGCCGCCCGAAACCGGGCTTGATGCGCCAGCACCTGACCTGCGTGACGGCCGCGCAGGCGATCAGCGGCGCACAGGTCGAAGGCGCCACGCCCGGCTCGCAGACGCTGCGCTTCACCCCTGGCCCGGTGCGTGGCGGCGAGCACCAGTTCAGCGTGGGCACGGCCGGCAGCGTGATGCTGGTGCTGCAGACCGTCTGGCCCGCGCTGCTGCTGGCCGACGCCCCCGCCCGCCTCACGCTGCAGGGCGGCACGCACAACCCGATGGCGCCGAGCTTTCATTTTGTCGAGCGGGCCTACGCGCCGCTGGTGCGGCGGCTCGGGGTGAAGGCCGACCTGCGGCTGCGGCGATGCGGCTTCTACCCCGGCGGCGGGGGCGAGATCGAAGCCGAGTTGCACCCGGCCGGTGTGGACGGACTGCAACCGTTCGACCTGACCGAACGCGGCGCCCTGCTGGGTGAACATGCCGAGTGCCTCATCCCGGGCCTCAAGCGCAGCATCGCCGAGCGCGAGCTGGAGGTGTTGCGCGAGCAGCTTGGCTGGGCGCTAGACCACTCGGCCATCCCTGTCACGCGCCAGAACGAAGGCCCGGGCAACGCGCTGCTGGCCACACTGCGCCATGAACACGTCACCGAGGTGTTCTGCAGCCTCGGCCAGAAGACGCGCAGCGCGGAGGCTGTGGCCAAGGATGTCGCCCGCCAGGTGAAACACTACCTCGGCAGCACCGCCGCACTCGGGCCGTACCTGACCGACCAGTGGGTGCTGCCGCTGGCGCTGGCCGTGTGGTGCAGCGGGCGGTCGGCGCGCTACACGGGCACCGACGTGAGCCTGCACGCGGCCACCAACTTCCAGACCATCATGCGTTTCCTGCCGGTGCAGATCGACACGCACGCGCTGCCGGATGGACAGGGCGTGCAGGTAACGCTCGCGCCGAAAGGGGACAATGCGGCATGAACACGTTCACCCAAACCATCCTGTTCACCGACACCGACGGCCGCGCCCGCTTCCGCGAGGAGTCGATCGCCCTCACCGAAGGCAAGCCCGCCGCACGCCTGTCACCCCTGCGGTCCAGCGGCGGCTACCAACTGCGGCACAGCCCGGTCGGCTTTCGCAGCGAGTTCCACTGCACCGAGAACCCGCAGTGGGTCTTCATCCTCGGTGGCCAGATGGAGATCGGCCTGCAGGACGGCACGTCGCGCGTGTTCTCGCCAGGGGAGCATTTCTATTCGGCCGATGTGCTGCCAGCCGGCGACACCTTCGACGCGGCACGCCACGGCCACTGGAGCCGGCAGGTCGGTCCGGACCCGCTGGTCACGGTGTTCATCCGAGACTGAAACAGCGCCATTTCGTTCGCCCAAACAAAAAAGCCAACTCGATGAGTTGGCTTTTGAGTGCTTGGTTGCGGGGACAGGATTTGAACCTGCGACCTTTGGGTTATGAGCCCAACGAGCTACCAGACTGCTCCACCCCGCGACTGAAACTGTAGAAATTTACTGCTGGCTTGAACAACTCTGGTGTTTTGTTCAAGCGGTCTAAATCTTTTTGGTTGCGGGGACAGGATTTGAACCTGCGACCTTTGGGTTATGAGCCCAACGAGCTACCAGACTGCTCCACCCCGCGACTGAGACTTAGACTATAGCGCGATTACTCAGCGGCGTCAACCGCTGCAGCGTCCGCATCAGGACGATCGACCAGCTCGACGAACGCCATCGGTGCATTGTCACCCACGCGGAAGCCCATCTTCAGGATGCGCGAGTAGCCGCCCGGGCGCGCTGCATAACGCGGGCCGAGCACGGCGAACAGCTTGACGACATTGTCGCGGTCGCGCAGGCGGTCGAACGCCAGGCGCTTGTTGGCCAGCGTCGGGGTCTTGCCCAGGGTGATCAGGGGCTCGACGACGCGGCGCAGTTCCTTGGCCTTGGGAACCGTGGTCTTGATGGCTTCGTGCTGGATCAGCGAGTTGGCCATGTTGCGCAGCATCGCCAGGCGGTGCGACGAGGTGCGGTTGAGTTTGCGGAGGCCGTTACCGTGGCGCATGGGAATTCCTTGTTTGGTTCAATTGCCGACGGCCGGATCAGGTACCGCCGGTTGCACGTTCAAAGCGTGCGGGGTGTTGCATTCAACAGGTGCTCAGCGTTCAACGCTTGTCGAGACCTTGCGGCGGCCAGTTTTCCAGACGAGCACCCAGGGTCAGGCCACGCGAGGCGAGGACTTCCTTGATCTCGTTGAGCGACTTGCGGCCCAGGTTCGGCGTCTTCAGCAGCTCGGTCTCGGTGCGCTGGATCAGGTCGCCGATGTAGTAGATGTTCTCGGCCTTCAGGCAATTCGCCGAACGCACGGTCAGTTCCAGCTCATCGACCGGACGCAGCAGGATCGGATCGAAGTGCTGCGCACGCGGTGCAGGTTCGACGATGCCGGCCAGGTCGTTGCCTTCGAGCTGCGCGAACACGGCGAGCTGCTCGACCAGGATCT
>JAAFKB010000156.1 GCA_013299055.1 Sphaerotilus sp.
CCAGTGGGCGGGGATCAAGCCGGACGTGATGCCGCTGGCCAAGGGCCTCGGCTCGGGCGTGCCGATCGGTGCGGTGGTCTGCGGGCCGCGCGCGGCGAAGATCTTCCAGCCGGGCAACCACGGCACGACGTTTGGCGGCAACCCGCTGTCGATGCGCGCCGGGGTCGAGACGCTGCGGATCATGGAAGAGGACGGCCTGATGGAAAACGCCGCCACCGTCGGCGCCCACCTGAAGGCCACCCTGCTGCGCGAACTCGAAGGCGTGGCCGGCGTCACCGAGGTGCGCGGCTACGGGCTGATGATCGGCATCGAGCTGGATCGGAACTGCGGCGAGATCCTGACGCGGGCGATGGAGGCTGGTTTGCTGCTCAGCGTCACGGCCGACCGCGTGATCCGCCTCGTGCCGCCGCTGATCCTCACCGCTGCGGAGGCCGACGAGATCGTCAGCATCCTCTGTCCGATCATCAAGACGTTTCTTTCCGCGTGATGCGGCCCCTTCGTCCCATGAAACCAGGCATGAGTCTCATGAAGCACTATCTGCAATTCAAGGATCTGCGGGCCGAGGAATACAGCTACCTGTTCGAGCGCGCCCGCATCATCAAGCGGCGCTTCAAGAACTACGAGCGTTACCAGCCGCTGGCCGACCGCACGCTGGCGATGATCTTCGAGAAGGCGAGCACGCGCACCCGCGTGAGCTTCGAGGCCGGCATGTACCAGATGGGCGGCTCGGTCGTCCACCTGACCACCGACGGCAGCCAGTTGGGCCGCAGCGAGCCGATCGAGGACTCGGCGCGGGTCATCAGCCGCATGGTCGATCTGGTGATGATCCGCACCTTCGAGCAGACCAAGATCGAGGCGTTTGCCGCGCACAGCCGCGTGCCGGTCATCAACGGGCTGACCAACGAGTTCCACCCCTGCCAGATCCTGGCCGACCTGTTCACCTACCTTGAACACCGGGCGCCGGTCGGGGCGGACGGCTACGACATGAACAGCCTGAAGGGCAAGGTCGTGGCCTGGGTCGGCGATGGCAACAACATGGCCAACACCTGGCTGCAGGCGGCGGAGATCCTCGGCTTCACGGTGCATGTGAGCACGCCGGGCGGCTACGAAGTCGATCCGAAGGTGGCCGGGATTCGCTCGACCGACTGCTACAAGGTCTTCGACAACCCGCGGGACGCCTGCCTGGGCGCCGATCTGGTGACGACGGATGTGTGGACCAGCATGGGCTACGAGGCCGAGAACGAGGCGCGCAAGACGGCGTTCGCTGATTGGTGCGTGGACACCGGGATGATGGCGCAGGCCCGGCCGGACGCGCTGTTCATGCACTGCCTGCCCGCGCACCGCGGCGAGGAAGTGGCGGCGGATGTCATCGACGGGCCGCAGTCGGTGGTCTGGGACGAGGCCGAGAACCGGATGCATGTGCAGAAGGCGCTGATGGAGTATCTGCTGATCGGGCGGATCGGCTGATACCGGCAAGTTCAGGCTGCCAGCAGCGCATCCAGCGGGCTGCGCGTTGTGCCGGCGGCCATCTTGAGCACATGCTCATCCACGGTAGATCGACCCCGATGACCTCGCGGTACAGGAACAGCAGCGCCGACAGCGCCTGCTTGTGCGTCGAGACGGAAACCCGCCGTGCATTGGTCAGGTGGGTCAGGAACGCCTCGACTTCGGTGGCGCCCATGTCCTTGGGGTGGCGCACGCCGTGGAATCGGATGTAGGCCCGACTCCAGAACAGATAAGCCTCTTCGGTCTTCAAGCTGTAGTGCAGGTACCGGATGCGTTCGCGCAGTTGGTCGAGCAGCCGTTTCGATTGAAGGGATGGACGATCAGCCGACGGGATGCGGCGAGGAGGGTGGTTCATGCTGGCAGTCTGGCGCGTGGGCTGCGGGCGTCAATCGCTCTGAAGGGGGAGAGGCCATGCGTTCAGGCACGTTCCGATGGACGCAAGCCGGGTCGGCGTTTATGCTGGTGCCTGCGCTGCGGTGCTCACCTCGGTGCAGGGTTTCACGGTCCATTTAGGGGGAAGTTATGCGTCACGCCGCAGAAAAAAATCAATGCCGACAACGACTTGCGGGCGGTCCTCGCTCTGAGTTAGGCGGCACGAGCTAAGTTAGACAGCAGGGCCGTGAGGTCTAAATTACGTTAGGCCCCACAACCGCCGCCCTTCGCGCACATGGAGAGCAGGTGCGATAATCGAGCGAACAAACAGGGCTGCCCATGTTCTTTTCACGACGACTGAACTCAGAGACCGGCCGCGTTGAGGTCTGGGAATGCGAATGGTCGAATCCCGGAACCGGGATGGCGAAGAAGCATTTCGTTCGCAAACACTCCGACGAAGAAGACTTGGCGCCGCAGGCCGAGACTCACTCGGTTGCTTCCGCAGTGTGTTGGGCACCTGGCACAACCATTGGAAACATCGCGGTTAGTTCAGAAGAAGTATTCGGGAGCTTCGACGGCAAGGCGGGAGGTAATGCAATTCTTCCGTGCCATATCGTGCCGTGCGGAAAGTTCAGAAACGGGGCCAAGCGCTGGTATTGCAAAACGCACCAAATGCATTGGGGTACCATTGCAGACATTGCCGCACTACCGCCGTCTGGAGAGGTAACCTGTAGCAACCACTTGACCGAGATGAACTATCTCGTCGATCCTATGGTGGTTGAGTTTAATGAGTACGAAGAGATTGGCATCTGGTGTTCATTGCCGCCAGCGATGTCTTCAAGACCAATTGTGCCTAGAGCGCCTAAGATTCACATTCACAAGCGATTCTCGGGGGCGGAGAAGAAGCTTCTGGATAGAGACTTTGACGCAATCGTTTGCTCTTACAACCAAGATCTGGGCTTGTTCGCGAGTAATGCGATCACTCAGATTCAGGTGACACCCCCAGCCGCATTCGAATTTGTAAGCTCACTGGAAGAAGCTCGTGAAATGTCATGCGTGACATGCAAGAGGTGCGGATACCCTCACTTAGATCTTGGCAGTTTCGCAAGGACGCCGCACGCCAAACACTTCTGCGGCAACTGCGGAAATGACAGCGTGTGGAGCGAGGGGAAGATAGTTTCAACACCGCTCAAGCCTCTACACGACCAGTTCAACAACAGCAACACGTATGTCATTCCTGAAAGATCGATCAATCTCGACGACTACGAAGGAAGGGACTTTGAAGTTTGGTCATCTACACCAGCCGTGGTGTGGACAGCAAACCGACCTCAGGAGAAGGGAATCCATGTCCACGTCTATGAGGGAACGATTGAAGGACGCCGGCGAGTTGTCGACAATACCTTCGGCGAAGTAATACACAACGGCGTGCCACTTGATAGAAAGTTGCTTTGGCAAAACATGGCCAACAACACGCTCTATTAGCGCCGAGAATCGGAAGGCGCTGCACAGCGTGCCGAGTGCGACCTAACCCCTCGCTCAAGCGGAGCGCCAACGGCAGGCCACCAGGCCCGGTCTGGCGGTACGCGGTAAATTTTCGCCAGCCCGGGCCTGGCGTCCTGCCGTTGTTGCCCGCTTAGCTCGAACGTTAGGCTCTTCAAACTACACTTCCGGCGTACCACACGTGAATGAACACACGATGAGACACACTCTACTGGCGCTATCTCTCTCCATCGCTGCCGTCTTGCCTGCATTCGCAGCCACGGTTGAAGTTGATCCAGTTTTCCAGGGCGTCACGCGAATTCAAGAGGTTGTTGGCCCAACGCAGTTTAAGCTTGTCCCAGTAGGTCTCCTCAGGCCCGGGGATGAGGTCGCGATTCAAATTGAAACCACGAATAAGGTCTACAACGATATTACTGCATGCCTGCTCAATGAGATAGAAGCTCGCACGTACCAACCGAAAAGTCCTTGTCGTGGTCAGATTAAGGGTCGAACTCCGTTCTCAATTAGAGAGCAAGTATCTTCTGATGGCGCACATTATCTAGCCCTAGATAATAGCTACGCAGCACTCATAAAGAAGGACACCCGGGCTACTGTTGTCACACGGAAGACGCTGTCTTCGGATGAAGTCGCCAAAATTCGAGCCGGCTTCATGAATATACAGGCGATTTTGATCGCAACATTTGAAGGATCGGATTTCAATATTTTCGTCAAACCGTGCGGGCAATCAAATGCCTTTTCTAGCAATCGAACCGCCGACATCACATTGTGTTCGGAATTCATTCATGACATGTCCCTCCAGCGAAATACTGGCGCTCTAGTTGCTGTCCTGCTTCATGAGTACGGGCACTCACTCCTAAATAGATGGGGAGAACCCGGCTCTAACGAAGAAGATATGGCGGATCAATTTGCGATGGCAATGCTGCTGCGGAATGGAGATAGTGGCCGAAGACTACTACAGGAGTGGATTGGCTATTGGCTACGTCAAGATTCCCGCGCCGAGGCACAGTATCAGCTTCAACGAGGCGATACGCACACGCTCTCTATACAGCGAGCGAGAAACATCCAGAACACGATGAATTTACCTGAGGAGTTTATTCGTCGCTGGAACAAGATGCTCTACCGGCACATGACCCGCGATGCGCTAGATAAACTTATTGCCAAGCCGGGTAAATCAGATGACATTGACCTAGCACTTGAGGCAATTCGGCAAAAGTGACTCGCTGTCATGCAGTCAGAAGAGCCTAACCCCTCGCTCAAGCGGAGCGCCAACGGCAGGCCACCGCAGAACACGACGCGCGCATTTCTTGGCAACACTCCAACGCGCTCGTTCTTTCGCATCGCAGCATTCCTACTTGTCCAGTCAATAAGCGGAATCAGTGAAGTTCTTGTCCAATAAAATCTAGCCATCGCTCAAAAAATCGTTGAAAATCAATGACTTGCCAGCGTCTCACCGCATGTTTTCCGCACAAGAACTTCGCTGAACCCGCTTAGTCTGTGTCCTCGTCACGCTGTTGCTGGGTTGGGCCCAGATAGAACTCGATCCAAAATTGAAGTTCAACGAGTTTGGAGGCATGGTCCTCGTCGTGGCGCTTTACATAATGGCGCCTGTAGCCTGTGCCTTGTCGCTACCCCTACAGATCTACATTTACAGCCGCAATCCAATGGTACGAAGTTACTGGCTGGGGGCTCTCGCGTCGTGCGCCGTATCAATAGCTTTGGCAGTTGTCGGCACGCTCTAAACTCAAACGTTTCACCACGGCAATTCTGCCGGTGACGGAAATCAAGGCATTCATGCAATCGTCCTGCATGGACGGCACACCGCCCGAGCCAGCAGGCAGCAGAATCCGCGCACCATGAGACTGCACCCCACCTTTGGCGCCATCGCCACGACCGTCGCCCTGCTGCAGGCCAGTGCCTGCCATGCGTTTTCCTGCGACGAACTCCGGACTGGCGTGGAAGCGCGGATACGCGCGGCGGGCGTCACGGCCTTCAGCGTGTCCGTGGCCGACGCCGGCGCCCCCTCGACGGGCAGGGTGGTCGGCACATGCGACCGCGGTGCGAAGAAGCTCCTGTACACGCCTGCCGAGTCCGGCGCGGCCCAGCGCCTCCCGTCCGCCAAGCCCGACAAGCTCGACAAGAGGGCCGACGCCATCATCACCGAGTGCAAGGACGGCTCGGAACCTGTGCGCGGTGCGTGCAGGAAATGAGAGCCGCCCCTGTGAACACATCGAATCCCATGCCCAGCCCAG
>JAAFKB010000157.1 GCA_013299055.1 Sphaerotilus sp.
CGATTTCCCGGAGGAGCTGCGCTGGAACGCCGCGGCCATCTGGGTCGGCCCGAACTGCCACCTCGTGCATTACCCGCTGCGTGGCGGCGAGCAGTACAACGTCGTCGTGACGTTCCACAGCCGCGAACAGGAATCCTGGGGCGTGCGCGAGGGCAGCAAGGAAGAGGTGCAGAGCTACTTCCAGAACATCTGCCCGAAGGCGCGGCAGTTGATCGACCTGCCCAAGTCGTGGAAACGCTGGGCCACCGCCGACCGCGAGCCGATTGGCCAGTGGAGCTACGGCCGCGTCACGCTGCTGGGTGACGCAGCCCACCCCACGACGCAATACATGGCCCAAGGCGCCTGCATGGCGATGGAAGACGCCGTGACGCTGGGCGAGGCGCTGCGCGAATGCGGCAACGACTGGACCCAGGCGCTCGACCTCTACCAGCGCGCCCGCGTCGCCCGCACCGCCCGCATCGTGCTGTCGTCGCGCGAAATGGGCCGGATCTACCACGCCAAGGGCGTCGAGCGGCTGGTGCGCAACGACCTGTGGCGCGGCCGGTCGGCTGAACGTTTTTATGACGCGATGGAGTGGCTGTACGGCTGGAACGTCGGCAACTGCCTCGACGCGGCCAAACGCTGACCGCCCAACGCTGAACCCAAGGAGAACCACATGGAAGACGCCCAACTCGCCCGCCTCGAAGACCTGCCGCCCGCCTACGTGCAGGCGCTGCGGGACCAGAACCTCGTGCCGCTGTGGCCGAGCCTGCGCGGCGTGCTGCCGCCGAAGATCCCGACCCGCCAGACGCAGCCCACGCACTGGGCCTACGCGCAGATCAAGCCGCTGCTGCTGCAAGCCGGCGAGCTGACGCCGATCGAGAAGGCCGAGCGGCGCGTGCTGGTGCTCGCCAACCCCGGCCACACGCTGGAGAAGATGCAGGCCAGCAGCGCGATGTACCTCGGGATGCAGTTGCTGCTGCCCGGCGAATGGGCGCCGTCGCACCGCCACACGCCGAACGCCGTGCGCATGGTGGTCGAGGGGGAGGGCGCCTGGACGACGGTGGACGGCGAACGCTGCCCGATGTCGCGTGGCGACCTGATCCTGACGCCTACAGGGCTGTGGCACGAACACGGCCATGACGGCACCGAGCCGGTGATCTGGCTCGACGTGCTGGACCTGCCGCTGGCCTACTACCTGGAGGTCAGCTACCACCTCAACGGCGGGCGGCAGGAGACCAAGCCGGGCCGTGGCGACAACACCTACCGACGCGCCGGGATCACGCCCAGCACCGTGTTCGGCCGCAGCGGCAAGCGGTATCCGATGCTGCGTTATCCCTGGGTGGACACCCGCGCCGCGCTGATTGCCCTGTCCGACGACCAGCCCGCGCTCGACGACGTGCAGATCACCTACGTCAACCCCGAGACCGGTGACGACGCGGAAAACATCCTCGGCTTCTACGCCCAGATGCTGCGCCCCGGCCAGACGCTGACGCTGCCGGCCCGCTCGCCAGCCTGCGTGTTCCACCTGATCGAAGGCGGCGCGGGGGTCGAAGTCGCCGTGCAGACCGACACGCCGCGCACCTTCACCCTGCTGGAGGCCGACACCTGCTGCGCCCCCGGCTACACGGGCGTGACGCTGCGCAACCTGTCCGCCGACCAACCTGCCTTCCTCTTCATGGCCGACGAATCGCCGCTGCACCGCAAGCTCGGTGTCTACGAAGTCCGCGCCTGAATCCCTCCTGACCACTGAATACCAAGCTACCAAGCACTGAACACCATGACGAACTACCTCTGGAACCCGCCCGCCGTCCAATCCCTGCCCATCCGCGGCTCGGACACCCGCCTGCCGATCAACCGCATCTTCTGCGTCGGCCGCAACTACCACGCCCACGCCATCGAGATGGGCCGCCCGGTGGACAAGTCGGTCGAGCGCGCCTTCTACTTCACCAAGTCGCCGCAGACGCTGGTGGACAGCGGCGCGACCGTCGCCTACCCGCCCGGCACGTCGAACTACCACTACGAGATGGAACTGGTGCTCGTCGTCGGCAAGGCGGGTTTCCGCGTCGCCGCCGAGGACGCGCATGAGCTGGTCTACGGCTACGCCTGCGGGCTGGACATGACGCGCCGCGACCTGCAGCTCGTCGCCCGCGACAAGGGCCGGCCGTGGGATCTGGGCAAGGACATCGAACAAGGCTCGGTCTGCAGCGAAGTCGTGCCGATGCCGGGTGTCGTGATCGAGTCGGGCGCGATCGCGCTGCAGGTCAACGGCGTGACCAAGCAGTCTTCGGACGTGGACAAGCTGATCTGGAACATCCGCGAGATCCTCGCCGACCTGTCGCTGTTCTATCACCTCGAACCCGGTGACCTGATCTACACCGGCACCCCGGAAGGCGTCGGCGCGGTCGTGGCCGGGGACCGGATCACCGGGCAGGTGGCGGGCGTGGGCGAGGTGGCGCTGACCATCGGCGCGGCCGAGTGACGGGAGCGGTCGGGTGAAGCTCTACAACTTTTTCCGCAGCGGCACCTCGCACCGCCTGCGCATCGCCCTGAACCTGAAGGGGCTGGACGCCGAGTACGTCGCCGTCGATCTGCGCACCGAGGCGCACCTGAAGGCCGAGTTCAAGGCGCTCAACCCGCAAGGGCTGGTGCCGGCGCTGGTGCTCGACGACGACACCGTGCTGACCCAGTCGCCCGCGATCATCGAGTGGCTGGAAGAGCGTTACCCGACGCCGGCGCTGCTGCCGACCGGCGCCGAAGCGCGGGCGCGTGTGCGGGCACTGGCGGCGATCGTCGGCTGCGACATCCACCCGGTGAACAACCGGCGCATCCTCGAAGCCCTGCGTCACCGCTTCGGCGCGGACGATGCGGCGATCAACGCCTGGTGCGGCACCTGGATCGCGGACGGCTTCGACGCGATCGAGGCGCTGCTGGCGGCGGACACGGCGCGGGGCGATTTCTGCTTCGGCGGCGCGCCGACGCTGGCGGATGTCTACCTCGTGCCGCAGGTCGAAGGTGCGCGGCGCTTCAAGGTCGATCTGTCGCGTTGGCCCTGCATCGCGGCGGTCGAGGCCGCTTGCATGACACTGGAAGCCTTCCAGCGCGCCGCGCCTTCACGCCAGCCGGACGCTGGCTGATTCCGGCACCCCCCATTCCGAGGAGACAAACCCATGCAACGCAAGACCTTCCTGGCCGCCCTGATCGGTGCCGCCACCTTCGCTCACCTGCCCGCAGTGGCACAGTCCGCCGCCGATTTCCCGAACAAGCCGGTGTCGCTGTTCACCGCCTTCGCTCCCGGCAGCGGCCCGGACGCCACGCTGCGCCTCGTCGCCGAGAAGCTCGGCAAGCTCTGGAACCAGCGCGTCATGGTCGAAAACCGCCCCGGCGGCGGCGGCTTCATCGCGATGGACACCGTCAAGCGCGCTGCGCCGGACGGCTACTCGCTGCTGCAACTCGACAGCGACCACCTCGCCGCCGTGCCGCACCTCTACAAGCAGCGCGGCGTGGACGCGGTGAAGCACTTCGAGCCGGTGGCGTCGATCTTCCGCACCACCTTCCTGGTGGCGGTGGGGTCCGAATCGAAGTGGAAGAACATGGGGGATCTGATCGCCGCGGCCAAGGCCGAGCCGGGCAAGGTCACCTACGGTTCGTGGGGGGTCGGCAGCCCTGGCCACCTCGGCGCCGAGTTGCTGGAGGAATTGACCGGCATCCGCATGCAGCACGTTCCTTACCGCGAGGTGAGCCAGTTGTTCCCCGCCGTGGCCACGGGCGACGTGGCGTGGAGCCTGGGCACGCTGCCGTCGAGTTCCGGCGCGTACAAGGCGGGCAAGCTGCGCTACATCGCCGTGGCCTCGACCAAGCGTTTGCCGCAGATGCCCGACGTGCCGACCGCCGCCGAAGCGGGCGCACCGGCCGGGTTCGACGTGAACGCCTTCGTCGTGCTGACCGCGCCGAAGGGTCTGCCCACCGCGATCCGGGCCAAGATCAACGCCGACATGGCCAAGGTCATCGCCGATCCGGAGATCAAGGCCCGCTTCGACACCTTCGCCTTCGAGCCGATCATCTGGAGCGTCGAAGAGATCCAGCGCGGGGTGGACGCCAAGTCGAAGGTGTATGACGTGCTGGTGAAGAAGGCAAACATCAGCCTGGAGTGAGGTGCAGGGCGGGTGTTTTGGTGTCGTTTACGATACATGACATGGTCATTGTTCGATAATCGATACATGAACACCTCCACCGCTCTGATTGCACTGGGGGCCGCACTGCGCCAGACCCGCATCGAACGTGGCCTGACGCAGGCGGTCGTGGCCGAATGGGCCGGGGTTCCTCGGCTCAAGGTGATTCAGGTGGAAGCCGGTGACGGGCGCGTGGCGAGCCGCTATTACGCGCAGGTCGCCGCCGCCCTGGGCCAGCGGCTGGGGCTGCAACCGGCGCGGCGACCGACGCTGGAAGAGCTGCAGCGCGAGGCGGCGGAAGGGGGGATCTGATCGCGTAGGATGACCCTTCAGAGGGTCATGAAAGGGTCTGCGACATGTCCGACACCGCTGCGGCTGCCGCCACCACCACCACGGTTTCCATCGCCGAAGCCAAGGCGCACCTCGCCCGCTGGGTCAACAAAGTTGAAACCGGGCAGCCCATCCACATCACCCCTGCATGACTCAAAGCAACTGGCCTCCACAAAACCCGGGGCGGTTCAGTCGAGCGCAAGGGCATTCAAGTGCTGATTCCCTGACCGACTGACCGCCCGCATCGGACTGCAGCCCTCATGGCCCAACCGTCTCCACCTCAAACCCCACCACATTCCGCCCGCCCCGGCTGAACTCCACGCCGATCAGGTGAACAGGCTCGCCCTGGCCTCGATACTTCTCGGCGTACCCACGCTGCCGGATCTGCTCGATGGCCCGGCCCTGCGGCACGAGTTCCACCACCTTGAACTCGAACACCCACACCGCCCCGCAGGCCAGCACCACCATGTCGATGCGGCCCTTGTTCGTCGTGTCCTCCACCCGGATGTCCAGCCCCAGCGCCGCGAAGTGGCTGTAGAACACGCTGGCCCAATACCCCTCGAACTGCGCGATCGGGCTGTTGCGGTACCAGTCGTTCGGAATGCTGGCGAAGAAGGCATGGAACAGCTCCCGCAGCGCCAGCGGATCACCCGCCCTCAACACCCGCCACAGGCGCGTCACCTGCGGCTCCGGCACCGACGCATCGCCGACCAGGTGCTTGAGCAAACTGCCGTTCAAGCTGGCCTGCACCTCCTGGTTGGGGTACTTGAGCGTGAACGACAGCATCTCCGGCAGCACCTCGGTCTCGCCGATCGTGAGATACCCGGCCTGGAACAGCAGCGCCTCCGGGGAAATCGTGTCCACGTCGAAGGTGGACAACAGCGACTCCGACGCCACCAGCCGCCCCAGCTCCGGCGTGTGCATGCGCCGCTCGGCCAGCAGGTTGACGAGAAACGTCGGGGTGCCCGTCTCGGACCAATAAGGACGGAACTCCCGGAGGTCGAACAGCAGCAACAGATCGAACGGGTTGTAGACGCCCGTGCCGCGCCAGTTGTAGCCGTTGTACCAGCGGCGGATCTCGCCCCGGTCCAGCCCCGGCAGCTCCGGCGCGAACACGGTGTCCACGTCCTC
>JAAFKB010000158.1 GCA_013299055.1 Sphaerotilus sp.
GGTTGTCGGTGATGATCTGCTCGGCCTTGTCGAACTGGCCCGAGCCGCGCTGGGGATAGCCGCAGCAGAGGTAGCCTGGCGGCAGCACCGTCTGCACCCCCGCATGCCACAGCATCGCCTGCGTCGCCAGGCCGACCTGCGAGAACAGCCGCTCCGAGCCGCAGCCCGGGAAATAGAACACCGCCTCCGTCTCGGAGGTGGTCTTCTTCGGGTCGCGGATGATCGGGACGTAGTCCTTGTCCTCGATGTCCAGCAGCGCCCGCGCTGTCTTCTTCGGCAGGCCGCCCGGCATCTTCTTGTTGATGAAGTGGATCACCTGCTCCTTGATCGGCGCGGTGCCCACCGAGGACGGTGGCGCCGATGTCTGCTTCTTCGCCATGGACTTGAACAGGTCGTGGGCAAGACGCTGCGCCTTCATCCCCACGCCGACCATCGCACCACGGGCGAGCTTGATCGTCTCGGGGTTGGTCGCGTTGAGCATCAGCATCGCCGCGGCGTTGCCCGGGCGGAAGCTCTTCTGGCCCATCTTGCGCAGCAGGTTGCGCATGTTCATCGACACGTCGCCAAAGTCGATCTTCACCGGGCAGGGGCTGAGGCACTTGTGGCAGACCGTGCAGTGGTCGGCCACGTCCTCGAACTCCTCCCAGTGCTTCAGGCTGATGCCGCGCCGGGTCTGTTCTTCGTAGAGGAAGGCCTCGATCAGCAGCGAAGTGCCCAGGATCTTGTTGCGCGGCGAGTAGAGCAGGTTGGCGCGCGGCACGTGCGTGGCGCACACCGGCTTGCACTTGCCGCAGCGCAGGCAGTCCTTGATCGACGCGGCGATGTCGCCGATGTCGCTCTGCTGCATGATCAGCGACTCGTGCGTCATCAGACCGAAGCTGGGGGTGTACGCCTCGCTCAGGTCGGCCTGGCGGGTGTCGGCGCCGAGGTCGGTGGTGCGGTCCTGGCGGCGCAGCAGCTTGCCCTTGTTGAAGCGGCCTTCGGGATCGACCTTGGCCTTGTAGGACGCGAAGTTCTTCAGCTCGTCGTCGGTCAGGAATTCGAGCTTGGTGATGCCGATGCCATGTTCGCCGGAGATCACGCCGTCCAGCGACCGCGCCAGCACCATGATCCGCGCCACGGCCTCGTGCGCCGTCTGCAGCATCTCGTAGTTGTCGCTGTTGACGGGGATGTTGGTGTGGACATTGCCGTCGCCCGCGTGCATGTGCAGCGCGACCCAGACCCGCCCGCGCAGCACCTCCTGGTGGATGCGCTTGCACTCGTCGATCACAGGGGTGAAGGCGCTGCCGGCAAAGAGCTGCTGCTGGAAGGGTTTCAGAATCTGCGACTTCCACGAGGCGCGCAGGCTGGCGTCCTGGATCTGGTCGAAGAAGCTGCGGCCGGCCATGCCATCCACCGCGGGCTGCACCACGTCGAGCCCGTCCTTCCACTGCTGCCACTGGCTGCGCACCTGGCGGATGCGGGCCAGCGCCTGCTGCACGCGGTCACCCAGCAGCTCGGCGCTCGGGATCTCGTTGGCGTCGTCGGTCTTGCCCAGCGGCAGGCTGCCCGCGGCGAAGAACCCTTCCAGCCGATCCATCAGCGCGATCTTGTTGCGCAAGCTGAGTTCGACGTTGATCCGCTCGATGCCCAGCGTGTACTCGCCCATGCGCTCCAGCGGAATCACCACGTCCTCGTTCACCTTGAAGGCGTTGGTGTGCTTGGAGATGGCCGCCGTGCGCTTGCGGTCGAGCCAGAACTTCTTGCGGGCGTCGGCGCTGATCGCCACGAAGCCTTCGCCCGAGCGGCCGTTCGCCAGACGGATCACCTCGCTGGTCGCACGGGCCACGGCGTCGGCGTCGTCGCCCACGATGTCACCCACCAGCACCATCTTCGGGAAACCGCCGCGCTTGCTCTTGGTCGCGTAGCCCACGGCCTTGAGGTAGCGGTCGTCCAGATGCTCCAGCCCGGCCAGGATCGCCCCGCCCGGCTTCTTCATCTCGTCGAACATGAAGTTCTTGATCTCGACGATCGACGGGACACACTGGATCGGGTTGCCGAAGAACTCCAGGCAGACGGTGCGCACATGCGCCGGCATGCGGTGGACCACCCAGCGCGCCGAGGTGATCAGGCCGTCGCAGCCTTCCTTCTGGATGCCGGGCAGCCCCGCCAGGAACTTGTCGGTCACGTCCTTGCCGAGGCCCTCCTTGCGGAAAGTGCGGCCGGGGATGTCGAGCCGCTCGGTGCGCTCCAGCGTCTTGCCGGTCGCGTCGTAGTAGTTCAGCGTGAAGCTGGCCGTCTCGATGTCGTGGATCTTGCCCAGGTTGTGGTTCAGGCGGATCACTTCGAGCCACTTGGCCTCGGGCGTCACCATCTTCCAGGAAGCCAGGTTGTCGAGCGCGGTGCCCCACAGCACGGCCTTCTTGCCCCCGGCGTTCATCGCGATGTTGCCGCCGATGCACGAGGCTTCCGCCGACGTGGGATCGACCGCGAAGACGAAGCCGGCCCGCTCGGCGGCGTCTGACACGCGCTGCGTCACCACGCCCGCACCCGTCCAGACAGTCGCCACCTTGTGCGCCACGCCGGGCAGATCGACCAGCTCGACCTCGGTCATCTGCTCCAGCTTCTCGGTGTTGATGACCGCGCTCTTCCACGTCAGCGGCACCGCACCACCCGTGTAGCCCGTGCCACCGCCACGCGGGATGATCGTCAGCCCGAGTTCGACGCAGCCGGCCACCAGCGCAGCCATCTCCGCCTCCGTGTCCGGGGTCAGCACGACGAACGGGTACTCGACGCGCCAGTCGGTCGCATCGGTCACGTGGGCGACGCGGCTGAGACCGTCGAACTTCAGGTTGTCCGAGCGCGTGTGGCGGCCCAGCACCTTCTTCGTGCGCTGGCGCAGGTCATGGACGCTGCGGAACCGCTCGCCAAACCGCTCGACCGCTCCGCGTGCCATCACCAGCAACTCGCCCACCAGCGCGTCTCGGCCAGCGTCGGCGCCGGGGGTGCGGCGCTTCTCGACTTCGGCGAGCCGGTGGTGCAGCGCGTCGATCAGCATCTGACGGCGCTTGGGGTTGTCGATCAGGTCGTCTTCGAGGTAGGGGTTGCGCTGCACGACCCAGATGTCGCCCAGCACCTCGTAGAGCATCCGCGCGGAGCGGCCGGTGCGGCGCTCGTCGCGCAGCAGGCTGGCGAGTTCCCAGGCCCGCGCGCCGAGCAGCCGGATGATGATCTCGCGGTCGGAGAACGAGGTGTAGTTGTACGGAATCTCGCGCAGGCGAGGTTCGGCATGGACCGGATCCTGGAGGGTACCGGGTATCTGTAGGAGCGGATTCAGAGGAAGCGGTGCGTTCATGTGGCCGCGGAAGCAGCAGCACGCGGGGCGCGCGCAGGACCGGCAATGCTACCGCAGCGGCCATTTCAGCCGGCGCGCAAGTGCATTGCAGGCGCAACACCCACGACACACCACCGACACACCACTCCCGCCATGGATGGGGCAGACTGCCATCCTGCCCCCTGCGCCGGAGTGCCACGATGAGCCAGACCCTGCACCTGTCGACCGACACCGCCCCCGAACCGCTGCCCGCCATGGCGCCAGTGGTGACGCATTGGCCGTACCCCGTCTGGATCGCCCACCGCGGCGCCGGCCAACTCGCCCCCGAGAACACGCTGGCCGCCTTCCGGGCGGGGGCTGCGCTGGGCTGGCGGGCCTTCGAGTGCGACGTGAAGCTCAGCGCCGACGGCGTACCCTACCTGCTGCACGACGACACCCTGGCACGCACCACTGACGCCGCAGGCAGTGCGGGTGACCTCCCCTGGGCCGATCTCGCCCGGCTGGACGCAGGCGGTTGGCACAGCCGGGTCCACGCGGGCGAGCCACCGGCCAGCCTGGACGCCATCGCCGCCTTCTGCCTGCGCAACGGGCATGTGGTGAATCTGGAACTCAAGCCAGTCCCTGGTGACGAGGACCACACCGGGCGCGCCGTGGCCCATGCGGTGCGGGAACGTTGGGGCGAAGCGGTGCGCGACGGCCTGAGCGTCTGGCCGCTGCTCAGCTCCTTCGATCCCCGTGCACTGGCTGCCGCGCGCGACGCCGTGCCCGAGCTGCCACGCGCCTTGCTGCTGGACAGTCTGACACCCGACTGTTTCGACATCGCCGAGCGGCTGGACTGCGTGGCGGTGGTACTGGAGGAATCGCTGGTCCAGGCGGAGCTGGTGCGCACGCTGCACCACGACGGGCTGCGGGTACTGGCCTACACCGTCAACGACCCGGTCCGTGCCGAGACGCTGCTGGCGCTCGGGGTGGACGGTCTCATCACCGACGCGGTGGACCGCTTCGTCCCAGCGCCCTGACACGACGGAATTGCCACTCCAGGGAATGGTGAGCCCCCTTGGGCGGGGGCTCAAGCCCGCACGGCCACAGACCGATATCGACGACAACCGCGCCCCCCGCGCCGCAAGGCCGGGGCAACGCACGCTCATCGGTTCTGCGCTCCGTCGAAAGGCCTCCCATGTCTGCCTCCAAGTCTGCCACCTCGGCATCCACCCGTGCCTCCCACAGCCACGCCGATGCGGCACAGCGACACGAGCAGCCCTCTCTGAACGTTCAATACGTCCCGGCGCGCATGCCCGCCGGAATCGTGACGGGACTGTGGGGTGGAGCCGTCAAGCGCATGGACGACGGCAGCACCACCCCTCTGCAGCTCGGCGACGTGATCCGCAAAGGCGATGTGCTCCTCACCGAGCAGCGCGGCATCGTGCAGCTCACCGTAGAGGGCAAGCGATTTCTCACCACAGGCGACCCCTCGCTGGACCAGCTTGTGGCCAGCCTAGACGACGGTGAACTGGATTTTGCTACGGGCGCTGGCGCGGACGGTGGCGACGGCTCGCTGCAAGCGGGCGTCATCGTGGACCGGGTGATCGAGGTCGTCTCGCCCCAGGAATACCAGTACGCCTACACCCAATACCAGCAGGGCTCCGAGTTCTTCAACGGCACAGGTGCACTCCCGACGGATATGCCCGTGTTCGAGGAGGCCGACCTCGTCGTGCGGCTGGACGGTCCCGCCACCGTCGTCGAAGGCCAGATCGCGACCGGCTACACCGTCACGCTCTCGAACCCGGCACCCATCGACGTGACCGTGACACTGACCTATGGCGGCACCGCGACCGCAGGCCAGGACTTCACCCCCACCACCTCGGTCACGATCCCGGCCGGCGAAACCTCGGTCCGCTTCGACATCCCCACCCTGGACGACGCGCTGGCCGAAAACGCCGAGCCCTTCACCGTCACGCTGACCAGTCTGTCGGCCAACGACGCCGTGATCGCCAACATCGACCCTGACCGCGCCAGCGTCACCACGACCATCACCGACGACACCGGCCCCACTGGTCCCGAGGACACCTGCCTCGTCTCCATCACCGGGCCCGGCTCCGTCGTCGAAGGCGAAGTCGCCTCTGGCTACACCGTCTCGCTGTCTCAGCCCGCTGTCACTGACGTTGTCGTCAAGCTGACCTACTCCGGCACCGCCTCCGATGGCTCCGACTTCACCGCCGTCCGCGAGGTCACCATCCCGGCCGGGCAGTCGTCGGTGCAGTTCGACATCGCCACGCTGGATGACGCAATCGCCGAAG
>JAAFKB010000159.1 GCA_013299055.1 Sphaerotilus sp.
TTCGCTGGACCGGCTCGGGCTGGAAAAGGTCTATGTGCAGGCCAAGCGTTGGCAGGGCACGGTCGGGCGGCCCGAGATCCAGGCGTTCTACGGCGCACTGGCGGGGCAGCGGGCCAAGAAAGGCGTGTTCATCACCACGTCGGGGTACACCGCGCAGGCGCTGCAGTTCGCGCAATCCGTCGAGGGCATCGTGCTGTACAGGAAGTTGCGTATAATTTTTCTGCGTCAAAGGTGTTGGCAAGCAATTTCGTAACAAAAAGTATGCTTCCCGATGCTAGGTTAAATTCGTAGTCGGTACGAATAATATTTATTGGTTCCTGAATTCAATTGAAAGGATTTGGCAATGAGTGCTCAACTGGGCTTGTGGGATGTGTTTCAAGAGGCTACTTTTAAGAAGGCAGAAGCTGTAGTCAGCGAATGGGATTTTTCTCTAACTGTGGCCAAACTTCAAGAGTTGGATTATGCCGGTTGGACAAAGGAACGCGCCGAATTGGCTGAAAGAGATTATAAGCGTTATTTGGCCGTAACAAAGGCGTTGGATGGCTATCAACTGGTGCCTAATGGCGATGTTGACCGATTTTGGCATGAGCACATTTTAGATACACGGCGCTACGCTAAAGACTGTTATGAATTATTTGATGGATTTTTGCATCATTATCCATTTTTTGGTATGAATGGGGATGCTGATAATAAAAATTGGATCAACACGGCAGAGCAATCGACAAATTTATGGAACCGCCTTTTTGGTGAGCATCTGTATCACTTGGAATTTGCTGGTGCTCAAAAATGTCCGCAGGCATGTCCAGGAATTGAAGGCGCTATTCAGGCTGCGCCACAGAAGTGCCCACAAGCATGTCCGGGAATTGAAGGCGCTATTCAGGCTGCACCACAGAAATGCCCGCAAGCATGTCCGGGAATAGAAGGAGTTATTCAGGCTGCACCACAGAAGTGCCCACAAGCATGTCCGGGAATTGAAGGCGCTATTCAGGTTGCTCCCCAGAAGTGCCCGCAGGCTTGTCCAGGTATCACAGGTGCAATTGATAATTCTTATCAATATTTACCGCAATTTGACTTGCGAATGGCTGCGTAATTATTTTGGTGTTATAGGTGATTGAGTTTTTTCTACGCCAGCACGAAGAATTATTCCGTGAGTTGCGTCTTTGTTTTTCAATAGACGTGACTCACCCGAACAATTTTTCTGAGGATAGTTTTTTCTCTGCTGGCGCAATAAATTCTGCATTCTTGTTAAAAAATATCCTTTTGGAAAAAAATTATGTTGTTGTGAGAGATGTTGGTACTGACGATAAAGCTGGGCTGATGCTGGCAAAAATTCTCGGTGGTAATATTTTTCACCAAGGAGATTTGGGTTATTTGTACGGATTTAAAAATCATCCGTTTGAGAGGTCTATATTGTCAAGTTCTCTTGCGGCTGGGGCATTTCATACCGATTTCTGGGCGAGGTCTAGCGCGCCTGATTATGTTTTGCTTCAATGTGTTGAGCCTGATCCGAGGCACCCATATTACTCAAGAAATCAAGTGGTTTTGGTGTCGGATTTGCTTGATAAGATGTATTCTGTGATGCCCGAGATGGCGGGTGCGTTGGATGGAATTGAGTTGCCTTATGCTGTAGGCGATAAGACTGTAAAAGTTAAATTAATAGATTATATTGATAATAGGCCTACCATGAGGTTTCATCCTCTGTACGTTGCTGATAATCTTCTTGATGAGAGTTTTTTCTTCGGGGGTGTGCCCGTGCACTCCTTGGTATCTATTTTTGCTCAAGATGTTGCAGAGGACTTTGTTTTAAATTCCGGAGATGTTTTGGTCGTTTCTAATAAATATTGCTTGCATCGTAGAGGTGAGGCTACAATTAAGTTTGATGGAGGTGTTTCTGATTGGTGCGGCAGAAAACTTAATACGCTAAGATTTTCATTTTAAATGAGTGAATATCTGATCTTCGAGTTAAAACCCCGCTATTAAACTAATAGCCGTGAGCATGCTCGCTTCCAGTTCGGCTTCTGGCACAACAGCGTGCGGCTGTGGGAATTCGAACACGCAGACGGTGGTGAGTCCCAGTGCGCGGCGACTTGGCACGCAGGCGCACAAGACCGTGTTGCAACTGGCCGGTGCTTCCGGCCCGGTGGAGATCAAGCGATGACGACGGTGATCAAGGCCCAGGACCGATTCGACGAACCCGTGACCGCCTCGGTGCTGGCGAAGGCGACCGCCCGAGGTCGCCAGCGACGCCATCCGGGCTTGCACGCGCTGTCGGTGGCGTACCTGCCGGCGTACCAGTCCCTGCTGATCGGCTTTGCGGACCAGAGCGCGGTGCTGCTGCCGGTGAAGAACTACCCCGAGCTGTCGGCGCTGGGCGTGGCCGAGCTGGAGGGGCTGGCGATCGGCTATGGCGGCACGGCGCTGTGCCTGGAGGCGCGGGATCTGCACGTCTCGATCGCGGGGCTGGTGTCGGCCAGCCAGCCGCTGATGGACCTGGCGGCGACGGTGATCGCCGTGCGCAACGGCAGCCGGCGCACCGAGGCCAAGGCGCAGGCGTCGCGGGAGAACGGGCGCAAGGGCGGTCGGCCGCGCAAGGCTGAGGCGATCTGATGCGCTGTCAGCGGCTGAGGGCCGTCCCCCGCCCGCTCAAGCCTTGAAAACAGTGCTGCAAACTGTAGATCTACTCCGCCTGCGCCTCTTCCAGCAATGTCTCCCAGTCATCCGGCGGATGCCCGCTGTCCAGCATCTTGCGGAACACCCGATAGGCGTCGTCGCTGCTCTCATAGGCGCGCTTGGTGTTCTCGTCGTTGACCCACGCGAACACGATCACCTTGGCGGTCGCGTGGTAGCGGAAGAACAGCCGGTACTGCTGGAAGAACTTGGCCCTGAACCAGTGCCGGTGCTGGTCACCCAAGGTGTTGCCCTGGCGGTATTCCGGCCGTGTCGGGTCTTGCGGGATGACCTCGAACGCCAGTTGCCGGATCGCCGCCAGTCGCTTGGTGGCGTTCTTCTTCACGTAACCGACGGGATCTTTTCGCTGCAGGGCTTCAACCTGCTCGGTCAGCGTGTCCAGTTGCGCCAGAAACAGCGGGTGGGCGAACACCGTCCAGCCGTGGACCTGCAAGGCAGGGGCGGTCGCGCCGCTGCTCATTCATCGTCCGCCGACAGCGGCGCGTCCAGATCGATCTCGACGCCGCCCGTCAACGACTGGATGCGCTCCACCAGGCTGGCGTCGATGGCTTGCAGGCGCTCCGGGTGGCGGGTGATGTCGGTGGCTAGAAAACCCAGGAAGGCCCCCAGCACCGGGTCATCGCCCTGCGCGCGGGTCAGCACGACTTCACCATTGGCGCGGATCGTGTAATGGAGCTTGTCGCGCTTGCCCAGCTTGAGGGTGCGGCGCACGGTTTCCGGCACGGTGGTCTGGTAGCGGTCAGTGAGCGTGGATTCGATTTCGAGCGTGGCGGGCATCGCGGACTCCGGTCAGGCGTGGGGTGTGTTGCATGGTAATGCATACGCATTACCTCTTCAATGCCAGTTCAGCGCCTGAGCACCGCCTTGAGCGCCACCCCCGCGTGACTCTTGCTCTTCACCACAGCCTCAGGCGTCCCGGTGATCACGACCTATCCCCCGCCTGAGCCCCCCTCCGGCCCCAGATCGATCACCCAATCCGCTTCCGCAATCACATCCAGGTCATGCTCAATGACCACCACACTGTGCCCCGCATCCACCAGCCGATGCAGCACCCGAATCAGCTTCTCCACATCCGCCATGTGCAGCCCGACGGTCGGCTCGTCGAGCACACAGAGCGTATATGGCGCCCGCTGCCAAGGTTGACGCAGCAAAAAGCGGTTTCAATGTAACTACAAAAGAAGCTACGATTGGTTCGCCATGGAACTTGAATGGGACACCGCGAAGGCGGCATCAAACCTGCAAAAGCACGGTGTCGCGTTCGAGGATGCCGAGCGTGTCTTCTACGACGCAGGCCGTATCGAAACCTACGACGGTCGCGAGAGCTACGGCGAAGACCGCTGGGCAACGATCGGGCTTGTGTACGCAGCGGTTCTCTACGTCGTCTACACAGTCCGGAACGAGGACACCATCCGCCTGATCTCCGCGAGGAAAGCCAATGCCAGCGAGCAAAAGCAATACCGTCAAGCGAACGCTTGACCTGAAGAATCTCCCGCCGCTCACCGACGCGCAGAAAGCACGGCTGGCCGCCGTGGCCGCCATGCCGGACGAGCAGATCGACTACACCGACGCCCCGCACCTGCCCGATGCGGTCTGGGCCAAGGCGGGCGATCTTCCGGGCGCCAAGCAGCAGATCACGCTGCGCATCGACGCCGACGTGCTGGACTTCTTCAAGCACACCGGCCGGCGCTACCAGACGCGCATCAATGCCGTGCTGCGCGCCTATGTGGACGCGCACAAGGCGCACACACAGGCGAAGTAGGGCCACGTCTCCACCCGCTCAAGCCTTGTGCTGCTGCGAGCGAATCATGGCCTCGCGCAGGATCGCATTCATGCGGGTCTGGTAGCCCTTGCCCTGGCTCTTGAGCCACAGCAGCACGTCCGAATCGATCCGCACCGAGGCATGGGTCTTCACCGGCTTGAAGAACGGATTCGGGACGGCCCGTGCCCAGAAGGTTTCATCCAGCGGCGCAATGTCGCTGTAGTCGATCTCGCTGTCCGGCCGCTCAGCCAACGCCTTGAGTTCCGCCTTGCGTTCCTCGGTCATCTGCGGCAACTCGCCTTGCTTGTACCTAACCGTGCTCATAACGCCTCCGTTCCTTTCGGTCCACGCGGCGGGCACTGATGATCCGAACGACCTCGATGCCCTCGTCTTCAAAGCGCACCGTGTGCGCCACCAACAGCAGCAGGCAGCCGCCGACCATGCCGATGGTCTGCCAACGCTGTTCGTTGTGCTCGATGCGGTCTTGTTCCGACACGGCAAACGGGTCGTCGAAGGCCGCTGCGGCTTCCTGGAACCGGATGCCGTGCTTGCGGAAGTTGATGTCCGCCTTCTGATCGTCCCACTCGAAATATCGTTCCATGCGGCCTCATGGTAGCGTATTTTTGTATATACAAAACAGCACTGCAAACTGTAGGTTGACTTGAATGCAGCGCCTGCTTATCGCCTGAGCACAGACTTGAGCGCCACCCCCGTGTGACTCTTGCTCTTGACCACAGCTTCCGGGGTTCCGGTCACGACAACCTGCCCCCCGCCTGAGCCCCCCTCCGGCCCCAGGTCGATCACCCAATCGGCTTCCGCAATCACATCCAGGTCATGCTCAATGACCACCACACTGTGCCCCGCATCCACCAGCCGATGCAGCACCCGAATCAGCTTCTCCACATCCGCCATGTGCAGCCCGACGGTCGGCTCGTCGAGCACATAGAGCGTGTGCGGCGCCCGCTGGCCGCGGCGGGTCACGTCGTCGCGGACCTTGCTCAGCTCGGTGACGAGCTTGATGCGCTGGGCCTCGCCGCCGGAGAGGGTGGGTGAGGGCTGGCCGAGGGTGAGGTAGCC
>JAAFKB010000016.1 GCA_013299055.1 Sphaerotilus sp.
CCGGACTTGACCGCATCCGCCGGCGTCAGCCACGAGCCGCCGCAGACCTTGACGTTCGGCAGCGCGAGGAACTGCGGTGCCGTCTCCAGCGTGATGCCACCGGTCGGGCAGAACACCACGTCGTGGGAGGGGCTGGCGCAGAGTCTTTTTTTCCCCAACGGCCTTGGATCGGCACAGTAAAAGTGATCAAATACTCACTAATTAATGCTGTCAGCCAATTGTGTGTATGACGGCCGATATGACGCTGTTGCCGCTGCCTTGCGAAGGTCTGCGCTCACCGCATATCGAAAGGGGGAAATCGACGATGAAGACAGGCCTTGCTCGGATGCTGAACATCGGGATTGGACACGTTCGTCTGCTGCTCAAGTGGAAACGCTCGACTGTCATCCCGTCTGAATCCAAATCGGGCCGTCCCCGACTTTCCCTGTGGCCATTGATTGCCTTGCTGCTTTCAGGGGTAGTTGCTTCATGCGGCAAAGGTGGCGGTGACGAAGGCAACAGCGCACCGGTGGCCATGGCAGAGGCTGCGAAAGACGTCGCCTCGGGTGCAGTGGTCACGCTGGACGGAAGCACCAGCACCGATGCCAATGGCGATACTCTCAGTTACATCTGGACCCTGACCACCCGGCCAGCAGGCAGTGCTGCGACGTTGACGGGCGCTGACACAGCTCGTCCGAGCTTCACCGCCGACGTGGACGGCGCCTACGAGATCACGCTCATCGTCAACGATGGCAAAGTGAACAGCACAGCTACCGTCGTCACCGTGACGGCCTCCGTGCCCAACGGCGTTCCGTTGGCCAATGCGGGACTCGTCCAGAACGTACCAACCGGCGTGCAGGTCATCCTTGACGGGAGCGCCAGCTCCGATGCCGACGGCGAGGCACTGAGCTTCACCTGGACACTGACTTCGACGCCGACGGGCAGCACTGCGGCACTCATCCGCGCTGACACGGCTCGCCCCACATTCACTGCCGACGTGGCGGGCACCTACGTGGCCAAGCTCACCGTCAGCGATGGCAAGGCCAGCAGCACGCCTTCCGAGACAACCGTCACGGCCAGCACACCCAGCGCAGCGGACTTCACCTTTACACCAAGCGGGGCCACTGCTCCCGTCACGATACGCTTCACGCCAACGCCAGCCGCGAACATGGTCGTCGAGCGATACGAATGGGACTTCGACGGCAACGGCACGATCGATGTCACCGACACCGTCGGCAGAAACCAGAGCCGCACCTTCAGCACGCCGGGCACCTTTGCAGTCTCGCTGAAAACCACGGATTCATCGGGACGCACCGAGACGCAGGTGAGGAACATCGTGATCGGCAATGCGCCGCCTGTGGTCACCGTGTCCGCGATTCCGACCAACGGGTCGGCGCCACTGTCGGTGGACTTCAGAGCGACTGCGACTGACAGCAACGGTGTGGCGAGTTTCGAGTGGGATTTCAACGGTGACGGCACCTACGACCGCACCATCAACGGCACCTCTGGCAACACGACCTTCGTCTACACGACCATCGGCAACTTCCAGCCCAGGCTGCGTGTCACCGACACATTGGGGGCGGCCACCGAGATCTCGCCTCCAAACATGGAGGTCAGGTCGGCCCCACCCAATAGCGCACAGGCTGCGCTTAGCCTGTCGCGCAGCAATGGAACTGCGCCATTGGCCGTCACATTGTCAGCAGAAGCTGCCAATTTGATGGGGAGAACGATCCAGACCTACCAATGGGATCCAGAAGGGGACGGCACCTTCAATGCCACCACGACGGCCAGCAACTACGCCTTCAGCTACGCCAGCGGCGGGATCTACTACCCTCGGGTTCGCATGACGCTGTCAGATGGCAGCCAGGTGGAGGACGTCAAGGTGTTGACAGTCACATCCTCGGTGTCGCTGACGCTGGACACCGACACGCTTGACATCCAGTTGGCCCAGACCATTGCCGTCAACACAGTTCTGTCGGCAGCCACCAAAGTGTCGCTGGTGATCGAATCCCGCAGCGGTACCCACATTCGAACCCTGTTGCCGCTGACGAGCCGGAGCGCCGGCACCTACAGCGAGAGCTGGGACGGCAAGAGCGACGGGGGAAAGTACGTGCCCGAGGACATCTACAAGGTGGTCCTTCTGCATGAACTCAATGGTGCGATGCAGCGGCTGGACTTGTCCACAACCACGGGTGGTCAGGAATACAGCCCGCCGCGCACCGACATCCCCTCCACGTTCGAGCCCTACAACGGCCGCCCATTGACGATCGACTTCACACTGGCCCGGGCCTCCGAGGTCACTGCATTCATGGGCAGTTTCAATGTAGACACTCGCTACGTCACCTTCTACACGAGGCGACCGCTCGGCAGAGGCACCCACCGCATCACATGGAGTGGCGACAACGCCGACGGTCAGATCATCAAGTCAGGCCCGGGGGATTCCTTTCTGTTCGGCATCTTCGGCTACACGCTGCCGAACAACGGCGTATTTGTACGCAATGGTGTTCAACTCAGCGCCATGAACTCAAGTCCACCGATATTCGACCCCACCGGGTTGACCTCGGCAGCCGGGCCGAGCCTGTGCAATGTGCAGTTCTCGATCAGCCTGCCCGCCAACATGGAACTGGTGGTGCGTGATGCCATCACGGGGGCGCTGATCAACCGGCTGGAATATCCCAACCTGCCCGCTGGCGCGAACACTGTTCGGTGGGATGGCAAGGCCAGTGATGGCCGCTACGTCGCACCGGGCACCTATCGACTGGGCCTGACTGCAGTACAGGCCAACGGTTTTCGCTCGTTGTCTTCCTTTGTGCTGCAGCGTGTTTACTACTGACCTGCCGGAGGCCCTGCGCATGAACGGAATCATCCAAGTCTGTGCCTTGGCGGCACTCTTGCCCACCCTGGCGGTTGCTGCCCCGGGCCTCCAGGAGGTGCTGACCCCTGCGCAATACTTCGAGTGCCAGGTCTCTGCACGTCAAGCCACCATCGTGGGGCTGCACGAGCGCGCGTCGCAACTGGGTCAGACGGACCTGACGGCCGCGCAGAAGAGTTCCAGTGCCGAGGTCGCCCGAGCACGGGTGACGATGGCCATGTACAACTGCGGCCGGCAGAACGCGAGCACCCTCGGCGCCTACGCCCACCGCAATGCCGACACGTTGCAGACCTGGCTGAACGCCAATCCGCAAATGAAGGCGCGATTGGACGCACTGAGCCAGCAGATCGCGGGCCTGTCGTCACAGATGCCTGCAGCCTCGCCTTCGGCCAAGCGCTGAGGCAAGCGCGCAACGAGTCCAGGGAGATCCATTCATGTTCAAGCTCGACAAGAAGCAAGGCGTTGCATCTCATGCGATGCACCTGTTTCGCATGCTGCTGGCTGCTTTTTTGGTGGTGCTTGCGGTGCCAGTGCTGGCCTACCACTTTCCGTGGGACCAGGGGCATGACACCACCAACTCCAACGATCCGCCCAAGCCGGGACTAGACGAACGGCCCACAGCAGATCCCGCTGAGAATCCCAACGCATGTGGCTCGCCCATTTATGTAGGCACCGGCCACTGCTTCTGGTCCGACGTTGACGTGGTTCTGCGCGGCCGGCCCTTTGTCGGTGTCAAGCGCACCTACAACTCCAACGACCCGGTCGTGGGCCTGTTCGGCAACGGCTGGACCGTGGACTTCGACATCGCCTTGTACCCGGCCACCAACAGCGGCCAGCAGCAGCGCGTCTTCAAGGCCGCGAACGGCAAGCGCTTCGTCTACGTCAAGCAGGCCAACGGCACTTTCCAGGCGCCAGCATCGCGCTTCGAGACCATCACGGAAGGCGCCACCTCGGTCACGATGACCCTGCTGGACGGCCGGCGCAATGTCTTCGCGCTGGACGGCCGGCTGCTGGAGCGCTGGGACACCAACGGCAACCGCGTCAGTTTCAGCTATGACGCGGCGCTGCGACCTGTGCGCATCGACGACGGAAACGGCCGTTCACTGACGATGGCCTACAACGCTGCCAGCCTTGTGGCCAGCGTCACCGACCACACGGGGCGCGTCTGGCGGTACAGCTACGACACCAACGCCAACCTCACCTCGATCACCGACCCGGTCAACGGCGTGATGCGCTACACGTGGCAGGCCTACCGCCCCCCGGCCGACGCCAACACTTACTACCAGCTGCTGTCCGTCACCGACCCCAGCAGCGTGGCGCGGGTCAGCTTCACCTACACGGGCAACCAGGTGGCTTCGTACACCGCAGGCGCCGACCGCATCACTTACACGAGGCCGACCACCAATACCCTGCTCGCCGGGACCGTCACGCGGCGCGATTCCGTCAACGTCGCCACCAGTTTCACGTATGGCGCCCTGGGCCTGATCACCCGCGAGGTGGACGGCATCGGCGAGGCCACGTCCTACACCTTCGACGACAACGGCCGCATCACCGCCACGGTCGACGCATTGAACCGCACCTGGTCCAGCACCTACGACAGCTTGGGCCGCATGACAGCCAGCCGCAACCCGCTGGCACAGAACAGCACCATTCAGTACACGGGCAATGACCCCCGACCGGTGCGCATGACCTCACCCAGCGGCCGTGTGGTGACGGTGGCCTATGACACCCGCGGCAACCTGGTGTCCACCACCGATCCCGCTGGCGCCAGCACGGCCATGGCCTACAACGCCCGTGGAGATGTCACAGGCATCCGCAACGCACTGGGACAGCAGACCTCGATCGCCTACACCGCCACTGGCCTGCCCACCCAGGTGATCGACCCGCTGGGCCGCAGCAGCACGATGACCTACGACGCGCTGGGCCGTGTCGCCACCGCCACCAACGCGGCGGGCGAGACCACTCGCTACGCCTACGACGCGCTGGATCGGGTGACCCGCGTCACCGACCCCATGAGCCAGGTGACGGCCTTCACCTACGATGCGGCGGGCCGACTGACCAGCGTGACCGATGCCAAAGGGTCGGTCACCCAGTACGAGTACGACAGTTTCGGCCGCCGCAGCGCCGAGATTGCCCCCGACAGCCGGCGCACCAGCTATGCCTACCGCACCGACAACCTGTTGATCGGCATCACCTGGCCCGACAACACCAGCATCAGCTACCAGTACGACAACAACAAGCGCCTCACGCGCGAGTTCGCGGGAAGCGAGGTCACCACCTACGGCTACAACGCTGTCAACCAGTTGCTCATCGCCAGCGGCCCCGGTGGCACGGTGAGATACACCTACGACAACGCCGGCCGGGTCGTCACCGAGACCAGCGGCGGGAAGACCAACACCATCACCCGCAATGCCGAGGGTGAACGCATCGGCCTGGCCTACCTGGGCTTGAACCAGACTTACACCCGAGACAACCGCGGCATGGTGACGCAGATCACCTCACCCGCCGGGAATTTCGGCTTCAGCTTCGACGCACTGGGGCGCAGGGCGAAGCTGTCCTACCCCAACGGCTCCACCGCCAGCTACAGCTTCGACGCCGCGGGGCAGTTGACCAACCTGACGCATGCGGGCGTCTTCAATGCGCCCTATGCGCACAGCTTCGACACGGCCGGGCGCATCACCAAGATCACTGGCGACGGGCCGGACTGGAATTACAGCTATGACGCGCTGGGCCGCCTGACCCGCGCGACTCAGGGCAGCGACACCTACACCTACACGCTGGATGCGGGGGGCAACATCCTGGATGGCAGCCGGACGCATGACGTCAACCACCGACTGACGGCGGATGCCAGCAAGACCTACAGCTACGACCAGCGCGGCAACCTCACACTGGAACAGGACCGGACCACCGGCGCCAGGACGGTCTACACCTGGAACTTGAAGAACCAGCTCCTGCAGGCGCAGTTCTTCAGCAACGCGACGGCGGGGAGTCTGAACCGAACGCTGGCCTATACCTACGACCCGTTGGGGCGCCGGGCGTCCAAGACCGACAACGGCAGCGTGCAGCACTTTGTGTATGACGGGGATGATCTGGTCGGCACGCTGGATGCGGCCAATGCGGTGACGTCTAGCAATGTTTTCAGTGGCGCCATCGACGAGCCGCTGGCTTCCACCACTGGTGGTTCGGCCAAGTCGCTGTACACCAACCACCTGGGCAGCGTCATGGCGGTTGCAGATGGCGCCAGTCTTAGCCATGCCTACCGCTACAGCCCCTATGGCGAAACAGTGGCGCCCAGCGGCGGTGACTCCACTCCTTTCAGGTATACGGGAAGGGAGAAGGATGCCGAAAGTCTCTATTACTACCGTGCTCGTTATTACAACCCCCGGATGCAGAAGTTCATCTCTACTGATCCGATAGGGTTGGCGGGGGACATTAATACCTACGGCTATGTCGAAGGCAATCCAATTTCGTTTATCGATCCCCATGGCGAGTTCGCTTGGATCGCTGCGGGCGCAGTCGTCGGTGCAGCCATCAATGTAGGTGTGACCTATTTCGCCAACAACGGTAACGTGACGGGACAGCAACTACTTGCCGCTGCGGCGAGCGGTGCGATCGCTGGTGGTCTGGGTACGGCCGCTGGACCACTCGGGGGGACCATTGCAAGGGGCATTGGAATGGCGTCGAACGGTCTAGGGGCTTCAGTTGCGACTGGAGGTCTTTCGGCGGGAGCCTCCGCGCTGGGCCAAGCGGCGGCAAACGCGATCGATCCGTGCAACGCTACCAATCCCCTAAACGCCGCGCTTTACGGCGGTTTGGGCGGCGGCCTTTCCAAAGGGCTCTTTCCGACGAAGAACCTAAATACTTGGGTCCAGGCAAGGTTTTTCGGGCCATCGACATTCAACGGCTTGTTCAGAAGCAGCAACGCGTGGTTGAACTTGGGATCGTTTGGTACAGCGTCGGGAGTAGGTAGTGCGTCAAACTTTCCAGCCATTAATCCTTTCTAATTGCGCCATGCAGCTTTGCGTAGCTTTTCTAGCACTCTGGGGAATATTAGTCGGCTTCATCGGTTGGGCGAGTTGTTTTCGACTAGTAGAGCCGATATCGAATTGGTTACTGGAAGGGCACATTGATTCAAATTTCTTGATAGGCCTGGTTCGATTGTTGCTCATACTTTTTGGGGTATTCGGGATGTTGCTGCTGCTGCGTGTATCCGCAACAGCGATCACGGGCAATAGTTGCAACCTTGACCCGGGGACCTCTTTCGGCATCGTCTTCGGGGCGTCGATGATGGGCCTGATTCTGTTCGGTCTGACAAGCCGTTTGGCCCGAAGGCCCCGGTAATAAAATAATTCACCCTGGAGGAGAAAACACCAGCTTGACTCTTGTTCTGTGGCAACTTGAGCATCTGGTTGCATGAAACCAGCAACAGCACTTTCTGAATTTATATTTCGATGGCCAAATCTAAATGAATATATTCTCTGTACCCAATTTGTTTGCAGTAACGGTTCTTTTTGGGGGAACCGTCGTTTTCCAAGCACAAGCTCAGCCGGTCGTGTACACCTCCACCGACCAAGAATATGCCGAAGTCGTCCTGAAGGAAGCAGAAGCGGCCATCGGCCAAAAGGTCACGGCGGTCTTCGACGCCGAAGCCTCCAAGACCGTGGGACTTGAACGCCGCCTGGCTGCCGAGAAGTCCAAACCCAAGGCCGACATCTTCTGGAACTCCGAGTTCCTGCGCACCCACCGGCTCGACAAACAGGGCCTGCTGGCCGCCACGGTCCTCGACAAGGGCTTCAACCTGCCGGCCAGCGTGGTCACGCCGCACAGCGTGGGCTTCGGCATCCGGGGGCGCGTGCTCGCGGTGCATACCCCATCGGTGCCAGAAACTGACCGCCCCAAGCGCATTGAAGACCTGACCGACCCACGCTGGAAAGGCAAGGTGGCCATCGGCCGGCCGCTGTTCGGCACCACGTCCACGCACTTCGCTGCGCTGCACGCACAGTGGGGCGAGGCGAAGTTCATCACCTTCCTGAAGGCGCTCAAAGCCAACGGCGTGATGATCCTGCCCGGCAACGGTGATGTGCGCGACGCGGTGGTCGCCGGCCGCGCGTGGGTGGGACTGACCGACACCGACGACGCCATCGGTGCGCTGCGGCGCCAGCAACCCCTGGCGATGATCTTTCCGGATCAGCAGGGCGAAGGAGCCTTCGGTGTTTACATGACGGTAGCCAGAATCGCCGGTGGCCCGAACCCGGCAGGGGCGCAGAAGCTGGTGGAGTACCTGGCCAGCGAGAAGACCGAGGCCCGCTTGATCGAACTGGGTGCAGTGCAGATCCCCGTGCGGGCGAACCTGCCGATGGCCAAGGAGATCGGCACGGTCCGGCCCAAGATCTGGTTCATGGAAGCGGCCAAGGTCGAGGCCAGCCTGGGGCCATCCGTCGGGCTGATCCGCAAGCACCTGCTCTAGTCGCAGACCGACCTGTGGCAATCCGCAGCAGCAACCCATGACCACCAGTAGTACGCGAGTAGTCCACGTCCGCGAATCGCACATGCCGTCATCAGCCCCTGCGCAAGCTGTTGCCAGCCCTATGCGGCTTGCCGCCCTTGCCGCTGTAGCGACAGTGGCGGCGTTGGCATTGCCGCTGGTATTGCCTGCACTGCACGGCGTCGCCAGCGCGCTCCTGGCGGTGTGGGGTGATCAGGCCCTGGCTGGCGGCGGCACCTTGTGGCCGGGTAGCCGGGTGCAAGGCCTGCTGGGGCAGAGCCTGCTGCTGTCGCTGCTGTCGGCGCTGCTCGCCACGGCCGTCGCCGCGCTGTGGGCGCTGGCCTTGCTGATGCCGCAGGGCCGCGCATGGCGCATGGCCTTGTCCGCGCTGCTGGTGGCCTCGTTCTGCTTCGGCACAGTGGTCCACCTGCTGGCCTGGCGGGCCGTGTTCCCGGTCGTCAGCGGCGGGTTGGCGGGTTGGGCGCTGGCGGTGGTGACGCTCGCTCTGCGTTACGCACCCCTGGCAGCCGCATTGCTTGCCACCGGTCTGGCCAGTCTGGAGCGTGCCGAGCTGGACACCGCGCTGTGTACCGGCGGTGCGCGTGCGCTGTGGGCGGTGGCGCGGCGCCGTCTGCTGCGGCTGGCTGGCATGGCACTGGCCGCAGTCGGCGCACTGGTGTTTTCTGAGTCCGAACTGCCACCGTTGCTGGGTGTGCATGTCTACGCCGAGGAATTCCTGAGCCAGGTGGCGCTGGAGCCATCCACCAGCGTGGCCGCAGCCTTGGGGTGGCCTTTGATGGCGGTGGCACTGCTGTGCGCCGTGCTGCTGGCGGGGTTGCCGCGGCTGCGCGCGACGGCGGCGGGAGCGGTCTCGCTGGGCTGGATCGGCCACTGGGCACAGCCGCCAGTCTGGTTGCGTTCATGTTTACCCGCCACCGCATTGGCGCTCGCCGCCTTGCCTTTGCTGCTGTTGGCCTGGGGCAGCCTCCAGTCCACCGGCCGCTGGCCGGCGCATGCCGGTGCCGCGTTGTTTTCGAGCCTCTGGGTGGCCGGACTGTCAGCCTTGCTGGCCTGTGCCTGGGCCTGGGGCCTTGCCAGTGCGGCTGTGCGGGCCGGCAGCGTCGTCGTGCCGATGTTGAACGTGTTGCTCTGGGTGATGATGCTGTGGCCGTCGGCACTCACCGGCATCGCGCTGGCCGGCTGGTCCGCACCCGACTGGGCAGACCCAGCCGCACCGCTGGTGCTGGCCCATGCGTTGCGCGTACTGCCCTTTGCGGCCTGGGTGCTGCTGGTTTTTCGTGAGGTGCAACCGCGTGCGCCGGTGGAACAGTTGCGGGCCTTGGGTGCCCGGGGCTGGCCCGCGCTGCGGCATGTACACCTGCCTGCAGCTTTGCCCGGTCTGACCGCGGCGTTCCTGCTCTGCGGCGGCCTGTCGTTGGCGGAATTGACGGCCACTGTGCTGACCGTGCCGCCGGGCATGGAAACCGTGATCTTGCGCTTGTACAACCTGCTGCACTATGGTGACCAACGTGGCGTGATGTTGCTGGCCCTGGTCCAGGGTTTGACGGTGGCCCTGGGCATCATGCTGGCCTTGGTTTTCTGGGGGAGGCGCGATGCTGGAAATCGATGAATTGCAGGTGCTGCGCAAGGGTTTTGCTGTGCAGGTGGCCGGACTGAAAGTGGCGGCGGCGCAGCGGCTCACCATCATTGGCCCCTCAGGCGGGGGCAAGTCGACGCTGCTGCGCGCCCTCATGGGACTGGAGCCGCAGGCCCGGGTGCGGGGCTTGCGATGGCAAGGGGCGGACATCAGTTTCGCGCCACCCGACAAAAGGCCCTTCGGATGGCTGCCGCAGGAGCTGGGGCTGTGGCCCAGCCTGCGGGCAGGTGAACATGTCGCTTTCGCACGCACCCGTGGGCGTAGTGCAAAACCCAGCGACGACGACTTCAAGGTGCTGGACATGGTGGCCTTGGGTCATCGCCGAAACGCCTACCCGGCGACCCTGTCGGGCGGCGAGCGGCAGCGGCTGGCCTTTGCACGGGTCATTGCTGCACGTTCACCCTGGGCCGTGCTGGATGAGCCGTTCTCGAATCTCGATCCGGTGATCGCCCACGATCTGGCCCTGGTCTTTGCCGACCTGACCCTGCGTGAGGGCATGGGCATGATTCAGGTCAGCCACCAGGTGCGACGGCCACAGGCCGAGGATCTGTTCTGGGTGATCGAGGACGGCCGACTGACACAGGCCGGTCCTTGGCAGGCGCTGCAACACACGCCGGCCACGCCGTGGATCGAACGTTTCGTCAGCCTGCAATGAAATTGCCGCTCCTGGTCCGATGGGTGGTAGCGATGGCGCTGGTTGGAGCGGGTCAGCACGCGGTTGCAGCCGAACGTCTGATGCAGACCTGGCACCCCTGGCAAATGGACTCAGTGCTCGTCGTGTGGGCGTTGACACAAGTGCCACGGGCCCAACCGCTGGTGGTCGAGTCGGTCGTCCGCGGCACGCCCATCCCGCCCGAACAGGCCATCGATACGCCCGAATCCCCGTACCGCCGCAATGGCCGACGCACGGCGTTCGAAGAAGCGGTACGGCAGACAGGCGTGTCACACCCCTGCCTTCCCCGCCTGCACGAGGCAGTAAGGGTGGTTGAGCTGGCGTCGTGGCGAAAGCCCGAATACCCGGCGGTGGAAGCGTTCGAAGCCCGCCTGCGGAGGCTCATACCATCCCAGCCCATGCGCGGGGGCCTGGATGCCGCGTTGGAAGAGGTGGAAAAGTACTGCAAGGAGGGCAAGTGAAGAACATCTCGTTGACCAAGGGCACACGGCATCTGCGGACGGCCTGCCTTGCGCTGGCGTTGCTGGTGACCGCGACGGCGGCACTGTCACAGCCCGAATCCGGCCCGCCGGGCTCGCCTGGCCTGCCAATCGGCATGAGCTTCGTGGCACAGGACGCCGCCGGCATCTGGGGCCTGTATCGCATCGATGAGCGCCGAGTCGCAGTGCGCCTGCCCACCCAGTTGGAGCCCCGCCTGGCCTGCGTCGTTCCGAACGGTAGCAAGTTCGTCTATTCGGCAGCCGACGGCAGCATTCGCCTGGGCACTGCGCGCCCAGGCGAAGAATCGGTCTTGGCGCACGCCGATACCAGGCGCAGCTTCACCCAGCCCTGCCTGTCCGCCGACGGCCGTGAGGTGTACGTCGTGGAGATGGCCGAAGGCAAGAGCATCGAGACCGAGATCATTCGCTACACCAGCGGCGCCGATCGACCTGAGCGCATTGCCAGCCAACCCGGCGCGCAACACGACCCCTTCGTGCATCAGAAACGTTGGCTGGTCTACGCCAGCGTAGGCTGCTCGGCCGGTTGCGAGGAACTGCTGGTGGAGATCTGGACACGTGACCTGCTGACGGGCAAGGCCCGGCAACTGACCCTGCTCAATGCACTGTCGCAAGGGCCGGTGACCGATGGACGCCGAGTCGTCTTCAGCAGCAACACCACCGGCACCCACCAGTTATGGCAGGTGGGCTTGGATGGCAGCAGTGTGCAACAACTGACCCGCTCCCCCTTGAGCCAGGCTGTCTCGCCGGCCCTGTGTGGCGGAACCCTGCACTTCGTGAAGTCGACCCCGGGCAGCGCAGCCATTGTCCGTCTGACGCAAGACGGTCAAGAAGTGGAACTGTCCTTTCCTGGCTTGAAGTCCTTTCGTGCCTTGAGGTGCCTGTCATGAGTCGATTTCGTGTTGCCATCGCCTGCTCGCTGCTGACTTTCCCGCTGATGGTGCTTGGGCAAGTGAAGCTGTTGAGTGTGAGTGCGACCGAACTGGCCAGCACAGACAACGCCAACGTGGTGTACACCGTGCGCACCACCGACGACGGTGCTTTATCACTCGATGTGCTGACGGGAGATGGGGATGTGGTGCGCCACCTGGTGAAACCGGACGCAAAGGCCGGCGAACACCAATTGACCTGGGACGGACGGGACTCGCGCGGCCGACCCGTCCCCGACGAAGCCTACTGCCCCCGAGTGACGCTTCAGACGGCCAACGTTCGAGCTGAGGACAACCCTTGCCGGCGAACTGGCGGCGAGGTGCTCAGCGATCTGAAGCCCAGCATCACCTCGAACGGCGACATTGCCTACACCGTCGAAAGTGCCGCGCGCGTGCTGATTCGGGTGGGTGTTAAACACGGCGCGATGATACGGTCTCTGTCCGTTTGGCGGCCACGCCCGGCGGGGCGCAACCTGCACCGCTGGAATGGCTTTGACGAGAGTGGTCAGATCGACCTGCGTACCGACCGGCTCGCGCTGCTGGTCACCGCGTTCAAGCTGCCGGATTTCAGCGTCATCACCACCGGCCAGACCGGGCTGGACTATCGGGCGTGGCGAGCCACCCAGGGTTGGCCCGAGAAGCCGGACACACCCGTGGATGGCGGCGCGGCAACGCCCCTGGAACGCGGTGGCGTTCGAATTGCACGTCAGCACTACATGGCGCGCTACAAGGATCGGGAGCCTCGAATCACGGTGCGCTTCCTGGACAAGACCGGCAAGCCCTTGAATCCGGCCCGGAAGACGCCGGACGAGGTTCGCGTCCTGGTCGATCTCCATCCCGAGGACCGGTGGCTGATGCAGGAGCAACTGTACGAAGTGGCCTTTTTCGTGAATGGCGACTTCGTCTCGGAAGAGGAGAACGGGTATGTACCGATCGGCTGGCTGTGGAACACCGCGGGCTTGTCACGAGGCCGCCACCTGCTGACCGTGAACCTCACCGGGTTCACAGGCAGGGTTGGGACCAAAACCATCGCAGTCCAGAAGTGACGGTGCTGCGCGGAAGGGCAGCCTAGATGGATGCAGCATCCGGACAGGCTTTGCGGCGCCCTTACCCCCTCAACCCCTGCGCCTCAGCGGCCAGGCGGGTGATGTGCGCCCAGTCGCCGGACTTGACCGCGTCGGCCGGCGTCAGCCACGAGCCGCCGCAGACCTTGACGTTCGGCAGCGCGAGGAACTGCGGTGCCGTCTCCAGCGTGATGCCACCGGTCGGGCAGAACACCACGTCGTGGAAGGGGCTTGCAAACGCCTTGAGCAGGTTGATGCCGCCGACCGCCGTGGCCGGGAACAGCTTCAGGAAGCGGTAGCCGTCGGCATTGGCCATCATCACTTCGCTGGCGGTGGACACGCCCGGCAGCAGCGGCAGGCCGATGTCCAGGCAGGCACGGCCGATCTCGCTCGTGTAGCCGGGGCTGACAGCGAACTGGCAGCCGGCGTCCTTGGCCGCCTGCGCATCGGCGATCGAGCGCACGGTGCCGGCGCCGACGATGGCTTCGGGCACGGCGGCGACCATGGCGCGGATGCAGTCGAGCGCGGCCGGGGTGCGCAGCGTCACCTCCAGCACACGCACGCCACCGGCCACCAGCGCACGGGCGAGCGGCACGGCGTCTTCCACGCGGTCGATGACGATGACGGGAATCACGGGGCCGCAGGCGGCGAGTTCGAGGGTGTTCATGGACAGGCTCAGGGTTGCAGGTTCAGTCAGATCACAGGGCACAGGCCACAAGGCACAGGCCATTCACAGCCAGGTCACGGCGCCTTCTTCGGCAGTCAGCACGTTGCGGCGCATCCCGCCGAACAGCTCGCGGCCCATGCCGTGTCCGGCGTCGTCGGTCAGCGCGTCGGGGCGTGTTTCGATGGCCCGCGCCGCCCATTCCTCGGCCGGCACCAGCGCCTCCAGCACCCCCGTCACGGCATCGACGCGCACCAGATCGCCCGTGCGGACCTTGCCCAGTGGCCCACCGGCCAGCACTTCGGGGCTGACGTGGATGGCGGCCGGCACCTTGCCCGACGCGCCGCTCATCCGCCCGTCCGTGACCAGCGCGACGCGGAAGCCCTTGTCCTGCTGCACGGCCAGCGGCGGCGTGAGCTTGTGGAGTTCGGGCATGCCGTTGGCTTTCGGCCCCTGGAAGCGCACGACAGCCACGAAGTCACGCTCCAGTTCACCCGCCCGGAAGGCCACATGCAGCGCCTCCTGGCTGTCGAAGACGATGGCCGGGGCTTCGATGACGTGGCGGTCCTCGGGCACGGCGCTGACCTTCATCACGCCGCGGCCGAGATTGCCGGCGAGCAGTTTCAGGCCACCGGATTCGCCGAACGGCACGGCGGCGGTGCGCACGATGCTGTCGTCGATCGGCGTGGCGGGCAGGTCGTGCCAGACGAGCTTGCCATCCGGCCCTTGTGTCGGCACACGGCCATACGCGGCCATGCCACCCTCGGCGACCGTCAGCACGTCACCGTGCAGGCAGCCGCTGTCGAGCAGCTCGCGCAGGACAAAACCCGGTCCGCCCGCGGCCTGGAACTGGTTCACGTCCGCCTTGCCGTTCGGGTAGACCCGCGACAGCAGCGGCGTGCAGGCCGACAGCTCGGAGAAATCGGTCCAGTCGATCACGATGCCCGCCGAGCGGGCGACCGCCACCCAGTGGATCAGGTGGTTGGTCGAGCCGCCCGTGGCCAGCAGCGCCACCATGGCGTTGACGATGCAGCGTTCGTCCACCAGCTCGCCGATCGGCGTGAACCGCTGGCCCTTGCGGATCGACAGCACGGTGCGCACGGCCTCGCGGGTGAGCGCCTCGCGCAGGCCGGCGTGCGGGTGGATGAAGGCGGTGCCGGGCACGTGCAGGCCCATCGCCTCCAGCAGCATCTGGTTGGAGTTGGCGGTGCCGTAGAAGGTGCAGGTGCCGGCGCCGTGGTAGGCGGCGGATTCGGCTTCGAGCAGCTTGTCGCGGCCGACCAGCCCTTGCGCGAACTGCTCGCGGACCTTGGACTTGTCGCTGTTGGACAAGCCCGTGCTCATCGGCCCGGCCGGCACGAACACGCACGGCAGGTGCCCGAACTGCAGCGCCCCGATCAGCAATCCGGGCACGATCTTGTCGCACACGCCCAGCAGCAGCGCCGCATCGAACACGTCGTGCGCCAGGCCGACCGCCGTGGCCATGGCGATCGTGTCGCGCGAGAACAGGCTCAGCTCCATGCCCGCGAAGCCCTGCGTCACCCCGTCGCACATCGCCGGCACGCCGCCCGCCACCTGGGCCGTCGCGCCGTGGCGGTGGGCTTCGTCGCGGATCAGCGCGGGGTAGCTTTCGTAGGGCTGGTGTGCCGACAACAGATCGTTGTAGGCGGTGATGATGCCAATGTTGGGTGCCTTCTCGGCCACCACGCGGAACTTGTCCGACCCCGGCAGCGCGGCAAACGCATGCGCCACGTTGGCACAGCCCATGCGATCCGCCCCACGCGGTTGCGCCGCCGCTGCCCGTGTCCGGCGAAGGTAGGCCTCGCGCTGCGGACGGCTGCGTTCACGGATGCGGGCGGTGATGTCGGCGATCTGGGATTTCATGGGCACGGTCGATCCTGCATGTCGATGCTGAAACTTGACTCTCGATTACAACGTAACTAAGTTACAGCGTCAACTCAATCGCCAGTCCCCCACCCAGCCCTGCGCCACCCCGGAAAGGCCGACAGCCCGACACGGTGGAGGATGTCCACCCTGGCGGGCTGTCGGCAGGGAACCCGGCCGTAACCGGATCGTAACTTTCCGGTGTCTGACTTACGGTGCGTCGACCAGACGGATCTCGACCCGGCGGGCTTCGCGCTCGGTACCGGTGCCGGTGGTGCTCTCCGGCTTGCGCAGCAGCACCTGGTTCAGCGGGATGCCAGCCGCCAGCAAGGCGGCGCGCACGGCCTTGGCGCGCTGCTTGGCCAGCTCGGCGTTCTGCACCGGATCGCCCGAAGCGTCGTGGTAGCCCGACAGCAGCACGCGCTTGCCCGGATCGGCGGCCAGCGCCTTGACGGTCTCGGCCATGGCGGGTTCAGCGTCGGGCTGCAGGGCAGCCGAGCCGGACTCGAAGTAGGCGGTGGCCAGGGCCGCGGTGGTGGTGGTGTAGTCGACCAGCACGTCGGCGGCTTCGGTGGCGGCGGCCACGGCGGTCTGGGCCACGGGCGCAGCCGGGCCCTTCATCGTGCGCACCACGGCAAAGCCCAGCACGCCCAGCAGCAGCACGGCCACGCTGGAAAACACCACCCAAAGGCCCACCTTGCGGCTGTCGTCGCGATCGTCGTCACTCATGGAGAACTCCTCCTCATCGTTAAAAGGTGCGCAAGTTTAAGGGGCTTTGCGGGGAGAACGCCGGTCCGGTCGGTGACAGCTCAGGCAGCGGTCATCGCTTGTCGCACGGGCACCACTGCGTGACACTCTCCCACCATGACGCCCCCAACGCTTCCCTTGGTCGGGCCTGCAGGCTGCTCGGCCCACGCCCTGGCCCTGTGGCACACCACCCGCCAGCAGCTGCAGGTCCGCCTCGACGCCGGACAGCCGTTCTGGCTGTATGCCTACGGCTCGCTGCTCTGGCGCCCGCAGTTCGCGCCCGACGAGATCCGCCCCGCCCGGCTGTGGGGCCACCACCGGGCGCTGCGCATGCGCTCGCGGGTGAACCGGGGCTCGCCGGACTGTCCGGGGCTGGTGTTCGCGCTGCTGCCGGGCGGGTCGTGTGTCGGCCAGGTCCACCGGGCGCGGGTGGACGAGGCGCTCGGGCAGCTCGACGCGCTGTGGGAGCGCGAGATGCCCAACGGCGTCTACACCCCGCGCTGGCTGCGCTGCCACACGCCGGACGGCCCGGTCGAGGCGCTGGCGTTCACGCTCGATCCGGCCCACCCCAGCCACACCGGGCGCCTGGACGACGCGGCGCACGTCACCATCTTCCGCCATGCCGAGGGGCGCTACGGCCGCACCGTGGACTACCTGCACCGCACCGCGCTGTGCCTGCAGGCGCTGGCCATCCGCGACGCCGAGGTCTCACGCCTCGTGCGGCTGGCCCGACGGCACGGACTGCTGCCAGGCCAGGACGGTGCTGGATGAGCGGGCACGGTCCAGATCGGCCGTGGTGTTGATGTCCTGCAGCGCGCCAGGATCGTCGACCTCGACCGCGTGGGAGGGGTAGCGCGCCAGCAGCCGGCGCAGGCCCTCCTCGCCACTGAGCAGCACCAGCTCCGAGTACAGCTCCACCGACAGGCCGACCGGGAAGCCCTGCCGCCCACGGTGCTGGGCGTAGGCGACGGGCGCGCCGGTGAGGCCCAGTGCCACGGCGCGCAGGGTCTGTGGCTGCACCAGCGGCATGTCGCCCGGCAGGACCAGCCAGCCTGGCACATGGGGCCGTGCCCCCACACCCGCTGCGATCGAGAACCCCACGCCGAGCGGCTCCCGACTGGCCGAGCCGACGGGCGGCAGCAGCACGATGTCGCGCGAGGCCACGACGCTGCGCGCCACGTCGACCAGGCCGGCCACCGTGACCACCACCAGCGGCAGTCCGGCCGTCACCACCGCCCCCAAGGTATGGGCAAGCACGGCGGCAGGGCCCAGCGGCTGGGCCAGCTTGGGAACTCCGCCACCGAAGCGCACTCCCGCGCCGGCGGCCAGCACCACCACGGTCGGCAACATGCGGGCGGGGCTCATGCGGTGGTCCTGTTGCGGTGACGGCGGCGGTTGAAGTGGTTCATGAAGGTTCCATCCCTGTGGTGGTTCGTTGTTCTGGCGTGCTCCCATGGGAACGCACAACGCTGGCGGAGTGAACTGGTGCCTTCACTTAAGGAGTAGTGCTAGATCGCCTGCGTGGTGCGACAAAAGGCGCGACATCGCGGTACAGCACGGGACATTCCTATACTGCCCGGCATGGACAACATCGCCGACCTGCGCAAGAGCTACGAATCCGGGGAACTCGACGAGGCCAGCGCCGCCCACGTCCCCCTGCAGCAATTCGACCTGTGGCTGCAGCAGGCGCTGCAGGCCGGGCTGCCCGAACCCAACGCGATGACGGTGGCCACCGTCGGTGCCGACGGGCGGCCGTCCACCCGCATCGTGCTGATCAAGGGCTGTGACGCCCGCGGCATCGTCTGGTACACCAACTACGACAGCCGCAAGGGCCGGGAACTCGCGCTGCATCCCTGGGCGGCGCTGCAGTTCCACTGGGTCGAGCTGGAGCGGGTGGTGCGCATCGAGGGGCCGGTCGAGAAGGTCAGCGCCGAGGAGTCGGACGCCTACTACGTCTCGCGTCCGCTGGACTCGCGCCTGGGCGCCTGGGCCTCGCCGCAGAGCCAGCCGATCCCCTCGCGCACCGTGCTCGTCACCAACGCCGCCCGCGCCGCCGCCCAGCACGGCCTGCATCCTCCCCGCCCTGCGCACTGGGGCGGCTACCGGCTGGCGCCGCAGCGCTGGGAGTTCTGGCAGGGCCGCAAGTCCCGCCTGCACGACCGGCTGGTCTACCGCCTCGGCGACGACGGTCACTGGCTGCGCGAGCGTCTGGCACCTTGAGCGCAGGGACACCGGCCCGCACAATCTGCGGGAACAGGCACGCGCTCGGGCAGAATGCGCCGTCCTGATCCACCCGGCCTGCGCCACTGCCCACCGTGCTGTTCGACCCGTCCTGGAAGCCCTTGTTGTCCGCGCTGGTGCAACCGCCAGCCAGTCTGCTGCTGTTGATCCTGCTGGGCGCCTGGATGATGCGCCACCGCTCGCGCTGGGGAACGCTGCTGGTGCTGCTGTCCACGGCGGGGCTGTGGCTGGCGTGCTGTGTCGGCACCGCGCACTGGCTGCAGGACAGCGTGCTGCGTCCCCCGCCGGCACTGACGGCCGCACAAGTCCGCGCCCTCGCCCGCGCCCCGAACCAGCCTCCCACCGCCATCGTCGTGCTCGGCGCGGGTCGCCACCGGCTGGTCGCCGAATACGGCACCTCCAGCCTCACCCAGCAGGCCATGGTGCGGCTGCGCTACGGCGTCTGGCTGGCCAGGCGCACGGGGCAGCCGCTGGGCTACGCGGGCGGGGTCGGCTGGGCGCAGACCGGTGAACGCTCGGAAGCCGAGACCGCCGCGCAGACCGTGCAGGACGACTACGGCACCACGTTGCGCTGGACCGAATCCCGCTCGCGCGACACGCGGGAGAACGCGGACCTGATGGTGCCGATCCTCGACGGTGCCGGCATCCAGCGCATCGTGCTCGTCACGCACGCCGCGCACATGCCCCGCGCCCTGCGCGCCTTCCGCGAGGCAGCAGGCAAGCGCCTGGTGATCGTGGCCGCGCCCGTGTCCGCCGTGACCCGCGACGAGCAGCCGCTGCTGGACTGGCTGCCCTCGCAGCAAGGCTTCGGGCTGGTCCACGGCGCACTGCACGAGATCCTGGGACTGATCACGGGCGCCTGAACAGCTCCGTCCACAGCGCATCCATGCGCTGCGTGACCGCCTTGTCCATCTGGATGGTGCGGCCCCACTCGCGGCTGGTCTCGCCCGGCCACTTGTTGGTCGCGTCCAGCCCCATCTTGCCGCCCAGACCCGACACCGGCGACGCGAAATCCAGGTAGTCGATCGGCGTGTGCTCGACCAGCGTGGTGTCGCGCACCGGGTCCATGCGGGTCGTGATGGCCCAGATCACCTCCTGCCAGCTGCGGATGTCCACGTCGTCGTCCACCACCACGATGAACTTGGTGTACATGAACTGCCGCAGGAAGCTCCAGATGCCGAACATCAGCCGCTTGGCGTGGCCGGGGTAGCTCTTCCTGATGCTGACGATGGCCATGCGGTAGGAGCAGCCCTCGGGCGGCAGGTAGAAGTCGGTGATCTCCGGAAACTGCTTGCGCAGGATCGGCACGAACACCTCGTTCAGGGCCACGCCCAGGATGGCCGGCTCGTCGGGTGGCTTGCCGGTGTAGGTCGAGTGGTAGATCGGATCCTGGCGCGTGGTCATGCGGCCGATCTCGAACACCGGGAACCAGTCCTGCTCGTTGTAGTAGCCGGTGTGGTCGCCATACGGCCCTTCGAGGGCGTGCAGGTAACCGTCCTTTTCCTTCAGCGGCACACCATGTGCGCTGACGCCTTCGAAGCCGGAGGGCGCCGGCGGGATGTGGCCTTCCAGCACGATTTCCGCAAATGCCGGCACCTGCAGCTTCAAGTCCCCCTCTCCGACGCCGCTTTCCGCCAGTTCCGTGCGCCCCCCGCGCAGCAGTCCGGCGAACTGGTACTCGGAAAGACTGTCGGGCACGGGCGTGACCGCACCCAGGATCGTGGCCGGATCTGCACCTAAAGCCACCACGATCGGAAAGGGCATTCCAGGATTTGCGTGTGCAAAATCACGAAAATCCAGCGCGCCTCCACGGTGGGCCAACCACCGCATGATGGTTTGGCGTGGCCCGATCACCTGCTGGCGGTAGATGCCGAGATTTTGCCGTTTCCGGGCACGGGGAACGGACTGCGGACCTCGGGTGACGACCAGTCCCCAGGTGATCAAGGGGGCGATGTCGCCCGGCCAGCAGTGCTGGACCGGCCAGTCCGCCAGGTCGATTTCCGAGCCCGTCAGGACCACCTCCTGACATGCCGCACGCCGCACCAGCGCAGGCTTCATGTCCCACACCGTCTTGGCCATGCGTAACAAGTTACTGGCGTCCTGCAACCCTTTAGGGGGCTCTGGCTCCTTGAGGCGGGCCAGAAGTTCACCAATCTCGCGTAACGAGGACACATGTTCGGCACCCATGCCCCAGGCCACGCGCTCGGGCGTGCCAAACAGATTGGCCAGCACCGGCACACCCGAAACACGCCCGCCGTGCAGAGGCTGCTCGAACAGGAGTGCGGGGCCGCCGGCGCGCAAGGTGCGGTCGGACAACCAGGTCATCTCCAAGGCGGTCGCTACCGGTTCTTTCACTTTGAGCAACGCCTTGCGCTGTGCCAACAAGGTCAGGAAGTCTCGTAGATCGCGATATTTCATGATTTTACAATCTCATTACGGTGTTTCTTATTGTTGACCGGTTATTTGGACGACTTCTAGAATTCAGCCGTTTTCGAACACAGAGGGCTTGTGGCCTGCCGCGATGCGCGCAGCGGCCCTCTCCGCTCCCGCTGCATCCGGGGATGGACACCGGACCGAGACCACCCGAAACGGGGACCGTCCGAGTGTCGCGCAGCGGGAATTATCTGGGCGCCCGCCAATGGCCACACGGCGCCTGCAGTGATCGAAAGAGGAGTTGCATGACTGCACCCCGATCCTGGAAGCGAATCCAGTCCGCCACCGCCGAGTCGGTGCGCGTGTTCATCGCGGATCTTGGCAACGGCCTGCTGGCCGTGAGCCACAACAGCCTGGCCGTCATCGGTCTGGCGGTGTTGAGCGTGACGTTTGTCCTTGGCGGCCGTGCCGACGTGCGTGGTCTGCTGGAAGAACGTGCCCTGGACTGGCTGGTCGAGCGCCAGGAAGCACGCACGGCCGCCTCCAGCCAGCTGGAGGAACCCAGCCTGCTGGCCCAGGGGGACTTCTCGGCCGTCGACCGCGCCACCGCCGTCGACCCGAGTGAACTCAACCGCCAGCAAGCGGCCGTCGCGCAGTGGCTGTCGCGCCGTTACAAGGTCGCCCCCGAGCCGGTCGGTCGTCTGGTGCAGGAATCGTGGTCGCTGGGGCAGCGCGTCGGGCTGGAACCCACGCTGATCCTGGCCATCATCGCCATCGAGTCGTCCTTCAACCCCTTCGCCCAGAGCGCAGTCGGCGCGCAGGGGCTGATGCAGGTGCTGACCCGCGTCCACGACGACAAGTACGTGGCCTTCGGCGGCAACCATGCGGCGTTTGATCCGCTGACCAACCTGCGCGTGGGCGTGCAGGTGCTCAAGGACTGCATCGCCAAGGCGGGCTCGGTCGAGGGCGGTCTGCGCCACTACGTCGGTGCAGCCAACCTCGCCAGCGACGGTGGGTACGCCTTCAAGGTGCTGTCGGAGCAGGAATTCCTGCAGCAACTCATCAAGGGCCGTTCGGTGCCCGTGACCGCCCGCCTGCCGGTGCCGCCAGTGTCTGTGCCGCAGGAGACTCCCGCCCCCACCCTGAACACGCCGGTCTCGCAAGGCGGCCGCCCTTCCGCCAGCAACCGCGTCAGCCCGGTGCTGCAGTCTCGGCCTGACCGCGTGGCGGCACTGAGCTACTGATAGACTGCGCGCACCACGCAACTGGCGTTCACGGACCCGCCCAACGGGTCCAAGGTGGGTCAACCACCGGGGAGCGTGGTCGCGGCAGACCTGGACCGGGGTACTTGTCGCGGATTCTTTGCCGTGCGCCTGGGCAGCCCACCACCCTGGATCCCACAGTCGGAGCAGGGTCGGCGGGGCCGGACATCACCGACAGGACTGCCTCCCCATGTTTGACCGCGCTACCCAGACCCTCGCCACTGTCGATCCCGCGATCGCTGCGGCCATCGACGCCGAAGTGCGCCGCCAGGAAGAGCACATCGAGCTGATCGCCAGCGAGAACTACACCTCGCCCGCCGTCATGGCCGCGCAAGGCTCGCAGCTCACCAACAAGTACGCCGAGGGCTACCCCGGCAAGCGTTACTACGGCGGCTGCGAACACGTCGATGTCGTCGAGCAGCTCGCCATCGACCGCGCCAGGCAGCTTTTCGGCGCCGACCACGCCAACGTGCAGCCGAACTCAGGCTCGCAGGCCAACCAGGCGGTGTTCTTCGGCCTGCTGCAGCCCGGCGACACCATCATGGGCCTGAGCCTCGCCGAAGGCGGCCACCTCACGCACGGCATGCCGCTGAACATGTCCGGCAAGTGGTTCAAGGTCGTCTCCTACGGCCTCGACGCCCAGGAAGACATCGACTACGACCAGATGGAGCGTCTGGCCCACGAACACAAGCCGAAGCTCATCATCGCGGGTGCATCGGCCTTCGCGCTGCGCATCGACTTCGAACGCTTCGCCAAGGTCGCCAAGGCCGTCGGCGCCTACTTCATGGTGGACATGGCCCACTACGCCGGCCTGATCGCCGCGGGCGTCTACCCGAACCCGGTCCCCCACGCCGACGTGGTGACGACGACGACGCACAAGACCCTGCGCGGCCCGCGTGGCGGCCTGATCCTGATGCGCGGTGACGACATCGCCAAGAAGATCAACAGCGCCATCTTCCCTGGCATCCAGGGCGGCCCGCTGATGCACGTCATCGCCGGCAAGGCGGTCGCGTTCCAGGAAGCCCTGCAGCCCGAGTTCAAGGCGTACCAGGAACAGGTCGTCAAGAACGCCGCCGCGATGGCCGAGACGCTGACCAAGCGCGGCCTGCGCATCGTGTCCGGCCGGACCGAGAGCCACGTCATGCTGGTCGACCTGCGCCCGATGGGCCTGACCGGCAAGGAAGCCGAGGCGCTGCTGGGCCGTGCGCACATGACCTGCAACAAGAACGGCATCCCGAACGACCCGCAGAAGCCGATGGTCACCAGCGGCATCCGCCTGGGCTCGCCCGCGATGACGACACGCGGCTTCAAGGAAGAACAGGCCGTCCTCACCGCCAACCTGATCGCCGACGTGCTCGAAACGCCGAACGACGAGGCAGTGCTGGCCCGCGTGCGCGAGCAGGTGGCAGCGTTGACCCGCGACTTCCCGGTCTACCGCGGCTGATGCACCACCACGGCCGGGTGTCCTGACGATGCGTTGCCCCTACTGCGGACACCAGGACACCACGGTCGTCGAAACGCGCGGATCCGACGAGGGCGATGCGATGCGCCGTCGTCGGCGCTGCAGTGCCTGCGACAAACGCTTCACCACCTACGAGCGGGTCGAGCTGGCCATGCCGGCGGTGGTGAAGAAGAACGGCAACCGCATCGAGTTCGACCGCGCCAAGCTGCGTGCCTCGATGATGCTGGCCCTGCGCAAGCGCAACGTGAGCGTGGACCTGATCGAGGCGGCCATCGCCCGCATCGAGAGCACGCTGTTCACCAGCGGCGAGAGCGAAGTCGCCACCTCGCACATCGGCGAGCTGGTGATGCGCGAACTCAAGCGTCTGGACAAGGTGGCCTACGTCCGCTTCGCGTCGGTCTACCGGCGCTTCGAGGACGTGGACGCCTTCAACCAGCTCATCCGGGAAATCTGACCCCCCCAGAATACCCGGCCCGATCCCTCTTAGGAGGGACGCGCCCGCCCCACCCCGCTGCCTAGACTGACCGCCTGCATACCACTCCAAGCAGGCGAGGCAAGCCGATGGTCCGGGCCACGACGATTCCAGCAACGACACCCCCACGCCACACCGTCCAGGGCTTGACGCTGGTCGAGCTGCTGGTGGTGATGGCCTTGACCGCGCTCGTGCTGCACAGCGCCACCCTGTCTTTCTCTGGTTGGCTGCAGCGCCAGCACCTGCTGGGGGTCTCCGCCCAGTTCAACGCCGATCTGCAGTGGCTGCGCAGCGCCGCCGTCACCCGCCACCGCATCCTGCGCATGAGCTTCCAGGACACCCCGGCAGGTACCTGCTACGTGCTGCACAGCGGTGAGGTCGATGCCTGCCGCTGCACCGCCGATGTCCGCGCCGAACCCGCCGTGCAGTGCGCCGACGGCACCGAGCTGCTGCGCGCCGCGCTGGTGCCCGCCTCGCGCCGCATCCGCCTGCAAGCCAACGTGACCAGCCTGCGTGTCGATCCCCGCCACGGCACCTTCACGCCGACCGGCAGCATCGACGTGTCCGCGCTCGATGGCAGCAGCGCCCTGCGCCACATCGTCAACATCCTCGGCCGGGTCCGCACCTGCACGCCCGGCCCGCGCTTTCCGGGGTACGGCGCATGCTGAATCTCCGGGGGCAGCTCCAGGTTCGCGGCATGACGCTGATCGAGCTGGCGATCACGCTGGTCATCGTGGCGCTGCTGGCGGCGGCGGCCATGCCGAGCTGGCAACACCAGGTCCACCGCACGCGCCGCAGCGACGCCATCACCACGCTCGCCCAGCTGCAGCAGGCGCAGGAACGCTGGCGCTCGCAGCGGCCGGTCTACGCCAGCGGGCTGGGCCAGGACGGACTCAGCTTGCCCACGGTCAGCTCCGCCGGGCACTACGACGTGGGCACCTCGGTGCTGCCGGACACCGCACACCGACGCTACCGCGTCACCGCCACCGCCCGCGGCGCCCAGGCCAGCGACACCCACTGCCGCTGGCTGGCGCTCGACGTGGACGCCGGACAGCTCCACCACCGCTCCGGCCCCGACGCACAGCTGGCCAACACGGCGTCCCAGAACCGCGAGTGCTGGAAATCGTGATGCTTCGCCGCAACGCCCTGGGCTGGAGCCTGGTCGAGCTGATGCTGGCCATTGCGCTGGGCTTGCTGCTGCTGATGGCGCTGCTGCAGCTCGCCGCCGGGCATGTGGACGAACAGCGCCGGCTGCTGCTGGAGAGTCGCCTGACACAGGATCTGCGCACCGCCATCGAGCTGGTGTCGCGGGATGTGCGGCGCTCCGGCTACTGGGGCGATGTGGCCGACGGCGTGTGGGACAGCCACCGCCCGACCGCCACGCTCGCCGCCAATCCCTACCGTGGCGCCGTGCTGAACGGGCCCACCGCCGCCCCTTGGCTCGGCTACGGCTACAGCCGCGACCTCACCGAGGACCACGTCAGCAGCAACCAGGAAAAGTTCGGCCTGCGCCTGAACCCGGCCAGCCAGACCATCGAGTGGCGCCTGTCCGGCAGCGCCGTGGCCCCCGACGAGCGCGACCACTGGCAGACGCTGACCGACCCGGCGCTGCTGCGGGTCACGCGGCTGTCGATCCGGCTGGACGAGCAGCGCCAGAGCCTGCTCGGCCACTGCCCGCAGACGGACTGCAACGGCCAGGCGGGCTGTCCACCCGAGCGGATCCAGCGCCGGGTGCGGATCGAGCTGGATGCGCAGGACACCCGCGACCGCCGTGTCCAGCGCCAGCTCGCCACCGAGACCCGCCTGCGCAACGACGAGGTGCGCGGTGCGTGCCCGCGGTGAGGCGCGGCCGGACATGGGCGGCGCCGGCACGCTCGCGATGGTGATGACCCTGCTGCTGATCGCGCACCTGAGCCTGCTCTACAGCCACCGGGCCTTGCTGGTCGAGCAACGCGCCAGCGCCAGCCAGATCCGGGCGGTCCGGGCGCAGGAAGCGGCGCAGGCGGGCCTCGACTGGGCCATCTCCCGGCTGAACGACCCGCGCAATGTGGACACCCGATGCCTGCCGACGCCCCAGCCTTCCGACGCCACGGCGGCGGCCGTGCGCGCCCGCTGGGAGCGCAGCCTCACCCTCGCCACCCCAGGCACGGTGGCCACGTGGCGGCCCGCCTGCGTGCAGCCGGACACCACGCCGGACTGGCGGTGCCACTGCCCCGAGGGGGACAGTGGTGCAGGCCAGATCCCGGCACCTGCCGCCATCGCCGCCATCGCCGATGTCTCCGCTTTCGCCGTGGCACTGCAAGCCGGCCCCCGCACGGGTCTGTGGACCTTGACGGCAGAAGGCTGCTCCCACCCCGGCCCGGACTGCGCCGACGACACCGCGCCCGAACCCGACGGGCGCTACCGCGTCAGCACCGTGCTGGCCGCCTTCGGACAGGTCGTGCAGCCACCCCTGGCCGCCCTGACCAGCGTGGGCGCCGTCGTCCTGTCCGATGGCGCCAGCGTGCGCAACGCCGACACCGCCAGCGGCGGCGTGACCGTCCACAGCGGTGGAGCGGTCACGCTGCAAGCCCCCGCCAAGGTCTTCGGCCCGCCCGGGCAGCCCGCCGCCGCCGGCCTCGTCGCCCACGATCCGCCCCTGTCGGCAGGCGCGGACACGCTCTGGCGGCGGTTGTTCGGACTGGAAGCGGCGGCGCTGCGGGCATTGCCCACCTGGCAGACCGTGGCCTGCGCGGGTGGCTGCACCGGCAGCGATCTCGACAGCGCGTGGCGGCTCGGCGCCCGGGCGCTGTGGCTGGACGGTGATCTGGCGCTGGCACAGGGACGCTGGGGATCGGCCGACACGCCGCTGCTGCTGGTCGTGCGCGGCACGCTGCGGATCGGCGCGGACGTGGCGGTCCATGGCCTGGTCGTGGCGGATCGGGTGGACATCCGGACGCCGGCCAGTCCCCGCAGCCTGTTCCAGGGTGCGCTCGTCAGCCTGGACACCACGGCCTTGGGTGGCGCCGTCGATCTGGTCCGGGATGCGGCGGTCCTGGCGCGCACCACCGGGCTGGGCAGCGTGCTCGCACCGGTGCCGGGCAGCTGGTTCGATCCGCACACCCGATGAGCCGGCGCCGCTCCCGCTCCTGCCCCGGTCTGGCGCTGATCGAGCTGCTGGTGGCGGTGGCGCTGCTCGGGCTGGGCACGGCGTCGCTGCTGCGGCTGCACCTCGACCTGCGGCGCAGCACCGACCTGTCCCGCCAGCGCAGCGAAGCCGTGCGCCACGCCTCGTCCGATCTGGAGCAACTGCGCTGGCGCGGCGCGGCCGCCACCGTGGACACCGGGCCGGCGCCGATCGAGGCGGCCTCCTCCCCCACGCGCTACACGCTGCAGCGCAGGGTCCACAGCGATGCCGCCGGCCGGCTGCACAGCGTGGCCACCACCGTGCGCTGGGAGGACCGGCACGCGGTGGACCACGCCGTGACGCTGGGCACGGCGCTGACCGCGATCGACCCGGCGCTCGGCGCTGCCACCCTGCTGAACCGGTCCACGGCGCCCGCCAGTCCAGGCGCGGGCCGCACGGCAGCGCCCGAGCGGTCGTTGCGCATCCCGGCGACGGCCCGCGATCTCGGCGATGGCCGCCACGCCTTCAAGCCCCGCACCGACGAGGCGCTGGTCTGGTTGTTCGACAGCCGCTCGGGGGAGGTCATCGGCCGGTGCGACAGCGCCACCGGCGTGGCGAACGCCGCACTGGACGCCAGCAGCCTGGGCCCCTGCAAGGCGCTGAGCGGTCTGCTGCTCGGTGGCCACATCCGCTTCGCCACCGACCGCGACACCGTCACGTCAGTGGATGCGGAACAGCCCACCAGCCCCGCCATGTCCACCGCGCTGCGCCTGACCCTCAGCACCACCGGACACCCCGATCCCGCGTGGGAATGTGTGCAGGATGGCCCCCTCGGCGTGCCACCGGGCACCACGCTGAAGACCTCGATCGCCTACCACTGCGTGGTGCAACCCGTGCCACCCGCCTCGGGCGGTGCGGCGCGCTGGTCAGGAAGGCTCGATCTGGTGCCGCAGGGCTGGCTGCTGGCGGGCATGACCGGCGGCAACAGCGGGCGCTTTCGCATCTGCCGCTACAGCGCCGACCACGACGGCAACGGCCGCATCGACAACCCCGAGCACCCGGCCAGCTACAGCGTGGTGAGCACGGGGCTGGGCAACCAGAACTTCCTGGTGATCCGGGCGGCAGCGCGCTGTCCGGTCGATGCGACGCCACCCGTCGATGACAGCACCGTGGTCCATCAGCCATGACAATCACGCCATGCGCGACACACCAAGCTCCCCGTTCTCGGCCCACGACCAGGTGGTCATGGCCCAGGCACTGCACTGGGCCGAACAGGCCATCGGGCTGACCGACCCCAACCCGCGGGTCGGCTGCGTCATCAGCGACGGGCGCGGGCGGGTGCTCGGCACCGGCCACACGCAGCAAGCCGGCGGCCCGCACGCCGAGGTCATGGCCCTGCGCGCGGCCCAGGCCGAGGGCCACGACGTGCGCGGCGCCACGGTCCACGTCACGCTGGAGCCCTGCGCCCACCACGGCCGCACGCCCCCGTGTGCCGACACGCTGATCGCCGCAGGAGTCGGGCGGGTGGTGGCCGCCGTGCTGGACCCGAATCCGCTGGTGGCCGGACAGGGGCTGGCGCGGCTGCAGGCGGCTGGCATCCCGGTGGCCCACGGGCTGATGGCCGACGCCGCACGCGAGCTGAACATCGGCTTCTTCTCGCGCATGCTGCGGGGGCGGCCCTGGGTGCGGCTGAAGGTCGCCGCCAGCCTCGACGGCCGCACGGCGCTGCCCGACGGCACCAGCCAGTGGATCACCAGCGCCGAGGCCCGCACCGACGGTCACGCCTGGCGCCGCCGCGCGGGCGCCGTGCTGACGGGCATCGGCACGGTGCGCGAGGACGATCCCCGACTGGACGTGCGGCTGGTGCACACGCAGCGCCAGCCGCTGCGCGTGGTGCTGGACGCCCGGCTCGACACGCCGCCGACCGCCCGGCTGCTGGAGCCACCCGGCGACGTGCTGCTGGTGTGTGCCGCCGAGGCGCTGCAGACACCGCGGGCGGCCGCCCTGGTGCGCCCGCATGTCACGGTCCAGCCCGTGCGGACCGATGCCAGCGGCTGGATCGACCTGCCAGCCGTGCTAGACCTGCTCGGCCAGCGCGGCATCAACGAGCTGCACATCGAGGCGGGCCAGCACCTCAATGGCAGCTTCGTGCGTGCCGGGCTGGTCGACGAATACCTGGTCTACCTGGCACCGCGGCTGCTGGGCGCCGGGCGCGACATGGCCGCCTTCGGGCCGCTCGCCCAGATCGACGACGCCACGCCGCTGGTCTTCACCGACCTCACCCGCGTCGGTGCCGATGTGCGACTGATGGCACGGTCTGCAACCGGCTTCGGCGCACCGGCCTGAGCCGCCTACAATCGCGGGATGCCGATTCGATTGGCTCCATTCCAACCCAAGGACCACCCATGCAAGGCGCAGACAAGGGCACCGCGCCCCGCCTCGACGGCAGCGATCTCCGGGTAGCGATCGTCCAGGCCCGCTTCAACGCCGCCATCACCGACGCCCTGGCCACGCACTGTGTCAACGAACTGGTGCTGCTCGGCGTCGAGCGCAGGCACATCCGCCACGTCGGCGTGCCCGGCGCACTCGAAGTCGCCGTCGCCCTGCAGGCGCTGGCGGAGTCGGGCGACCACGACGCCCTGATCGCCCTGGGCTGCATCATCCGCGGCGAGACCTACCACTTCGAGCTGGTCGCCAATGAAAGCGGCGCCGCCGTGACCCGCGTGTCGCTGGACCACGGCGTGCCGATCGCCAACGCCATCCTCACCGTCGAGAACGAAGCCCAGGCCTGGGCCCGCACCGAAGAAAAGGGCCGCGACGCCGCCCGCGTCGCCGTCGAAATGGCCAACTTGCTGGAAGACCTGACTTGAATCCGAATCCGAAATCCGGCCCTGGCGCTGCACGTCCCAAATCCCCCCGCCGCCGCTCGCGCGAGCTGGCGCTGCAAGGTCTGTACGAGTGGCGCGTCAACCGCAGCGACGCGGGCGTCGTCTGCGCCCACATGCGCGAGCAGGAGGGCTTCGATCAGTGCGACCGCGCGATGCTGGACAAGCTGCTGCAGGGCTGCATCGCGCACGCTGGCGCACTCGACGCTCTGCTGGTGCCGCACCTGGACCGCCCCATCGCAGAACTCTCGCCCATCGAGCACGGCGTGCTGATGATCGGTCTGTACGAGCTGCAGCACTGCGTGGACGTGCCCTACCGCGTCGCCATCAACGAGGCGGTCGAGCTGGCCAAGTCCTTCGGTGGCACCGATGGCCACAAGTACGTCAACGGCGTGCTCGACAAGGCCGCCGTGGGCCTGCGCCCGACCGAGGTGGCCGCCCAGCGCCAGGCCCGCGCCACGCCACGCTCCGCATGAACCTGACGCCACTGCGCTCGCTGCCCGATCCCCTGCGTCTGGCGCAGCGGGTGGCCGACATCGAACCGTTCTGGGTGATGGAGTGCGCCAAGGCCGCCGATGCGCTGGCCCGCACCCCCGCCTGCGACCCGGCGCAGGGCGGCGAGCGCATGCTCTACCTCAACATCGGCGAGCCGGACGAGACCGCGCCGCCCGCCGTGGTGGTCGCCGCGCAGCAGTGCCTGGACGCCGGACGCACGCAGTACACCCCCGCCGTCGGCCTGCCCGCGCTGCGCCAGGCGCTCTCGGACTGGTACGCCAGCCGCTGGGGCGTGGACGTGGCGCCGCAGCGCATCGTGGTGACGGCCGGCGCTTCGGCCGCGCTGCAGCTGTTGTGCACGGCGCTGGTCGAGCCCGGCGACGAGTTCCTGATGCCGGACCCGTGCTACCCCTGCAACCGCCATTTCGTCACCGCCTCCGGTGGCACGGCGCGGCTGATCCCGACCACGCCCGCGCAGCGTTTCCAGCTCGACGCGGTCTCGGTCGCGCAGGCGTGGGGGCCGGACACCCGTGGCGTGATGCTGGCCTCGCCCGCCAACCCGACAGGCACCTCCGTCCCCGCCGACACGCTGGCGGAGATCGTCGCGGCCGTGCGGGAGCGCGGCGGGCTGACCGTCGTGGACGAGATCTACCTCGGCCTGTCCTACGACGGCGAGGCCCGCACGGCGCTGTCGCTGGCCGGGGCCGACGACGTGGTCGTGGTCAACAGCTTTTCCAAGTACTTCGGCATGACCGGCTGGCGGCTGGGCTGGCTGGTGCTGCCCGAGGCGCTGGTGCCGGCGGTCGAGAAGCTGGCGCAGAACCTCTACATCTGCCCCTCCAGCATCGCCCAGCACGCGGCCCTGGCCTGCTTCACCCCGGCCTCGCTGGCCCTGTGCGAGGCGCGCCGCACGTCGATGCAGGCGCGGCGGGACTTCATCGTGCCCGCACTGGAAGCCCTCGGCCTGCCGGTGCCGGTGCAGCCGGACGGCGCGTTCTACGTCTGGTTCGATGTGACCGCCCACGCGCCCGACAGCTGGCAGTTCTGCTTCGACATGCTGGAGCGCGCCCACGTCGCCCTCACCCCTGGCCGCGATTTCGGCCACGCCGAGACCGCCCGCTACGCCCGGCTGTCCTTCGCCAGCGCGGCGGACGATCTGCACGACGCCGTGCGGCGGCTGCAGCGCGTGCTCGGGCGCTGACGACCGCCGGATCTGCCGAGCGCCGTAGTCCAAGCCATGACCCATCTGACGTCAAGCCCGCCGACGCAAGAGGACACCCACACGCTCGGCCTGTGGCTGCCCACCAGCCCTGGCGATCTGGTCGAGACGCTGCCCAGCCCCGACCAGGATCCCGCGCCAACGCTCACGCCACCGCCCGCCCCCAGCACGGCCGTCGATCTTGCCGACATGGACCGCTACGTGCTGGAGCGGCCGTTGGGAGCGGGTGGTCTGGGCACCGTCTGGGCCGCCTATGACACCGTGCTGACCCGCCGGGTCGCCGTGAAGACGCTGCCTCTGGCGGTGCCGCCACACGAGCGCCTGCGCCTGACCGAGCGTGTCCTGGACGAGGCCCGCGCCGCCGCCCGCCTGAGCCATGCCCACATCGTCACCGTCCACGACGCCGGGATCAGTCCGGACGGCGCCTACATCGCCATGGAGCTGCTGCACGGCAAGGACTTGTCGCAGATGCTGCGCTCGGGCTGGCGGCCGACGCCGGAGCAGGCCGCGCTGATCGTGCGCCGGGTGGCGGACGCGCTGAGCTACGCCCACGGCAAGGGCGTGGTCCACCGCGACATCAAGCCGGGCAACATCTTCATGGTCGGACGCACCCGGCCCGTGGTGCTGGACTTCGGCATCGCGCAGCTGCTGCACCAGAACGAGGCCGTGGGCGGACCTGCGCTGGGATCGCCGTTCTACGCCGCACCCGAGCAGTTCGACGGACGCGAGTGCGGGCCGCGCACCGACGTGTACTCGCTGGGAGTCGTGCTCTACGAACTGCTGACCGGCCAGCGCCCCTATGGCGGCACCTCGCTGGCGGAGATCCGTGCGGCCGTGCGCGCAGCCCAGCCTCGCCACCCCCGCGAACACGACCCCGACGTGCCCGCCGCGCTGGCCGCCATCGCGCTGCAGGCGATCCGCATCGACCCGGAGCAGCGCCAGCGCACCGCTGGCACCGTCGCCCGAGAGCTGCGCGCCTGGCTGTCCACGCAGCATCCGGGCACCACGGCCGCTGCCGACCCCACACCCTCGGCCTCGGCAGCGGACACGCCCGCCCTGCCCCCGCCAGAGGCTGTCGCCCCTCAGGGCGAGCGGCCCAGCTGGGTGTTGAGCGCCTTGCTCGCCGGTGTGCTGGTGCTGTTGCTGCTCGTGGCGGCGCTGCTCTGGACCACCACCTGACCCGTGTCCACGCTCGACATGGCTGCGCCGCAATTCCACCGGCTTTTCCACTGGCCCCTGCGCATCTACTGGGAGGACACCGATGCCGGCGGCGTGGTGTTCTACGCCAACTACCTGAAGTTCTTCGAGCGCGCCCGCACCGAATGGCTGCGCAGCCTCGGCGTGTCGCAGGAAGCCCTGCGGCGCGACGATGGCCTTCAGTTCGTCGTCAGCGACACGGCGGTACGCTACCTGCGCCCGGCGCGGCTGGACGACGAGGTGGTCGTCACCGTGCGCCTGGCGGAGTCCGGCAGGGCCAGCCTCGTGCTCGACCAGCAGGCCCTGCGCGGCGCGGACGTGCTCGCCGAAGGCCGCATCCGCATTGGCTGCGTGGACGCCCGGACGCTGCGCCCGCGCCGCATTCCTCCCACCCTTCTCGACTCGATCGGAACCGCATGAACCAGGACCTGAACATCCTGCAACTGATCCTCCACGCCAGCGTGGTGGTGCAACTCGTGATGGCGGTGCTGCTGCTGGTGTCGCTGGCCAGCTGGGCGGTGATCGTCGGCAAGGTCGTCGGGCTGAAGAAGGTCCGCCAGGGCAACGACCAGTTCGAGCGCGACTTCTGGTCCGGCCGCCACATCAACGACCTCTACCAGCAAAGCGAACGCAACGCCCAGCACGCCGCCCCCATGGAGCGCATCTTCACCGCCGGCATGCGCGAGTTCCTGAAGCTGCGCGAGCGCCGGGTCAGCGATGCGGGTGCCTTGCTCGACGGCGCACGCCGGGCGATGCGGGCGAGCTGCCAGCGCGAGCTGGATGTCGTCGAGTCGCACCTGTCGTTCCTGGCCACCGTCGGCTCGGTATCGCCTTACGTCGGCCTGTTCGGCACCGTCTGGGGGATCATGCACGCCTTCACGGGACTGGCGAACCTGCAGCAGGTCTCGCTGTCCACCGTGGCGCCGGGCATCGCCGAGGCACTGGTGGCCACCGCGATCGGCCTGTTCGCCGCCATCCCGGCCGTGATCGCCTACAACCGCTTCGCCCGCGACATCGACCGCATCGCCATGCAGCAGGACAACTTCATGGAAGAGTTCTCCAACATCCTGGCCCGCAACGCCAGCCAGTCGGCAGGCACCGCCACCGCCCCGGTCTCCGCACCGGGCCGGCTCTGACATGCCCGCCGTGAGCAGCCGGGGCGGGAGCCGGCGCCGCACGATCAACGAGATCAACATGGTCCCGTTCATCGACGTGATGCTGGTGCTGCTGATCATCTTCATGGTGAGTGCGCCGCTGATGACGCCCGGCGTGATCGACCTGCCCACCGTCGGCAAGGCCCAACGCCAGCCCGACCGCATCGTCGAGGTGCAGCTCGACGCCAGCGAGCTGCTGCGGATCAAGGTGAACGGCAAGGCCGACACGGGCACCGCCGAGGCCGAAGGCGAGCGCATCGCCCTGCCGCAGCTCGCCCGACGCATCCAGGCGCTGCAGGGGACGGGCGCCGGTGCCGCGCAGACGCCCGTGGTCATCTCGGCCGACAAGGGCGTGAAGTACGAAGCGGTCGTGAAGGTCATGGACACGCTGCAGAAGGCGGGCATCGCGCGGGTCGGACTGGCCGTGCGCACCACCGGAGCCTGAGCGCCGATGGCCCGCCCGCCCGTCCCGTCCCCCGCGCCGCAGGACGCCATGCGCAACCCGCCATCGGCCGACAGCCTCAAGCTCGGCACGACCGTGGCGCTCATTGCCCACGCCGGGCTGATCGCGGCGCTGGCCTACGGGGTGGCGTGGAAGCGCGAGGAGATCACCACGGTCAGCGCGGAGCTGTGGTCCGCCGTGCCGCAACAGGCCGCGGCCGCCGCACCACCCCCACCCCCGCCACCGGCACCCGTTCCGCCCACGCCGACCATCAAGCCCCCGCCCGCACCACCACCGCCCAAGGTGGTCGAGCCGCCCCCGCCGCCCGCCCCGCGCGAAGCCGACATCGCCCGCGAACGGGAGAAAGCGAAGGCGCAGGAGAAAGCCGCCCGCAAGGAGGCCGAACTCAAGGAAAAGGAAGCCGAGCGCAAGGCCGCTGAAAAAGCCGCTGAAAAAGCCGCTGAAAAAGCCGCCGAAAAGGCTGCCGAGAAAGCCGACAAGGAGGCCAAGGCGGAAAAGGCCAGGGACGCCGCCCAGCAGGAGAAAACCGCCAAGGCCCGCGAGGACAACCTCAAGCGCCTGCAGAAGCAGCTCGGGGAAGGTGGCGGCGACAGCCCCGCCGGCACCGCCGCCACGCCCTCGCCTGGAGGTGGCGCCGCCGCACAGTCCTCCGGCCCGTCCGCGGGCTACGCCGGCCGCCTGCGCGCCTACCTCAAGCCCAAGCTGGTCTACACCGGCCGCAACATCGGCTCGACCCCGGCCATCGTGCGTGTGCGGGTGGCGCCAGACGGCACGATCATCTCGCGTGAACTCATCAAGTCCAGCGGCCAGGCGGACTGGGACCAGGCCGTGCTGGACGCCATCGACCGCGCAGGCGTCGTGCCACGCGACACCGACAACCGCGTGCCCCCGGTGATCGACATCCCCTGGACCGCCTCCGAACGCTGAGCCGATGATGCCCATTGCCGTGACCCACAACCCTGCTGCCCACCGCTTCGAGACCACTGTGGACGGCTTGCTGTGCGTAGCCGCCTACCACCGCAGCGAGACCGCCGTGGACCTGCACCACACCGGGGTGCCGCAGGCGCTGGAAGGTCGGGGCATCGCCGCGGCGCTGGTGCAGGCGGCACTGGGGTGGGCGGTGGCCGAGGGGCTGGCGGTGCGGCCGTCGTGCTCGTATGTGCGGGCCTACCTGCGCCGGCACCCCGAGCTGTCGGTGCGTCTGGCCTGAGCGTCACGCCCGCAGGTCGATCACCTGCACCCGCACCCTGCGTTCCTTGTCCCCCCGCCGCACGGTCAGCTCCACCGTCGCGTCGATCCCCGCCCGCTCCAGCTCGCCGACGAAGGTGGACAGCGTCTGCACCGGCTTGCCATTGACGCCGACGATGACATCCCCCAGGTCACCCGTCTGCGGGTTGTAGGGCACCAGTCCGGCCGACGCTGCTGGCGATCCACGTCCGACCGCCCCCAGCACCACCCCGGAAATCCCCGCCCGCGCCACCTGGTCCGGCGAGATCGGCGTCACCCCGATGCCCGGCAGCGGCGCGTGGCCCCGGTTGATGAGCGACGGCACCACCCGGTTCACCAGATCCACGGGAATCGCGAACCCGATGCCCGAGGAGCTGCCGCTGGCCGATCGGATCGCCGTGTTCACCCCGATCAGCCGCCCCGCGCTGTCCAGCAGCGGCCCGCCCGAGTTGCCCGGGTTGATCGCCGCATCGGTCTGAATCACGCCGGCCACCTCGCGGAAATTCGCCGTCGGCAGCTCCCGGTCCAGCGCGCTCACCAGCCCCTTGGTCAGCGTGCGCTGCAGGCCGAAGGGATTGCCGATCGCGTAGACCGTCTGCCCGATGCGCAGGTCGCGGGAGGTTCCCACCGGCACCGGGCGCAGGTTCTTCGGCACGGTCTTGAGCCGCAGCACCGCCAGGTCGTACTCGGCCGCCCCGCCGATCGGCTCGGCCTCGATGGGCTTGCCCGCGTCGAGCCGCACGAAGACCCGCCGCGCACCCTTGACGACGTGGAAATTGGTGACGACATGCCCGCCCGCGTCCCAGACGAAGCCCGAACCCGCGCCCTGGCTGACCTCCGCGCCGCCGAAGTTGCCACGCTGCACCGTCTCGGTGGTGATGTAGGCCACCGACGGCGCCGACTGCTCGAACAGCCCCACCACCGTCAGCTCGTCCGGCAGCAGGCTCCCGCGGGCGGCGACGGGGCGCGGGACGGCCTCTTCCTTGCCACACGCCGCCAGCGGACAGGCCAGCGCCAGCAGCAGCGCCACGCGGGCCTCCAGTGTCACGGGGATCTTCGGCAAGTCGGGCAGGGTCATGTTCTCTCCGGGCAAACGCACCGCATCGCAGCGCCATTGCATTTTGTCACCACCCCGAGGCGGTATCCTCAAGCCCATGTCCATCCTGTCCACGCTCCACCGGGCCTCGGCGCCCCACCCCGCCTGATGCGCGGCGGCATCGTGCAGGCGTCGCTCGCCTATGTGATCTGGGGATTGTTTCCGCTGTATTTCAGGCTGCTGCAGGGGGTCGTCGCGCTCGAAGTGCTGGCCCACCGCGTCGTGTGGTCGCTGGTCTTCCTGGTCGGGGTGCTGACCGTGCGGCGGCAATGGGCGTGGCTGGGGCCGGCCGTGCGCCAGCCACGGGTGCTCGGTCTGTTCCTGGCCTCGTCGGCGCTGATCGCCACCAACTGGTATGTCTACATCTGGGCGATAGGCCACGGCCGGGTGGTGGACGCGAGCCTGGGCTACTTCATCACGCCGCTGGTCAACGTGCTGACGGGCTGGCTGGTGCTGAAGGAACGCCTGCGGCCGCTGCAGTGGGCGGCGGTGGCGACGGCGGCGGCGGGTGTGGCCTGGCTGACCTGGGCGCAGGGCGCGCCGCCGTGGATCGCGCTGATCCTGGCCGCGAGCTTTTCCACCTACGGCCTGCTGCGCAAGACGGCCACGCTCGGCGCCCTCGAAGGGCTGACGCTGGAGACGCTGCTGCTCGGGCCGCTCGCGCTGGCGGGCCTGGGCTGGGCGATCACGCAAGGACAGGCGGACTTCCCCGGTGCGACACTCGACCTGCAGGGGCTGCTGGTGCTGACCGGACCGCTGACTGCCGTGCCGCTGCTGCTGTTCGCAGCCGGGGCGCGGCGCATCCCGCTGAGCCTGCTGGGCATGCTGCAGTACATCGGCCCGACGATCCAGCTCGCCCTCGGCGTCTGGCTGTTCCACGAGCCGTTTGCCGGGGCGCGGGCACAGGGCTTTGTCATCATCTGGGTGGCCTGCGCGCTCTTCAGCCTCGAACTCTGGTGGAACAGCCGCTCGACCTCGCCATGACCGCACTGACCCGACTGCTGATCTCGCTCAAGGAAATGCTCATCACGGGCGGGCCGGTGCTGCTGCTGGCGGTCGGGCTGGTGTGGATGGCCTACGTGATGCTCGACCCGAACCCGCCCCGGCGGATGGTGCTGGCCACGGGGACCGGCCAGGGCGCCTACGCCGAGTTCGGCAACCGCTACCAGCGCGCGCTGGAGAGACACGGCATCGAGGTGGTGCTGAAACCCACGCAAGGCTCGCTGGACAACCTGCAGCTGCTGCGCAGCGGGGAGGTGGACGCCGCGTTCGTGCAAGGCGGATCCGACGAGGTGCAGCTGGGCGAGGAAACCTCCGACGACACGCTGCTGAGCCTGGGCAGCCTGTTCCGCGAGCCGGTCTGGGTGTTCTACCGCGACGACATGGCCAAGGCGAAGCTCGGCCGCGAGACGCTCGACAGCCTGTCGCAGATGGCGGGCTGGCGGCTCAACGTCGGCCAGGACGGCAGCGGCGTGACCAACCTGATGCGCCGCCTGCTCGATGCCAACGGGCTCGACACCTCGACGATGCCGCTGGCCCGGCTGGCGACCACCCCCGCCGTCGTCGCGCTGCTGGCCGGCGAGATCGACGCGATGGCGATGGTCTCGGCGCCGGAGTCGCCCATCGTGCGCATGCTGCTGGTCACGCCCGGCGTGCGGCTGCTCGACTTCGCGCAGGCCGAGGCGTATGCGCGGCGCGTCCCGCAGGTCACCCCCGTCGGGCTGCCACGCGGCGTGGTCGATCTGGCGCAGGATCTGCCGGCGCAGGACGTGCGGCTGGTGGCGGCCACCGCGATGCTGGTCGTGCGCAAGGACACCCATCCCGCCCTGCAGCAGCTGCTGGTGCAGGCGGCGCGCAAGGTCCATGGCGAGCCGAACTGGTTCCAGCACAAGGGCGAGTTTCCCAAGGGGGTCGGCGGCGACTTCCCGCTGTCGGCGGAAGCCCAGCGTTTCTACAGCAGCGGCGAACCCATGCTGCAGCGCCATGTGAGCTTCTGGATGGCGAATCTGGTGGACCGGATGTGGGTGGTGCTGGTGTCGATCATCGCGGTGCTGATTCCGCTGTCCCGGGTGGTGCCGCCGCTCTACAACTTCCGCATCCGCTCGCGCATCTTCCGCTGGTACGGCAGCCTGCGCGAGATCGAGCAGCACCTCACCGACGGCACACGCGACGCCGACGGGCTGCTCGCCGAGCTGGACCGCATCGACGAGCACGTCGAGCGGCTGCCGGTGCCACTGTCCTACGCCGACGAGCTGTACTCGCTGCGCAGCCACATCGCGATGGTGCGCCAGCGTCTGGGGACGGTGCAGGAGCGTGCACCCCCCCTGTCCGCCTCCGATCCGACCTGATTTGACCCGACCCGACCGAGTTCACGCCATGCCGATCTCTCCCATCCCCGAACGCCTCGCCCTGCTGCGCCAGCGCCTGCAGCACCACGGACTGGCCGCCGTGCTGGTGCCGTCCGCCGACCCGCACCTCTCCGAGTACCTGCCCGAACGCTGGCAAGGGCGGGTCCGCTTCTCGGGCTTCACCGGCTCGATGGGCACGCTGGTGGTGACACCAACCCGCGCCGCCGTCTTCGCTGACAGCCGCTACTGGACCCAGGCCGAAGCGGAACTCGCCGGCACCACGGTCGCGCTGGTGAAGATCCCGACCGGCGCCGCGACGCACCACCTCGACTGGCTCGCGCAGACGCTGGCGGCGGGCGAGGTGCTGGCGGTGGACGCGGCCGTGCTCGGGCTCGCGGCGGCCAAGCAGCTCGGCGATGCGATGGCCGCCCGCGGCATCACGCTGCGCACGGATCTGGACGTGCTCGACGCGGCATGGTCCGACCGGCCAGGGCTGCCCGTGGCGCCCATCCGCGAACACCGCGCCCCCCACGCCGCCGTGTCCCGTGCCGACAAGCTCGCGGCAGTGCGGGCCGAGGTGGTGCGGGCAGGGGCAGATCACCACCTCGTCTCCACCGTGGACGACATCGCCTGGATCACCAACCTGCGCGGTGCGGACGTGGACTACAACCCCGTCTTCCTCGCCCACCTGCTGATCGACGCCACCGCCAGCACCGCCGCACCGCAGGCCACGCTGTTCGTCGGCGCCGGCAAGGTCGACGCGGCCTTGCAGGCGCGGCTGGCCGTGGACGGCGTGCGGCTGGCCGACTACGCCGACGCCGCCCCGGCACTCGCCCGACTGCCCGCCGGCGCCACGCTGCTGGTCGATCCGAAGCGCATCACGCTGGGGCTGCGGCAGGCGGTGCCGGCAGGCGTGCGCGTGGTCGAGGCGATCAACCCGAGCACGCTGGCCAAGAGCCGCAAGACCGCCGCCGAGGCCGCCTTCGTGCGCGAGGCGATGGAGGTGGACGGCGCGGCGATGTGCGCGTTCTACGCCTGGTTCGAGTCGGCGCTCGGGCACGAGGCGATCAGCGAGCTGACCATCGACGAGCGCCTCACCGCCGAGCGTGCGCGCCAGCCGGGTTTCGTGTCGCTGAGCTTCCCGACCATCGCCGGCTTCAACGCCAACGGCGCGATGCCGCATTACCGTGCCACGCCGGACGCGTTCGCCTGGATCTCGACGCCGGCAGGACTCGTCGCCGAAGGGCTGCTGCTGATCGACTCCGGCGCGCAGTACCTGGGCGGCACCACCGACATCACCCGCGTCTGGCCCATCGGCACGCCGAACGCCGCCCAGAAAGCCGACTACACCCGCGTCCTCAAGGGCACGATCAACCTGTCACGCGCCCGCTTCCCCGCCGGCACGCTGTCGCCGCACCTGGACACGCTGGCCCGCGCCCCGCTGTGGGAAGCGGGGCTGGACTTCGGGCATGGCACGGGGCACGGCGTGGGCTACTTCCTCAACGTGCATGAGGGGCCGCAGAGCATCTCGCGCGCGGTGCCGGACGCCTCGATGGCGATGTGGCCCGGGATGATCACCTCGATCGAGCCGGGCCTGTACCGCGACGGCCGCTGGGGCATCCGCATCGAGAACCTGGGGCTGAACGTCTCGGTCGGCGAACCCGACGAGTTCGGCGAATACCTGGCCTTCGAGACGCTGACGCTGTGCCCGATCGACACGCGCTGCCTCGACCTGGGGCTGCTGCGCGACGACGAGCGGCAGTGGCTCAACGGCTACCACGCCGAGGTCGCGCGCCGGCTGGCGCCGCGGCTGTCGGGTGCGGCGCTGGACTGGCTGCGGGTGCGCACCGCCCCGGTCTGAGCCGGCCGCGCAGGACGCTCGACGCGGGATCAGTAGGTCGTCGAGTCGCCACCGTTGCCGCTGCCGTCGCCCCGGTCATCGGTGCGGCGGCGCAGGCGAGCAGCGGCCTGGCGGTTCTCGTCCAGCGTACCCCAGTCGGCCGAAGGGAACGGCGGCATCGGCGACGGCTGCTCGCCCTTGGCGCGCTGGCGGGCGCTGGCGATGGCGTGGTGGGCGTTCCAGGCGGCTTCCTGGGTCTGCTGCAGCATCTGGAAGGCGCTGACCACCTTCTGCAGCCGCTCGGCCTGCAGGCGCAGGGCTTCGGCGGTGGAGGCACTCTCGGCGGCCATGGTGGCGTTGCTGGCGCTCAGGCGGTCCAGCAGCGCGACATCCTGCTCCGGCTGCAGTGCCTGAGGACCGCCAAGCTGCGGGTTCTGGCGGTGCTGCTCCAGGCAGTCGGTCATGCGCTGCACGGACACGACGATGGCGTCCATCGTCAGGTCCGCATCCCGGGCGAGCTGACCACCGAACTCGACCTTCTCCGCCGAGGCGTGGACCAGCGTCTTGATCTCCTTGGCCGCGTTGGCCGCCCGCACCGCCAGCGCCCGCACCTCGCCGGCCACGGTCGCGAAGCCCTTGCCCTTCTCGCCCGCCTGGGCCGCTTCCACCGCCGCGTGCAGCGCCAGCAGGTTGGTCTGGAAGGCGATGTTGTCGATCTTGCCGATGATCTCGAAGATCTCGCGGCTGGAGGCGCGGATGTCGTCCATGTTGGCCACGACCTGCGACACCACCTCGCCGCCGCGCTGCGCCGCCGTCACCGCGACGCTGAGCATCTCCTGCGCCGTGCGCACCGACACCTGCAGCGGCTGGTCCGCTGCGGACAGCGCCACCGGGGCCACCACCGGCGACCAGGCTGCGGCTTCGTCCGGGTGGGCCAGCCCGGGACTGGCGTGGGCGGTGTGCTGCGCGGCGTCCTGCGTGGCCGCCTGCAGGCGGCGGCGGATGTCGGTCATCGCGCGCAGCAGATGGCCGAACTCGTCTTGCTGGTGGTCGTCGACCAGGTCGTGGTCATCGCCGTCAGCCAGACGCTCGGCCATGTCGACGGCGCGGTCCAGCGGGTGCTTGATGCTGTCGATCAGCGTCCAGGCCACCAGCGTGCCGCCCAGCAGCGCCAGCGCCCCGAGCGTGCCCAACAACAGCGTCCATTGCTGCAGATGTGACTCGATCTGCGCCCGCTGCAGCGCGGTGAGGGGCTCGATCTGCAGGAGCTGGGACTGTCCATCCTGCAGCGCATGCACGCCGAACAGGGCCAGCACCAGCATCAGCCCGATCAGGGCACCAAAGCCCAGACCCAGGCGGGTGACCACGGTGAGATCGGCGAGCAGGCGGCGGGTGTGGTGAAACGAGAACATCGGGGACGGGCTCCGGACTGGTCGATGCCCCGATTCTGTTCAAGGTCTACGTTTTGCGAAATACATCACGTCTCGTCACACTGGCGTCGAAATGCAAGAGCCTGCATGCTGTGCCTGTGACCGGGGGAGCCGGATCCCGCAATCCGCTCCTGTACGTGGCCTGCGGTGCCGAAAGTTGCAAAGCCAGACCTCCATCTGGAGGTTTCAGGGGCCCGTGACCCGGGGTTCACGCAGTCCCCTGGCACCAGGCCAACCCGTGGCATTCACACATTCGGTCGAACCACCTTGGCCTGCAGCGCCTCGCGCAGCATCTGGATGCTGTCGTTCAGGTGCGCGGCGTCTTCTGCTGACCAGCCGGAACGATAACGTACCGCTTGCAGCCGTGCCAGCAAATCCTCCACACGGCGCCGGATCTGCGTGCGCATTTCCACACGACCGAGCGGCGCGGGTTGCAGCAGCGACCCGATCAGCCGGGTGGCGTGCTCGCGCTGCAGGGCGCGGCGCAGCACCGGAATCCTGCCCCGGCCGGGCGCCAGCTCGGCCCAGACCGCCGCGTCCAGCCGCTGGTGCAGCACCGCCAGCGACAGCGCATCGGCCGGATGCTGGACCTTGTTCGCACCGTCGAGCAGCCGCAGGGCCACGCCTTCGCTCATGAGCTGCGCCAGCACGCTGCGCTGCAGGTCGGAGAGCTGCGTCATCGGCGTGAAGTCGGTCGCCACCGCCGCGCCGCCGCTGAAGAGCGCGTCCGCCCGCTCCAGATAGTCCGGCGCCAGCCGCCGCTGCAGCGCGGGCGACACGCCGAGGCTGTCCGGCGCCAGCACCTCCGCCAGCAGGGTGTCCAGCGCCGCGAGCTGCCGCTCGGCCACCACGGGGGTCAGCGGATCACGCCCGCTGCCCGGCGCATCGCGCAGCGTGCGCAGACCGCCGATCTGGCGCAGCAGCACACCGCTGACCCGCGCCACATCGCGCAACGCATAGGACACGCCACGGCGCAAGGCCGGGTAGTCTCCCTCTGCCACGGGCCGCGCCTCCAGCCGGCGCAGCAGATCGCGGGCAATGGCGATGCGCTTGCGCGCGAAGACGACCGGGTCATTGCCCAGATCGCCTTGCAGCGACTCGGGATCGACGCCGAACAGGTTGTCCTCGTCGGTACCGTAGGCGAGTTCCGGCTCGCTGCTGCGGGCGGCGATGCGCGTGAGTTCCGCGCTTTCCTGCTCGACCGCCAGGGGACGGTAGGCGTACTCGATCGCCCAGTGGTCATAGGGGCCGAGCGTGGTCAGGAACGGGGACACCGCCGCTTGCCCCCGCCCTGGCAGGTTGACCGCCGAGTAGTCCATCACCGAGCCGGACAACGCGTGGGTGCGGCTGAATTCGGGGTCGGACAACTGCGCATCGCTGTACACGGTCGAGGCCCGGAAATTGTGGCGCAGGCCGAGCGTGTGGCCGACCTCGTGCATCGTCACATCCTTCAGATACGCCTCGACGAACGCCTGCGTCTCGGGACCAGCCGGATCCAGCCCATCGCGCAGGGCCAGCACGTCCAGCGCATAGCCGAGCTGCTCGCCTGCCAGGTCCGCGTGCTGGCAGGCGCTGTCCGACGACCCGCTGACGGGGCTGGCGTGGGTGAGAACCTGCGAGCGCAGGGTGCGGATGGCGCGTGAACTCAGGCTTTCGATGGCGATGTCGGCGTCCAGGATCTCGCCGCTGCGCGGGTCCACATGCACCGGACCGACCGCGCCGAACACCGCGCTCGCATTGGTCATCCAGCGGATCGAAGCCACGCCCGTGTCGAGCGTGTCGAAGGTGGCGTCGTCCGGCTGGACCTTGACCACGATGGCGTCCTTGAACCCGAGCGGCTCGAACGCCTTGTTCCATTCGAGGATGCCAGCCGTGATCGGCGCTCGGTACCGCTGGGGCACGTTGCGGTCGATCCAGTAGGTGATCGGCTTGACCGGCTCGGACAACGCCGCCGCGGGGTCTTTCTTCTCCAGGCGCCAGCGGTGGATGTGGCGCAGGCGCGGGGTACGGGCGAGGTCGTCGCTGTAGTCGTCCACCGTGCTGAGGAAGTGGCCGAGGCGGGCGTCGGCGGCACGCGGGGCCATCGGTTTTTCGGGCAGGCGCGACAGCGAGTAGTGGATCTGCACGAACAGGCTGCGCGCATCGGGCAGTGTCCGCGGCACGCTCGGGCTGACCGCCGCCCCCGGCTGGGCTTCGCTGAGCGAGCCGGTGGCGAAGTGGCTTTGCACCTGCACCGCCAGCAGATCCGGCTGCGTCCGCACCGAGAGGATGGCGGAGTTGCGCGGATCGAGTCCGTAGCCCTGGCGGTAGGTGCGCTGGAGCTGCGCGCCGATGCCCAGCATGTCGCCCATGAACAGCGCATTGGCGTCGATCAGCACGGTCTTGCGGTCCGGGTGCGGCTGGCTGGCCACCGGGGTGCTGCCCAGCAGGCTGGGCGAGAAGGCCGCGGCGATGGCGCGGGCCTCGGGTGTCCCGGCCTTGGCCACGTACTGGGCATTGCGCGCGATGAGCTGCACCTGGTTGTGGACACGGCGGAACTCGACCCACTGCGCCCGCCCGGCCCCCGTGCGCCCGCCCATCAGGCCACCCAGCACGCTGCCCTCGCCGATGCCGCCCGCGATCTTGGGCGAGAGGAAGAACGGCACGTTGAAGTCGTGCTCGGACAGCTCCAGCCAGACTTTTTCATCCTTCTGCCAGGCGGTGAGCATGCCGCCGAAGCGTTTGGCGTCCCGCATGACCAGCGCGAACGGCGGCAGCGGGTTGACCACGGGCGGCAGCGCGGCAGCGGCTGGTGCACCAGCGGCTGGGGCTGCGCCAGTGGGGCTGCTCGCAGCGGCGGCTGCACCGACCGGCCGCACCGCCGATGCAGCAGCAGCAGCCGCCGCCGTCGGCGCAACAGTCTGGTGGGCACAGCCGGTGAGCGCGGCCAGGGCCGCTGCCAAGGAAATCAGGGAATGCGGCGACATGCGGATCCAGTGCGACAGCAACAATGAAAGCGCCGATTGTGGCCGCCGGCCACCGCTCAGTCCGGCACGCGGTCCAGATCGCCCAGCCAGACCGTGGCTTCTGCATCGCTCGGCGCGCGCCAGTCGCCCCGCGGCGAGAGCGATCCGCCCGATCCCACCTTCGGCGCATTCGGCACGCACGACCGCTTGAACTGGCTGGTCTTGAAGAAGCGCCACAGGAAGGTGCGCAGGTGGCGCTTGATCTCGGGCAGCGCATAGGCGTTGTGCGCGCCGATGCCCTCGGGCCAGCGCCCGGTCTGCGCGTCGCCCCAGGTGTGCAGCGCGAGGAAGGCCACCTTCGAGGGCGCGAAGCCAAAACGCAGCGTGTAGTAGAGGTGGAAGTCCTGCAGCTCGTAAGGCCCGACGCTGGATTCGCTCGACTGCTGCGGCTGGCCGTCGGCATTGCCCGGCACCAGCTCCGGGCTGATCTCGGTCTCGACCACGTCGATCAGCGTCTGGCTGCAGTCCGGCCCGAACTCGCCCTTGCCCGCCACCCAGCGCACGAGGTGCTTGACCAGCGTCTTGGGCACGCTGGCGTTGACGTTGTAGTGCGACATGTGGTCGCCCACGCCGTAGGTACACCAGCCCAGCGCCAGCTCGCTCAGGTCGCCCGTGCCCACGACCAGCGCGTGGTGGTGGTTGGCGAGGCGGAACAGGTGGCTGGTGCGCTCGCCAGCCTGCACGTTCTCGAAGGTGATGTCGTACTGCGGCTGGCCGTCCGCGAAGGGGTGGTCGATGTCGTCGAGCATCTGCTGGCAGCTCGGGCGGATGTCGATCGTCTGCGCCGCACAGCCCAGCGAGTCCATCAAGCGCAGTGCCTGGTCGAGCGTGCGCCCGCTGGTGGCATAGCCGGGCATGGTGTAGGCGCGGATGTTGGTGCGCGGCAGGCCGAGCCGGTCCATCGTCCTGGCGCAGACCAGCAGCGCGTGGGTCGAGTCCAGCCCGCCCGACACGCCGATCACGAGCTGCTGCACGCCCGACGACTGCAGCCGCTTGGCGAGTGCCTGCACCTGGATGTGGTAGACCTCCTCGCAGCGGGCGTCCAGGCTGCGCGGGTCGGACGGCACGTAGGGGAAGCGGTCCACCCAGCGTCGCAGCGGTAGCACGGCGTCGTCCGGCCGCTGCAGCGCGGCGCGCACCGTGCGGAACTGCACCACCTCGCTGCGGTGGCGGGCAGCGGAGGCGGCGTAGCTGGTCTGGCGCATGCGCTCGCGGGACAGGCGCTCCAGGTCGATGTCGGCGGTAAGGAGCTGCGCGTCCATGCGGAAACGCTCGGATTCGGCCAGCAGCGTGCCGTTCTCGCAGATGAGCGCGTGGCCGTCCCAGGCCAGGTCGGTGCTCGATTCGCCGTAGCCGGCCGAGCTGTAGAGGTAGGCGGCGATGCAGCGGGCCGACTGCTGCGCCACCAGCGCCTGGCGGTAGTCGGCCTTGCCGATGGTCACGTTCGACGCCGAGAGGTTGATGAGCACCGTCGCCCCGGCCAGCGCCGCGAACGACGACGGCGGGATCGGCACCCACACGTCCTCGCAGATCTCGACGTGGAATTTCAGGCCCGGCAGCCCTGCCCCGGCGCTCGCGGCATCAAAGAGCATCTGCGCGCCGAAGGGCACGGTCTGGCCACAGAGCGTCACCTCCGTGGAGATTGCCTGCGTGGCTGGGGCGAACTGGCGGGCCTCGTAGAACTCGCCGTAGTTCGGCAGGAAGGTCTTGGGGACGACGCCAAGCAGGCGGCCGTTCAGCACCACCGCCGCGACGTTGAACAGCGCGTGATCGACCCGCAGCGGCAGCCCGACCACCGCCACCGCGTTCACGCCGACCGAGGCCGCGACCACCTGCGCCAGCGCGTGCTCGCAGGCATCGAGCAGCGCCCGCTGGTGGAACAGGTCATCGCAGGTGTAGGCGGACAGGCCGAGTTCGGGGAACGCCACCAGCACCGCACCCTGGGCGGCGGCCTGGTGGTGCAGCGCGATGGTCTGCTGGGCGTTGAACGCGGGGTCGGCGACACGGCACACGGGCACCGCCACGGCAACGCGGGCGAAGCCGTGGGTGTAGAGGTTGAAGAACGGGTCCGGTGGGGTCACGGTGGAGGCTCCTGATTGGCTGGCCTGCACTGTAGCGGGGGCCGTCACGGCGGGTGGGTCAAGGTGCGATCCGGGCGTGCATCGCCACCGCCAGCGCCCGCCCTGCACGGGACACGGACGGGTGTTGCGCCATTTCAGTCCAGAACCGCTGCGCCCACGACCGCGCCAGCGCGTCGCCCAGCGCAGCGGCGTCCGGCTCGAATGGGCTGAGGTCGAGATCGCCGCGCACGACATCCGGCCGCCAGCGCATCGGCAGCATGTCGTACAGCGGCGCCAGCGTGAAGCGGCCGGCCGCCACGTCCTCGCGGGCGACGCACAGGCTCAGGTTGCCGAAGTGCATGTCGGTGTTGCCGATCAGGCGGCCGAAGTGGAGCAGGTGCTCGGCCTGCGCGGGCAGGTCGGGCGGGACGCGGCGCTGGCGGGCGAGTTCGGCGAGGGTGGCGGCCCAGTGCTGACGGGGACCGGCGACGAACGCCTGATGGACGGCGTCGAGTGCCACGACGTGGAGGCGGCCGAGTGGTCCGCCGGGCGTGGCGGGCGGGAGGCGGTCGAAGCGTTGCGAGACGAGGCAGGTGCGGCGGGGGGTGCGGATGACCTCGGTGCGGGCCACCGGGATGCCGTGCTCGCCGAGCAGTTGCAGCGCCAGCGCCTCGGCGTGCAGCAGGTCGCTCCAGCGGTCGCCGAAGGGGGTGCCGTGCGGTGGGCTGAACTTGACCAGTTCGGCGCCCTGGCCGTCGGCTCGGTGGCAGAGGAACTTGGCCTGCTCGCCGCCTGCGGAGGAGCCGGCGGGCAGCGTGGCGGCGACATCAGCGGCGAGGGCGTCGTAGGCCGTGGCGCGAGCGGTCGGGTCGGCGGTGTCCACGGTGACGGGCTGGACGGCCTGCGCCAAGGCGTCGCCGAGCACGAGGGCGCCGGGGGCATCAGGCAGCCGGGTCGCGGCGAACAGCGCCTGCTCGGTCGTCCAGCGGTCGGGGTTGGTGTCGAAACCGAGTCCGGCGAGTGGCTGGCCCAGCAGGCGGCCGAGGAAACCCTGCGCCCGCAGCGGCACGAGGAACCAGGGCCACGGCTCGCCCGGCGCGGTCAGCACGTCCAGCCCCGGCGCCGTGACGTGGACACGCCCGCCGTGCAGCAACGTCAGTTCGCCCCAGGGTTGCGCCGTGCCGGTGACGTCGATCCAGTGCAGCGGCTGGCGGGGGGACAGGCCGAGGATCGGTTGCGGGACGGCGTAGCGCGTGCGGCGACCGCTGCCGAGGGTGACGACCTGCGGGCCGAGGTCGCGCAACAGGCGGGAGACGGTCGGCTGGCTCTTGCCGAGCAGGGATTGCAGCTCGGAGGAAGTCAGCGGGCCTAGGCGCTGGAGGTGGGTAAGCAGGTCATCGGTGGGCATGTTGTGAATAGTAGATGAATAGAAAATTCAGTCCACAGGAAACAACCGGAGCGCGAAGGCGACGAGTCAGAATTGACAGCGCTGGGCAGCTCGGGGACAGTCGCGGCGCTGTACGGAAACACAAAAATCGGGGGCTGGCGTTTTCGGCGGCAGCATCCAGTGAACCGATTCGTGCTCGATTTCTACTGCCCGGCTGCACGGCTGGCGGTCGAGCTGGATGGCGCACAGCACCATGCCCCCGACGGTCTGGCCCGTGATGCCGAGCGCGACGACTGGCTCCAGCGGCGACACGGCATCACGATGCTGCGGTTCGACAGTCTCCAACTGCTGCGACAAACCGATGTGGTGCTGGCACGTATTCGACAGGCACTCGACCCACGCTGAATGCCCACAATCCTGTGCATTGTCTTGCTCCTCCCCCCAGCGGGGGGAGGCTGGGAGGGGGCTTCGGAGTCAACCGACACGTCAACTCCGGAACAACAACATCGGCTTCCGTCTGGCCCGAGCGAAGGCTGAGGGACATCAGCAAGCCCAGCGGTGCGGCCTGTCCGATTTCGACCGGCGAAGCCCGACGGCTCCGGCGCGTCAGTAGGCGATGGCCGAACACCCGCCGGGACCATTTTTTCCGCCCCTGAATTCCTCCCTCTCCCAGCGGGAGAGGGCCGGGGTGAGGGCATCGCGCACCGCCCACGTCACCGCCCCCCGAAGCCCCCACCCAGCCTCCCCCGCTGGGGGAGGAGCAACACCGCGGCGGCGAGAACGGCATGGGGCTGTGACGGGCCGAAACCCTCCGCACTACACTGCCCCGATGCACACCCCGCCCCCCCGCCGCAAGCTCCCCATCGGCGTCCAGACCTTCCGCGAGATCCGCCAGGACGGTCACTACTACGTGGACAAGACGGGCCTGATCCTCGACCTGATCGACGCGGGCAAGTGCCATTTCCTGAGCCGCCCGCGCCGCTTCGGCAAGAGCCTGCTGGTGGACACGCTCAAGGAGCTGTTCGAGGGCCACCAGGCGCTGTTCACCGGACTGGCGGCGGACACGCGCTGGGACTGGACGGTGCGTCATCCCGTCATCCGCATCAGCTTCGGCGGTGGCGTGGCCCACACGGTGAGCCAGCTCGGCTACCGCATCCAGTACAACCTGCAGGCCAGCCGCACCGCACTGGACCTGCCCCGCCCGCCAAGCCTGCCCCCGGACGACATGGCCGGCGACCTGATGGACCTGATCGTGCAAGCCCACGCACGGCATGGCGAGCGCGTCGTCGTGCTGATCGACGAGTACGACAAGCCGATCCTGGACAACATCGACAGGCCCGAGCAGGCGCGGGAGATGCGCGAGGGGCTGAAGAATTTGTACTCGGTGCTGAAGGATGCGGATGCGCACCTGAAGTTCGTGTTCCTGACGGGCGTATCGAAGTTCAGCAAGGTGAGCCTGTTCTCGGGCCTGAACCACCTGCAGGACATCACGCTGGTGCCGCGCTGGAGCGCGCTGTGCGGCTACACGGACGCCGACCTCGACACCGTGTTCGCGCCCGAGTTGCCAGGGCTGGACCGCGACGAGATCCGGCGCTGGTACAACGGCTACAACTGGCGCGGCGAGTCGGTCTACAACCCCTTCGACGTGCTGCTGCTGTTCCGCAACCGGGAGTTCATGGCGTACTGGTTCGAGACCGGCACGCCGACCTTCCTCGTCAAGCTGCTGACCGAGCGGCGCCAGTTCACGCCCGACCTGGGCCGGCTGGTGAGCACCGAGGCCATCCTCTCCACCTTCGACGTGGACACGATCCCGACCGAATCGCTGATGTTCCAGGCCGGGTACCTGACGATCGCCTCCGAACACCGCCGCCCCGGCCGGCTCGACCTGCAGTTGAAGTACCCGAACCAGGAGGTGCAGTCGAGCCTGAACGACGTGCTGCTGCAGCAGCTCGCGGGTGGCGTGTCGGTGCCGGGGCCGCAGATCAGCCGGCTGTGGGATCTGCTGGAGCTGGGCGACCCGCTGCCGCTGAAGGAGCTGTTCCACGCCTTCTTCGCCAGCATCCCGAACGACTGGTACCGCAACAGCCCGCTCGCGCAGTTCGAGGGCTACTGGGCCAGCGTGTTCTACAGCCACTTTGCCGCGCTGGGCCTGGACATCCGGGTGGAGGACACGACGAACAAGGGGCGCATCGACATGGTGGTGCTGACCTGCGGGGTGGTGTGGGTGTTCGAGTTCAAGGTGGTGGAGCTGGTCCCGGAAGGCCGCGCCATCGAGCAGATCCGCCGCAAGGGCTACGCCGAGAAGTACCGCGACCGGGGCGAACCCATTCACCTGATCGGCGTCGAGTTCAGCCGGGTGGAGCGCAATCTGGTGGCCTTCGACGTAGAGACTTGGCAGCCATGACGACGACCCACAAGCAGAATCTCCCGATCGGCATCCAGACCTTCGCCCGACTGCGCGAAGAGGGCTGCTATTACGTGGACAAGACGGGCCTGATCCTCGACCTCATCGCGTCTGGCAGCACCTACTTCCTGAGCCGCCCGCGCCGCTTCGGCAAGAGCCTGCTGGTGGACACGCTCAAGGAGCTGTTCGAGGGCAACCAGGCGCTGTTCGACGGACTCGCGGCCGATACCCGCTGGGACT
>JAAFKB010000160.1 GCA_013299055.1 Sphaerotilus sp.
GTGCGTCGAGGAATCTTCCAGCCCGTTGCGCGTCTCGTTGGTGAACTTGCAGAAGTTGACCTTCCAGCCGTGGCTCGACACGCCCAGCATGAAGATGTTGGCGCCCGAGCAGAACACCTTCTCCTTGGCGCTGGTCACGACGACGGTGCGCACTTCCGGATGCTCGAAGCGGACGCGGTTGATGGCGTCGTTCAGCTCGATGTCCACGCCGAGGTCGTAGCTGTTGAGCTTGAGCTTGTAGCCGGGGCGCAGGCCGGCGTTTTCGTCGAAGTCGGCGGCCAGCGTGGCGACGGCACCCTCGAACGACAGCTTCCAGTGGCGGTAGCGCGAAGGGTGGGTGCGGTAATCGACGGCGGTTACAGCGACAGCAGTCACGGCGGCATCACTCATGGAACGGCTCCTGGGACGAGACGCACGGTGGTGCATCTGGGTGGGTGTTGGGCGGGTTTCGCGGATCAGTTAATGCATCATATTGCATGTCATGTGGTGATGCAATGCATTCCAGTGCGTGTTGCGATGGATTCGGGTAAGTACGGGGGGCTTGCACTGCCTATTTGATTGATTTATAGTTGATATATCAAACACATTGGAAGCATCTCCATGACAAACCCATCCGACACGCCCGAGCGTCCCAGCACCTCACTGGAACTCTGCCTGCGCCTGACCCGCGCCTACGCCGTGCTGACCCGCCGGCTCGACAGCAAGCTCTCCAGCGTCCACGGCCTGAGCTTCAGTGATTTCATGGTGCTGCACAGCCTCTCGCGTGCCGAGGGTGCACGCCTGCGCCGCATCGATCTGGCCGAGCGCATGGGGCTGACCGCTTCGGGGGTGACGCGCACGCTGCTGCCGCTGGAGAAGATCGGGCTGGTGGGGCGCGAGTCCGACCCGCGGGACGCCCGCGTCGGCTATGCGACGCTGACCCCGGCGGGGCAGGAGCTGCACGGCTACGCGCTGGCGTCGGCCGAGGTGATCTGCCAGGACGCCACGCAGGCGGTGTCGGGCGAGCAGTTGATGGCGGTGGTGGGGCTGCTGGGCGGGCTGGCGGGGATCAACGCGGCGAATGCCTGAGCCCCTGCCACGGTCACGTCATCGCCGCTCGATCACCTGCAGCTCCTTCGCATGCCCGATCAGGTACTCCGCCCCGAACCGCGCCTTCTGCCCCGGCGCCAGCGTCTGGGTCCAGGCGACGATGCCGGGCTGGTCCTGCCAGTCGCCGGGCGGCGGGGCGGGGGTGAACTGGCGGGTGACGGTGATCTTCTCGTCGGTGCTGACCGGCGTGGCCTCGATCACCTCCAGCGTGACCGGCGTGCGGCGGCGGTTCTCGACTTCGTAGAGGCGGCCGATGCGGCGCTCGGTGCGCGTGCCGATGAAACCGGCGCTGGCGGTCTGCGCCGTCACGGGCAGGCTCTGCACCCGCACCTGCTCGTCGCGACCAAAGGACAGCGCGATCTGCTCGCGCTCGCCAGTGCGCCAGACCGTGCGGCCGACCACCTGCGTGCCGCGCAGCAGTTGCAGGCTGCCGTCGGGCCAGACGCCGTCCGGCCGCGCCACCTCGGCGATGAGCCAGGCACTCAGGTCGGCCTGCGGGATGGTCTGTACCTTGACGCGGGCGGGCCAGCGTTGCGTCCCGAGCGAGAAGGCCACGCGCTGTCCGCCCTGCGCGACATCGACCTGGCCCGGCACCTCGAACTCGGTGGCGAACTCCCCTTGGCGCACCTGCACGGCGAAATCCATCGACTCGGCGGACTCCATCGCCGAACCCTTGCGCGCCATCAGCGCAGGCGCAGGGGCCGCCATCGCCATGGCGACGGGTGCCACGGGCATCGGCGGCCGGGGTGAAATCTCCCAGCGGCGCGGCGCCGACCCGCTGGTGGCCGACTGCGGCGAGCCGGTGGACAGCCGCAGCGCCACGCCCGTCCAGTCCTCGCCCGTGTTCTGGCTGACCTGCGCCTGGCGCTCCATCTCGACCGTCGCGGCGGTCGTGTCCAGCGTGGCGCGGTAGGCGGGCGCCCAGGTCGGGCCGGCGGTCTGGTACTGCAGGCGCAGTTCTCCTTCGGCCCCCGCCTGGAGCTGCACGCGCAACTGGCGCACCTCGCCGCCGGGCTGCTGGCGGTCGCGCTCGGCTTTCAGCGGGGCGAGTTCGCGCTCCAGCTTCTCGCGCTCGCGCTGCAGGCGGTGCTGCTGCTGGAGGGCATCCAGACCCGCGCGCTGGACCAGAGGGAGGGTCGCGGCCAGCGGCGTGTTCGCGGCCACGGTCGCGGTCGTGCCCTTGAGCAACCCAAGCACCAGCTCCTGCGACGCATGTTCGGCGGTCAGTGCGGCGATGCGGTCCTCCAGCACGGTGATGCGGCCGTCCAGCGGGCTGGTGCTGCAGGTGGGCGATTCGCTGCGCGGGCGCGTGGTCGCGGTGACGGGGCCGAGGCGGATCGGAGCATCGGCTTCTACGCGCAGCGAAGCCATGTCGAACTGCGGACCCAGACAGTTCAGCACCACCTCGCGGGCGCCGGCCGGCACGCGGGCCGTGCGCTCGACGACGGCGGTGCCAGGGTAGACGGTGACGCGGGCAATGCGCGAGGGCAGCTCGGCCGCCGAGCTGGTCAGCGACAGCCCCAGCAGTGCGGTCATGGCAAAGGATGGTGGCAAGGGTGTCATGGCAATCCGACCTGAGTGGAGTCTGAATGGGGGCGTGGAGAAAACCGGTGCGCAACCTGCGAGCAACAGATCCGCCGCACCATGGTGAATCTTCCACTCAACGCTTCAGCAGGAGATTCGCATGACCGCCATTGCCATCACCATGATCCGCCGCGCCGCCGCCCCGCTGGCCATCGCCCTGTGCGCCCTGCACGTCCCCGCCCACGCCACCGGCCTGGCCACGTGCGAATCCGGCCCCAAATCCGGCTGGCAGAGCACCGACGTGCTCACCAAGCAGCTCACCGACAAGGGCTGGCAGGTGCGCCGCATCAAGGAAGACGGGGGCTGCTACGAGGTCTACGCGCTCGACGACAAGGGGCAGCGGGTGGAGGCGTATTTCCATCCGGTGACGCTGGCGGCGGTGCCGACCAAGGCGCGCTGAACGGGAAGCAGTGGCGGGGGATAATTCGGGCATTGTTCCGGAGCATTCCCCATGACCGAACCCAGCATCTGGTCTCACCAGGACCACTTCGATTTCCGCCTCGATGTAGGTCCAGACAGCCCATTCCACTACCCCCTGGAAGGGCACCGCGGCAAATACAGCCGCAGGAAGATGCTGGCCGCCTTCCATCTGGACGACACCGGCCAACTGCGTCCTGGGGTCAAGCCCAAGAGCACAGAGGCTGTGCTGTTCGGCGGGCACATCGGCTGCGGAAAATCGACCGAGCTGCGCGACTACGCCCAGTTGTTCCAGCAGACGTACACCGTCCACCACCTGGAGCTGACCAAGCTCCTCGACATCAACAACCTGCGCTTCAGCGACCTGCTGATCGCGCTGGTCCACGCCTTGACGCGAACCTTCGAGGACGCACAGTTGTCCCTGCGGCCGGACCCGGTATTCCTGAAACCGGTGCTGGAGTGGTTCGACACACGCATCGTGAAACAGGAGCGGTTCAAGGACATCGAAGGCGAGATCAAGACCGAAATCAAGGCCCAAGGTGGCATCCCCTGGCTGGGCAGCCTGCTGGCGACGATGACCGCCAAGGTGCGCGGCGGGGCCAGCTACCGGGAGGAACTGCGCCGCGAGATCCGGGATGGTTTCCTGCAATTGCTGGGGCATTTCAACGCACTGATCGCCCACGCCAACGTGCTGCTGGTGCATCAGGGGCGGGGACCGCTGCTCTTCATCATGGACGGCACGGACAAGCTCTCCAAGGAGGATGCCAACGCGTTCTTCCACGCCGACGTGAACCAGTTGGGTCAGATCATGACCAACCTGATCGTCTGCGCGCCGATTTCGGTGCTGCTCGAAATCGGGGCCGTGGCCCAGCGTTTCACTCGGGTGCAGTTGCCGATGGTGAAGATCTTCGAAGCCGACGAAACGCCACGCACCGAGGATGAGGATGCGCTGATCGCCCTCGTGCTCCAGCGCATGCCGCTGCACTACTTCGATGACCGGGAGACGGTGCGCCTGCTGGTCCGCATGAGTGGGGGCCATGTGCGCGATCTGCTGCGCCTCATCCGGACCTGCTTCTCGCTGCTGGACGGGGAGCAGATCACGCGGGCGGTGGCGGAACAGGCGGTGCAGGAAGTGGCGTCGGAATACCGCCGTCTGGTGCAGCAAAGCGACTGGACGGATCTGGTGGCCATCGACCAATCCCAGGGCGAAGAGAAGGACCGCACCGAGGCACGTCTGCGGCTGCTCTATGACCTGGTGCTGCTGGAGTACAACAGCTATTGGTGGTGCAGCCATCCACTGGTGCGCACGCTGCGGCCCTACCAGACCGCGTTGCAAACAGCCCGTGCCAATGGCTGATGTCCGCAGCGAGCACTCCAGCGCCTTCCTGCGCCTGCGGCAACTCTGGGACCGGCGCAGCCATTTCAGCCTGGTGCTGGCGATGGTGGACAACCCCGAGTACCGGGATGCGCTGATCGCCCGTCTGGATGCCGTTCAGCCCGGCGCCCGGATCGACCTGGACCCAGCGGATCCGCCTGCAGTGTGGCTGCAGCAGGGTGAGGCGCGGTACGCGCAGGGTCAGCAACGCTTGCATGTCTGTCTGCCACTGGACACGCGACACGGCGACCACTGGTGGCAGCAGGCCAACGTCGTGCGGGAGCGTCTGGCCGATGCCATGCCAACACTGCAGGTGGTGTGGCTGTCGCAGACCGATGTAGAGACGGCCGCGCACCACGCGCCGGACCTGTGGAACTGGCGCGAGGCAGTCCTGGATTTCACCGCTCTGGTTGTGCAGCCGGAGCGCACTACCTCGCTGCCAGACCCGACAAAGGCCATCAGCTTCGGCACGGAAGCCGTCGCACTGACCGAACGGCTGACCCAGATCGAAGACTTTCTGGCACGGCAAGCGCAACTGCCGGACCCTGACGCCAGACCATCCGCCCATTTGCTGCTGGAGGCCACCCGCGCGCATCGCCAGTTGGGTCAATGGGAGCAGAGCACATCAGCCGCCCAACAGGCAGCGGACCTGTTCGCAGCGTGTGGCGATGCAGCCCACGCAGCGGAGGCCAGGGCAGAAGAAGCCGAACTCCTGCAATTCACAGGTTCGCTGGACAAGGCACTGGCCGTTCTGACGCAGAAAGTCCTTCCGGTCTACGAGCGCCTGGGCGACGTGCGCGAGAAAGCCGTCACGATGGGCAAGATCGCCGACATCTTCCAAGCCCGCGGCCAGCTCGACGAGGCCCTGCGCATCCGCCGCGAAGAGGCGCTTCCGGTCTACGAGCGCCTGGGCGACGTGCGCGAAAAAGCCGTCAC
>JAAFKB010000161.1 GCA_013299055.1 Sphaerotilus sp.
AGAAGTCCACCAAGACCAAGCGCCACCTGCGTGGAACGACCGCTGTGCATGAGACCAACATGGGTCACATGGCACAGATGCTGCCGTTCGCCGGTCTGTAATCCACCACAACACGAAGGAGTCATCCCATGCCTCGCGTCAAACGTGGTGTTACCGCCCGCGCCCGTCACAAGAAAGTCCTCGCCCTGGCCAAGGGTTTCCGCGGTCGCCGCAAGAACGTCTACCGCATCGCCAAACAGGCGGTGATGAAGGCAGGCCAATACGCCTACCGTGACCGCCGTGCCAAGAAGCGCGAATTCCGCCGCCTGTGGATCGCCCGCATCAACGCCGCTTCGCGTGCGCTGGGCCTGACCTACAGCAAGTTCGTTGCCGGCCTGAAGAAGGCGCAGATCGACCTGGACCGCAAGGTGCTGGCCGACCTCGCTGTCCACGATCCTGTCGCCTTCGGCAGCATCGTCGAGAAGGTGAAGGCCCAGCTCGCTTGAGCCTGACGCGCTGGGGTGGTGCAAGCCGGCCCCCGCGTCACACGAAAAAGGCCGACACTGCGTTCGGCCTTTTTTCTTGTCCGATGGATGTCCTGTCTGTCTCTACCAGTCTCCCGATGAACGATCTCGATCCACTCGTGCAGGCCGCGCAGGCCGATTTCGCCAGTGCGCAGACCCCCGCCCAGCTCGAAGACGCCAAGGCCCGCTACACCGGCAAGTCCGGCCAGGTGACCGAACTGCTCAAGGGCATGGCGAAACTCTCCCCCGAGGAGAAGAAGACCCGTGGCGCTGCGATCAACGAGACCAAGCAGCGCATCGAAGCCGCACTCACCGCCCGACGCCAGGCCCTCGCCGAAGCCGAATTGCAGGCCCAGTTGAAGGCCGAGGCGCTCGACGTGACGCTGCCCGGTCGTGGGCGCAGCGTCGGCGGGCTCCATCCGGTGTCGCGCACGCTGGAGCGCATCGAGCAGATCTTCGGCTCCATGGGTTTCGACGTGGCGGATGGTCCGGAAATCGAGACCGACTGGTACAGCTTCACCGCCTTGAACAACCCGGAAAACCACCCGGCACGTTCGATGCAGGACACGTTCTACGTGGACATGCACGACGAGGCCGGCCGCCCGCTGTGCCTGCGCCCGCACACCTCGCCGATGCAGGTCCGCTACGCCCGCCAGCACGCCGCCGCGCACGCTGGCCAAGACCCGATGCCCGAGATCCGCGTCATCGCGCCGGGCCGCACCTACCGCGTCGACAGCGACGCCACCCACTCGCCGATGTTCCACCAGTGCGAAGGCCTGTGGATCGGCGAGAACGTGTCGTTCAAGGATCTGAAGGCGGTGTTCACCGATTTCTTCCGTACCTTCTTCGAGACGGACGACCTGCAACTGCGCTTCCGTCCGTCGTTCTTCCCGTTCACCGAGCCGTCGGCCGAGGTGGACATCGCCTTCTCGTCCGGGCCGCTGAAGGGGCGCTGGCTGGAAGTGGCCGGCTCCGGGCAAGTGCATCCGAACGTGGTGCGCAATTTCGGCCTCGACCCGGAACGCTACATCGGCTTCGCGTTCGGCATGGGCCCGGACCGCCTGACCATGCTGCGCTACGGCGTCAACGACCTGCGGCTGTTCTTCGAGGGCGATCTGCGCTTCCTCGGCCAGTTCCGCTGACCCGCTGATCTGCCGTCGCCACCGCCCAAGCCTGGACAAGGACACCTGAGATGCAATTCCCCGAATCGTGGTTGCGCGACTACTGCAACCCTGACCTGACCACGCAACAGCTCGCCGACCTGCTCACCATGTCCGGCATGGAAGTGGAAGAGCTTCAGCCAGTGGCGCCGCCGTTCCACGGCATCGTCGTCGCCGAGATCCTGACGGCTGAGCAGCACCCCAACGCCGACCGCCTGCGCGTCTGCACCGTGGACGCCGGCCCGCACAGCCAGGACGGCCCGCTGCAGATCGTCTGCGGCGCACCGAACGCCCGCGTCGGCATCCGCATCCCGCTGGCCACCATCGGCGCCGAACTGCCGCCGGGCGAGGATGGCAAGCCGTTCAAGATCGGCAAGGGCAAGCTGCGCGGCGTCGAAAGCCAGGGCATGCTGTGCTCGGCCCGCGAGCTGAAGCTGTCCGAGGACCACGGCGGCCTGCTGGAACTCCCGCTGGACGCGCCCGTCGGCCAGGACATCCGCGCGTTCCTGAACCTCGACGACACGCTGTTCACGCTCAAGCTCACGCCCAACCTCGGCCATGCGCTGAGCGTCTACGGCGTGGCCCGCGAAGTCGCCGCGCTGACCGGCGCACCGCTGAAGCCGCTGCCGACCGCGCCGGTCGTGCCCACGCTGGACGACACGCTGCCCGTCACCGTCGAGGCGCCCGATCTGTGTGGCCGCTTCTCCGGCCGCATCGTGCGCGGCATCGACACCAAGGCCAAGACGCCCGCGTGGATGGTCGACCGCCTGGCCCGCTGCGGGCAACGCTCGGTCAGCGCGCTGGTGGACATCTCGAACTACGTCATGTTCGAGACCGGTCAGCCGACGCACATCTTCGACCTCGACAAGATCCACGGCGGCCTGACGGTGCGCTGGGGCCGCGAGGGCGAGCAACTCAAGCTGCTCAACGGCAACACCATCACCGTCGATGCGCAGGTCGGTGTCATCGCCGACACGCAGGCGGTCGAATCGCTTGCTGGCATCATGGGCGGCGATGCGACCTCGGTGAACGACGACACACGCAACGTCTACGTCGAAGCCGCCTTCTGGTGGCCGGACGCCGTCGCCGGCCGCTCGCGCCGCTACCACTTCAGCACCGACGCCGGCCACCGCTACGAGCGCGGCGTCGATCCCGCCCACACCGCCCTGCGCATCGAGCGCATCACCACGCTGATCCAGCAGATCTGCGGCGGCGAGGCGACCGCCTGCGGTCCGGTGACGGACGCCATCGTGAACCTGCCGGCGAAGCAGCCCGTGTCGCTGCGGGTGGCGCGGGCGGCCAAGGTGATCGGGATGCCCGTGACGCAGGCGCAGTGTGCCGAGGTGCTGACCCGGCTGGGCCTGTCGTTCACCGTGTCGGACGGCGCGCTGACCGTGACGCCGCCGAGCTGGCGCTTCGACCTCTCGATCGAGGAAGACCTGATCGAGGAAGTCATCCGCGTCATCGGCTTCGACCAGCTCCCGCTGACCGCACCGATCGCTCCGGTGACCGCCCGCGTGCGCCCGGAAGCCCAGCGGGGCGGCTACGCGCTGCGCCGTGCCGTGGCCGCGCTGGACTACCAGGAAACGATCAACTTCTCGTTCGTCGAAGAGCGTTGGGAAGCCGAACTCGCTGGCAACACCCACCCGATCCACCTGCTGAACCCGATCGCGGCGCCGCTGTCGGTGATGCGTTCCAGCCTGATCGGCAGCCTCGTGCAGGTGCTGCGGCACAACCTGACGCGTCGGGCGCCGCGGGTGCGCGTGTTCGAGCTGGGGCGCGTGTTCCGGCGTGATGCCGCGGTACAGACCAGCGAGCACAGCGTCGTCGGCATCGACCAGCCGCTGCGTCTGGCCGGTCTGGCCTGGGGCGCGGCCGAGCCGGTGCAGTGGGGCGTGAAGGAGCGGGCAGTCGATTTCTTCGACGTGAAGGCCGATGTCGAGGCGCTGGTCGCCCCGCGCGTGGCCCGTTTTGTCGTCGCCGAGCATCCCGCGATGCACCCGGGCCGCTGCGCCCGCGTCGAGCTGGACGGCATGGCGATCGGCTTCGTCGGCGAGCTGCACCCGCGCTGGCGCCAGGCGTATGAGCTGCCAGCGGGGCAGGGCGCGCCGGTGCTGTTCGAGCTGGACGTGCCGGCGCTGCTGGCCCGCGAGGTGCCGCAGTACCAGGCGGTGGCGCGCCAGCAGGCGGTGACGCGGGACATTGCGCTCATCGTCGGCGAGACGGTCGGGCACGATGCCGTGATCGCCAGCCTGCTGGGAGCGGCCACGGGTGGCTTGCTGCGCAGCGTGAAGCTGTTCGATGTCTACCGTCCGGCGGCGGGCGCTGCGGGCTTCGAGCCGGGCGAGCGCAGTCTGGCGATGCGGCTGGAGCTGCTCGACGATGACGCTCCGCTCACCGACGCCCGCAGCGACGAGGTGGTCAAGGCTGCCCTCGACGCCGTGCAGCGTGACCTGGGCGTGCGTCTGCGCGGTGCCTGAGCTGGCCCGCCGTGACGTGACGCCATTGCCCCCGACCGACCGATCTGACCTGCCGCACGGACCCACCGCCCATGGATGAAGACCGCGACTTCCTGCTGCCCGAGGGCGATGCCGACGACGATGCGCCCACGTTGACCAAGGCGGAGCTGGCCGATCTGCTGTTCGAGCGGCTCGGGTTGAACAAGCGCGAGTCGAAGGACATGGTGGAAGCGTTCTTCGAGTTCGTCCACGGCTCGCTGGCCAATGGCCGGGACGTGAAGCTCTCGGGCTTCGGCAATTTCCAGGTGCGCCGCAAGGCGCCGCGTCCGGGCCGCAATCCGCGCACGGGCGAGTCGATCCCGATCCGCGCTCGCAACGTCGTCACCTTCCACGCGAGCCACAAGCTCAAGGCGGTGGTGCAGGGCGACATCCCCGCGGAAGGGGACTTCGAGTAAAGTCCGGCGGCACCATCCGGTGTGCCGAACCCATTGATTTGCAATGGAAATCCAGCTTCCTGCCATCCCCGACAAGCGTTACTTCACCATCGGTGAGGTCAGCGAGCTGTGTGGCGTCAAGCCGCACGTGCTGCGCTACTGGGAGCAGGAATTCGCGCAGCTCCGTCCGGTCAAGCGCCGCGGCAACCGCCGTTACTACCAGCACCACGAAGTGCTGCTGATCCGCCGCATCCGGGATCTGCTGTACGAGCAGGGCTTCACCATCAGCGGTGCGCGCAACCGGCTGGCGGAGCTGGGGCCGGCTGCGATCCGGGCGCTGGCCGACAGCCATGACGACGAGGTGGACGACAGCGGAGGTGCGCCAGGCATGCTGCGGTTGCCCGTGGCCCCGCTGACGATGTCCTCGCCCGTGTCCAACCCGCCGCGACCGCCTGTGATCGACGTGCCCACGCCACAGGTGGCCCGCGACGCACTGGTGCGCAGCGGCGCCCGCAGTCTGCGCGACGAGTTGCTCGCCATCCGCGCTCTGCTCCATGACGAGGGCATGGAGGGTGGCGTTGGCAAATAAATGCGCGCAAACACTGGACTCTGCGATCCTGTGCGGCATACAATCACTTTCTCAGCAGTCGGGGCGTAGCGCAGCCTGGTAGCGCACTTGCATGGGGTGCAAGGGGTCGTGAGTTCGAATCCCACCGTCCCGACCAATGAAATCAAGGGGTTACAGCTCAAAAGGCTGTAGCCCCTTGGCC
>JAAFKB010000162.1 GCA_013299055.1 Sphaerotilus sp.
GATCGCGGTAGGGACGCCCATTGCTGAGCGCCCCCCGCACAGATCCGTACGTGCCCGATTCGGGCATACGGCTCCTACCTCGGGTGTTTGACGGCAAATCTGTCCTCGGGCCAGGGATGAAGGATGCGGGGAGGTGGCAGCCATGCGGCGGCGATGCGGTTCATCCGGTCCCATGTCATATGGTCCTTCTGACTTCGCCGTCGAAGCGACCACCGCCAGAGGTCAACGACATGGAACCGGAAGGCGCCAAGCGCGCGTGAGTTCGTCGGCACCGCGTGATACGCGAAGTAGCCCGCCACCACCGCCTTGAGCCACCGTCCCTGTTCGGGAATGGGGTCATGCATTCGGCGGCACAACTGCTCCTTGATCTCGCGAAGCCGGGCCCTCATGCGATCACTGCGGGTCTTGCGCTTGAGCAGGAATGCCCCTCGCCGAGACTTGCCGCTGATGAACGTGAAGCCCAGGAAGGTGAACGTCTGCGGCTTGCCAAGACCTTGTTGCCGCCGTCGCTCGGCCGCATGACGACCGAACTCCAGCAGCCGGGTCTTGTCCTCGTGCAGTTCGAGTCCGAACCGCGCGAAGCGCTCGCGCATGGCCTGCCAGAACCGTCTTGCATCGGCCTCGTGCTCGAAGCCAGCTACCACATCATCGGCATACCGCACGAAGATGATGGTGCCCGTGGCCTCGCGCCGACGCCATTGCTGCGCCCAGAGGTCGAAGACGTAGTGCAGGAAGACGTTCGCCAGCAGCGGTGAGATCACCGCCCCTTGCGGAGTCCCCGTCTCGCTCACGCTCCAGACCCCCTCGTCCAGCACGCCGGCCCGCAGCCACTTGCGCACCAACCGCAGGACGCGCTCGTCACCGATGCGGTGCTCCAGCATCCGGACCAGCCATGTCTGGTCAATCCGGTCGAAGTAGCTCCGAATGTCGGCGTCGAGTATCCAGTTCACCGGCGTCGTCTTGATCGCCGTGGCCAGTGCGTCCATCGCATCATGCTGGCTTCTTGCCGGACGGAACCCGTACGAGAAGCCGAGGAAGTCTTCCTCGTAGATCGCATTGAATACCCTCACCACGGCCCGCTGGACGATCTTGTCCTCCAGCGCCGTGATCCCCAGTGGACGCTGTTGTCCGCCCGGCTTCGGAATGAACCGCCGCCGCACGGGCAGCGCCCGGTACGCACCACGGTGGACTCGCGCGTGCAGATCCTGCAAGTTACCCTCCAGGTCCGCTTCGTAGTCCCCCCACGTCACCCCGTCCACCCCGGAAGCCGCCCGGCGCTTGAGCGCCAGGAATGACTCCCGCAGTGCATCGATCGTGACATGGTGCAGCAGTGTCGTGAACCTCTCCTTCTTCCGCTGCCGAGCAGCTTGCCGTACACGGTCCAGCCCCTGGGACACGCTATCGCGGCTCTGCGTCCGTCGCGTGCGTGGTTGGCCCGTGTTCCCCTTGGTCCCGGCCCTTGGCTCCACCCGCTCCGCAGCCGGTTGCCCGGCCTTGTTCACAGGCTTCATCGCTACTATGGCCGAGTCTGACTTCTCCGGTCCGTGCATCATCGGCTTCGGCTCCTCGCCTTCCCGATGCGGGCCGCCGGCTGGTACTGCCACCGGCGGTCAGACTGGAGATCTCCCGGTTCCCGTGCAGGGAGCGTGCGCACATGCCAGGGTCTGCGACCACGCCGGGTCGTCTGGGAACTCGCGTATGACGTGCCCAGCCGTGTTGCCTTGCGCGTACGTAACCGCGTCGGCACCCGGGAAGACTGACTTTCGTGGCTCAATGGCTGGCCTGTGCGTACCCCTGTCAACGCTTCACGCCGCATCTCGCGATGCGCCGCGCATGACTCGGGGCCAATGTGGTTCGCTATTCCTTCATTGCAGCGGACTTGCACCGCCTACTCCTTGCCGGTCTCCCGGCGCACTACGTATTCAGCCCCCCGGTATTGACATTTCCACCCGCAGCGCGTCCATCCGCATGGCTGCGGCAAGGTGACGGGTGTCAGTCGATCCAGTAGTCAGGAACGCGGCGGGCTGAACAACCAGCCGGAGCAGGCAGTCAGCCCGAAGGCACCAGCGATGGCGCAAGGCCACCGGTGAAGTGCGCCTGCATCGCCTGTCGCAGATACGCCAGCGCATCACGGCCCTGGCGCTTGCAGCTCTCCACCACCGTGTAGCCCCGGGCGATGAACTCCTCGCCCCGGCGCGAGCGGGTCAGCCCCGAGATCTTGCGCTTGAGCACGATGGTGCGCAGCGCCTGCTCGGCGGCGTTGTTGGTCGGCGGCACTGCCGCGTCGCCGAGGAACGTCCACAGCGCAGGCCAGAGCTTGAGCACGTTGGCGCAGGTCAGGGCAGTGCGCTGGCAGGCACCGCCCGCCCCACGCTCCAGCGCCCGGCGCATGTGCCGCTGCACCTGCTCCATCTGTGCGGCCAGGGCTGGCTTGTCCTGGCCCCTGCGGTGCCACCGCCGGAACAGCACATAGCCCAGCCCCAGCAGCCTCGCCCCCGTTCGCCCGGCCTGCCCTGCACGCTGGCTGATGCGCGTGAAGTCCCGCAGCAGGTGCGCCCAGCACACCTGGCGCTGAGCCGCGTCCACCCAGTCGTACACCGCGTAGCGGTCCGTGACCAGCTTGGCCTTCGGACGCTCGCCCAGCATCTCCTTGGCCACATAGCGCGCCCGCGACGACCACATCTGGTACACCACCAGCCGGGGTTGCGTCACCGTCCACACCCAGTGCCGCCCCGCACCCTCGCGCGCGTAGCTGGTCTCGTCCATGTGAACCACTGGCGCCGTCGCCAGCGTCTTCACCGCCGCCTGCACCGGCTCCTTCAGCGCCTGCGCCACCAGCCCGTGTGCCTGCGAAATCGCCCCCACGCTGAACCTCACCCCCAGCACCTGCGCCAGCAGATCCCGGATCTTGGGCTGCGTCAGGTGGTACGCCGTGCCCAGCAGTCCCACCAGGGCCAGTGCCCTCGGCCCGATCTGCCCCCTGGGAACCCCCGCCGGCAGCACCGACTCGTGCGTCTTGCGGCAGTGCCCGCACACCCCGTAGTACAGCCGGTACTCCTGCACCTGCGCCTTCACCTGTGCCGGCACGTCGAACACCTGGTGCCTCATCGGCTTGCCCGTCACCACCGGCCCCCCGCACTCGCACACCGACGCCGGTCTGCAGTCGTGGACCTCATCCACCTGCGACTCCTCCAGCAGCTCCCGGTACGTGCCCTTGTGCCCAGGCTGCGCTCCCCTGGCTCGACCACTCGCCCGGCGCTGCGCCCGGTTGCCCCCTGACCCAGGCCCGTCCGACGACGGCGGCTTCGACGAGTTGCGCGAGTCCAGCTTCTTCTCCAGCAGCGCGTTGACCTGCTCGCGCAGCTTCGCCAGCTCTTGCCCCATCTGCTCGATCACCGCGTGGCACTGCTCCAGCGTCTCGGGCTTGTCCTGCACTGCGGTGGCTTCTCGGCCCGGGGTTTCAGCTTGGTCCATCCGCTCACTCTCCGTCTCGCTCGCCTTGCCCGCTATTCGGGCTTCACCGGCTTGACGATCTTGTCAATACCGGGGGGCTGAATACGTACGGACATCGCAGCTCGCCGGTCCTGCATATGGGAGAGCATGAGAAGTTGTGGGGTATGAGCCTCCGAGGCTATTCGGACTCTGTGAAACGCGTTCCGCATCTGTAGCGACTCGCAATGATGTCAGCCCCGACGCGCAATCAAGCCCGATTGCTGACCCAGAATCGCTGACACGGATGACGACCTCCGACGCACGCTCGGTGATTCCAGAACCACATTGCGTGACCCGCACGCACACTGCTGACCAGCTCGATCACCCTGCCTGACCAGCCCCGTCACAGCGGCAGACCGGCGGCCCGCATCTCCTCGATGAGGTCCGTCGAGCGCTGCGGGTTGAGCGTGCCGCGCAGCAGTTCTCGGATCTCCGCCGGCTTGGCGTCGAACTGCTCGCACAGGGTGCGCACGTCATAGCCGTGGCGCGTCAGCTCCGGCTCCAGATCGTCGATGCGGCGTGACAGCACCGTCTCGACGATGCCCGCGTCGATCGGCTTCACCCCGGCTTCGAAGCCCGCCTCGAAGGCGCGCACCAGGTGCCGCCCGATCTGCAGCGGGGTCTTGAGCCGGGCCGCCAGGATCGTGGCCGCCTCGTCGGTCAGCACCGACTCCGCGCGCACGCCCTCTTCGAGCGAGTTCTTCATCTCCCAGTCGATGTAAGTCGCGCTGCCGATCGCGCAGCCCGCCGAACTCGAACACGGTGGTCCGGTCGCCGACCTCCTCCATCTTGGGCCGGCGCAGGTCGTTCTTGAGCTTGGGGTGCCCGATCAGGACGATGGCCAGTTGCCCACCCCCATCGACGACCAGTTCCAGCAGCCGCTTGAGCGCCATCAGCGTCTTGGGGTGCAGGTCGTGCGCGTCATCGACAAACAGCGCGACTGGCTTCTTGACCTTGCGGAACAGCTCCACCAGGTCACGCTCGCGCCGCTCGGACTGGCTCGATATGCTGACCGTCTTCTCCGTCGAGAGGTCATAGAACAGGGCTGCCAGCAGCAGCGGCACCGTGATCTTGGCCTTGTCCAGCGTCAGCGCCCGCGACACGATGATGCGGTCCTCCTTGTCCAGGCTGTCGCGCAGGCTCTTGCGGTGCTTGCGGTAGCGGTGGAGCGGGATCGGTCCGCCCAGCGGCTGGAAGGGGCCGAAGCGGTCGTCTCCCCGCTCGGCGAACAGTTCCTGGTCGAACAAGCCCCACCACACGATGACGTCCTCGCCGGCCAGTTCGGCGTCGAGTTCGTAGGTCACGCCGGCCACCGTCAGCCGGCAGTCGATCCCCACCGTGCGCCGCTCCGGCTCCCGGGCGAAGCTGCAGAACCGCTCCCACGCGCACATCGCGCGCAGCCCGTCGGCCGGCAGGTGTGTCAGCCAGTCGTCCTGCCGGCTGTGGTCTTCGCTGCGGTGGTCCCGCTGGTTGCACTTGGCCACGAAGTTGGCCAGCCAGACATTGGCCTGCGCCTCGGTCTGCGGCTGGTGGAAGTGGTACAGCGTCTCGTGCGCCTCCTTCACCGTGCGGAAGGGCCGCTCCACCTTGCCCTTGCTGCGGGCCGTGGTGCGCCGGCCGTCGCTGCCCCGCGGCATGTGCGCGATGACCTCCACGCCCAGACAGTCCATCACGCGCCGGAACACCGCCGACTTGTCCACCGGCGGGCCGCCGCAGAAAACGGAAAAAATCGTACGCTAAGGCCACCCCACAGGCCGAAGCGGCCGGAACCGCCCCTTGCCGGGCACGCCGCCGCGCCAGACGTAGTCACCGGTCAGGTTGATGTG
>JAAFKB010000163.1 GCA_013299055.1 Sphaerotilus sp.
GTCCTCGGAGACCGAGGCGGACTCGTCATCGGCAACGGGTGCATCGTTGACGGCGGCAATCGCCAGGCTCAGGGAGCCGGTGTCGGTGGAGGAGCCGTCGGAGACGGTGTAGGTGATGACGGGGACGGCGCCGGTGTAGTTGGCGGCGGGAGAGAAGGAGTAGCTGCCGTCGGTGTTGACGGTGACGGCGCCGACACCGGAGACCGAGACGGTGGAGCCAGCCGCGTGGACGGTGGTGTCCCCGGCGACGGAGAAGGTGGTGACGGTCAGTGCGTCGCCGTCGGCATCCGTGTCCCCTGCGAGCAGACCCGCAGCGGCGTTGACGCTGAGCGGGGTGTCCTCGGTGACCGAGGCGGACTCGTCATCGGTGACCGGGGCATCGTTGACGGCCGTGACGGCCAGGCTCAGGGAGCCGGTGTCGGTGGAGGTGCCGTCGGAGACGGTGTAGGTGATGACGGGGACAGCGCCGGTGTAGTTGGCGGCGGGAGAGAAGGAGTAGCTGCCGTCGGCGTTGACGGTGACGGCGCCGACGCCGGAGACCGAGACGGTGGAGCCAGCGGCGTGGACGGTGGCGTCCCCGGCGACGGAGAAGGTGGTGACGGTCAGGGCGTCGCCGTCGGCATCCGTGTCCCCTGCGAGCAGACCCGCAGCGGCAGACACGCTGAGCGGGGTGTCCTCGGAGACCGAGGCGGACTCGTCATCGGCAACGGGTGCATCGTTGACGGCCGTGACTGTGCCGCTGACCGTGGCAGTGCTGGTCAGTCCGCTCGGATCGCGTACCGTGTAGGTGAAGCTCTGCGCGCCGTTGAAATGGGCTGCTGGTGTGAAGGTCAGTTGGTTGCCGGCGCTGTTCAGACCCACCGTGCCGTTGGCCAGTGCAACGGTGGGGCCACCGGCCGTGATGGCTGAGCCGTTGACTTCGATGACGGTCAGTGCGTCACCGTCTGGATCGCTGTCATTGGACTGGACACTGATCACCGCAGACGCATCCTCTGCGCAGGTGAAGGTGTCTGCTGCCGCGACAGGGGCATCGTTGACGCCGATGACGGTGATGTAAGCGTGCGCCGTGTTCGAGCCGTAGAGCCCATCGTTGGCGACCACCGTGATGTCACGCACGACACTGGTGTTCGGGTTGTCCGAGGTGTTGCTGAACGTGATTGCACCGATGGCCGCAGCGTAGCTGGCCCGTGATGCCGTGCCCGTGAGGTTGATGGCCGTGCCCGTATTGGTATAGGCGATGCCGTTCACCGTGCCCGACGCTGCTGCCGAGCCACTGACCAGCAGGACATCGTTGGCCTGTGCATTGGTCAGCACGATCTCAGCCAAGACCATGCCAGCACTGTCGCCATCGCGGAGGCTGGCGCCTGCTGCGGCAATGGACACTCCCGCACTGTTCTCGGTGTAGACGGCCGTGAAGTCATTGCCGGCCGCGGCATCCACCAGCACCGTGGTGCTGGTCCGCAACGACACGTCGTCCAGGTAGATGGCATCGGCTGCGCTGCCGCTGGCGGTGAAGGTCAGCGCACCCGTGGCGGCAACGGCCGCTGGCAGGTTGATGGTGATCGGGGTGAGGGTGCCGGTGGCACTGGTCATCTGCGTGAAGGCGGTGGCCGTGGTGGTGCCATCTGCATTGGTTGCACCGTTGAGGTAGGTGAGCGTGCCTGCCGCACCACTGGCCGCCCCTGTCGTCAGCGTGGCATACAGCGTGCCGCCAACGCTGACCTGCAGCGTTCTCTGCACGGTGTCGCCATGGACATACCCCAGGTTGAACGTCAGTTGACCCGCGCCATTCAAACCCGGTCCCACATCCAGTCCAGTCAATCCGGACATGGTCAGCGTGGCTGTGCTGGAGCTGGAAAATGCATAACGTCCCGTCAATCCGGCATTGGCGGCCGCGCCCGTGCCGCTCTCGGTCCAGCCGGACGGCAGGTCGGCGTAATCGGTGAATCCACCATTGACCACTGCATTGCCCGTCACGGTGGTCGAGACCAGGTCAGAATTCAGGTCCACGGTCGGGGATAACTGCGGTGTCAGCGTGGTGGTGGCACTGATGGCCGTCGAGGACATCTGGTTGTGCAGCGCAATCGTCACCGAGCGGCTCGCATTGCTGGCGCCGCTGCTGTAGAACATGACTTGCTGGAGCGCGCTCTGGTAGGTGGCTTCGGTGGCTGCGCCAGTCAAGCGGATGCGGTTGGGTGACAGGGTGTCGATGGTGATGCCTGCCGGCAGCAGCGCGGCATTCACTGTCAGCGCATCACCTGACTGTGGATTCGTGAGCGTGATGGTGGCGTCGTTGATGTCACCGATCACGTTGGTGATGGTGTTGTCCGCATCCACCACCGCGACAGGGGTGCCGCTGGCCGCTGAAAACGTCGCCTGGTACCCCGAACCGCTGGCCCCGCTGCTGTTGTTGGCGTCCAGATCCAGGCGGGTATCGCCGTCGAAGGCGATGTGGTAGCTGAACGTGGTCGCGCTGTTGATGGCACCCAATGTGTACTGGATGCCCAGGCCGTTGTCGGTACTCGGGTTGGTATTCCAGGTGTTGACGATGTCGCCGCCATTGTTGATGCCGCTGGCATACAGGTTGGCCCCGTTGTAGGCAGCAGAATAGTAACGGTCAAACTGGCGGCTGTCGGCAGCTTCGGCAAAACCGACCATGGATTCATTGGCCGTGCCGACACCTTTTCGAACGCCGACGAAGGATGGATCGCCGGTCGTGTTGTTGTTGATGGCCAGACTGGGGTCGAGCGAAAAAGCCGGTCCGTTGTCACCGCCGGCCAGATAGGTGTCCAAGGTGTGGTAATACTTGACGACGCTCGTGTTCGAGGTCGGCGCATATACCGTCACATTCTCGGTGAAATATTTGTTGGGGGCCGCGTAAATGGTTTGAATCTGGACCATGAACTCGGTTGCCGCCGAGTAGGTATTGCTGCTGTCGGCGTCGTAGTAGACCTGGGTGGTCACGGTGTAGGGGGAGGCTTCGGTTCCCAGGCCGGTCAAGGTCTGTGCGCCGACGGATTTCCAGTTGGCGTCGATCGTGCCGCTGGCGCCCGTCGTGGTCGCCCCTTGGCTTGCGCCGACCACGGTGTTGCCGATCGCGAGGTAAATGCCGTTGAACAGGCTCGTGCTGGTGTCGGTCACGCCGGTGTTGTAGACCTGGAAAACACCCTGGTACTGCACCTGGAGCTGCCCCAGATTGGTCACATGGATCCGCAATCCGTCGGACCCATCGGCCAGTGCGCCGCCGGTCGGATGGATGGTCGTCTGCACCAGCTCGCCGTCCCAGACCGGGGCAGACAGTGCGCGCGATTCGATGTCGCCTACCGTCGCCTCCAGAGTCCAGTCACCGCCGCGTGCCGCGGCGCCCGTGGTATCGGTGGAGGCCGCCACGTCTGCGCCGGTGCTGGTGGCCAGCGCCTCGATGAAGGCTTGTCCAGAGACTCCCGCACCGGCATCACAGCCGTAGATCAGCACGTCGGCCTGTGCCGACAGCGAACCCCGGATGGTGGTCAATGCCTCGGCGTGCTCGCCAGCGATCGATTCGGTGGTCAGCAGCGCAGTGCCCAGGTGGACTTGTCCTGCATTGCCATGCGACAGGATATGGATGGCGTCGATGCCGGTGCGTCCGGCCAGTGTCTGGGCGATCTGTGCCACCCCGTTCTGGTTGCCGTCGATCAGCACGATCTCCACCCAGCGGTCCAGCCCGGCGATCAGGGTCTGCACGTTCGGCAAGCTGGCGTCCACGAAGGCCATTTCATGGGGCGCTGCCACTGACGTGGTGTCGACCAATGCCGAGGCGGCCTCTTCCAGCCCCATGGGCTGCACTGCATCGCTCGGCTGGTGGGGGGTGTCCGCGCTGGTGTCGACTGGGTAGTCTCCGTGCAGGGGGTCCAGCACCTCGGCCGCCGCAACGACCGCCGCACCGTCGAACATCATCCGCGCTTCCAGTGCCATGAGATGCGACCGTGCCGGAGTGCCCTCGTTCGACCGTTTCGGTGCGGGCGGCTGGTGCTTGGTGAAGAAGCTCATGGTGGGCGTGTGCTCGGTGAAGTGACTGGTTATCCCCCCAGCGTGCCAGCTCCACCGCCCTGGTCATTGAGCGAATAATGGGCCGAATCGACCACAGCGTCTTCGATCGATCCTGCGTGCCGCGTGTGGCGGCCCCTGCCAGGTCATGGCTTCACCACGCCGAGCAGATCCGCCCCCAGCGCCTCGGCCACTTCGATGCCGTCCACGCCCGCCGACATGATCCCGCCCGCGTAGCCTGCGCCTTCGCCGGCCGGATAGAGGCCGCGCACGTTCAGGCTCTGGAAGTCGCGCCCCCGCGTGAGGCGCAGCGGCGACGAGGTGCGGGTCTCCACGCCGGTCAGCACCGCGTCGGCCATCGAGAAGCCCTTGATCTGCTTCTCAAACGCTGGCAGTGCCTCGCGGATCGCGTCGAGTGCGTACACGGGCAGCGAGCCGTTGTCCTTCTGCGCCAGATCGGTCAGCAGCACCCCCGGCTTGTACGAAGGCTCGACACTGCCGAGCACGCGGCTGCGCTGGCGCTGGATGAAGTCGCCGACGAGCTGCCCCGGCGCCTGGTAACCGCCTTCGCCGAGCGCGTAGGCGCGGGATTCCCAGAGGCGCTGGAACGCCATGCCATCGAGCGGGTTCACCGGCCCGGTGCCACCCGGGTCTTGCCGGTAGTCCTCGGGCGAGATGCCGACGACGATGCCCGCGTTGGCGTTGCGCTCGTTGCGCGAGTACTGGCTCATGCCGTTGGTGACGACCCTGTTTTCCTCCGAGGTCGCCGCCACCACCGTGCCCCCCGGGCACATGCAGAAGCTGTAGACCGAGCGGCCGTTTCCAGCGTGATGCACCAGCTTGTAATCCGCTGCGCCGAGGATGGGGTTGCCGGCGTTCGGGCCGAAGCGGGCGCGGTCGATGAGGCCCTGCGGGTGCTCGATGCGGTAGCCGATCGAGAACGGTTTCGCTTCCATGTAGACGCCGCGTTCATGCAGCATCGTGAAGGTGTCGCGGGCGCTGTGACCGAGCGCGAGCACGACATGGTCGGCGCGAATTTCCTCGCCCGAGGCCAGCGTCACGCCCCGGATGTGCCCGTCCTCGATGCGCACGTCGCTCACCCGCTGCCCGAAGCGCACCTCGCCGCCCAGCGCGATGATCTCGGCGCGGATCTTCTCGACCATGCCGACGAGCCGGAAGGTGCCGATGTGCGGCTTGCTGACGTAGAGGATTT
>JAAFKB010000164.1 GCA_013299055.1 Sphaerotilus sp.
GCAGGTGGGCGGGTGTGGCGGCGGCGGGCACGAGGAGGCCGCGCTGGTGACGGTGTGCCGCCCGGCTGATGGGGCGTGCCAGCGGGCAGCGGCGGCAGTGAACGAGCGCGCTTGCACGGTCATGCCAGCCGGGTGGCGGGTCTACATGGGGCCGATCAACGATGCCTTGCTGGGGCAGGAGCTGGCGCGGTTGGGGGTGTGGGCGGTGGGGAGCTGGATCGAGGGGGATGACTGCGAGTGAGCTAGAACGCAATTAAGCTGCCCCCGGTATCTCTCTTGGGCGGTAGATCCGGACGCCAAAAGGACACAGGGGGCAGTACGTTCATGGGCTAGCCACGCCTCAGTTGACGGCTAAGTTTACTCCCGACTTACTCAGTTGCTGACGAACCCAGCCCATGAAAATCTTCTTGACTGATCGGTTCAGAAGTGGTGCTGCACGTTGCTGCTCCCACTGCCGCAAAGTTCCAACGCTGATATCGTGAAACTTTGCAAATTCGATCTGGCTCATCCCAATCGAACGCCTGTATGCTGCGATGTCAAAATCATCAACTCTTACACAGGCATGCAGATTCACATCGGCATCGTCGGGCTTTGCCATTCCTAATTCGTAGTCCTGTGGGGCCATAATTCACACTCGCAATGAAAAAATGCTTGCTCTGCCCGGCAAGCTTTCGGGGAGGGCGTTCGCCTCAGGCTTGGAAGAATTAAACCAGAAAAACAAAAAAGCCATAGCGCCCAAATAACCACGATGGTTAAATTTGGGCGCCATGGATTCATATCGAAATCATTCACCTTTACTGATGATTGCAGCAAAAGCCCCGAGTAACACGGAAGTTATTTCCAATGCAGGCTTGAGAGACTCACTGATCTGACCCAAATTGGCAATAATCGTGACGATCGCCACGAGAACTGCTGAAATCAGCAGCAAAGTGGTCTTGATACCCTTGAGTCTCTCGATGAGAGTTTCCTTCTTCTGAACGGGCTTGTCATCTGGCCGATTGAAGATGACTTCCCAGCGGAAGCGCTTCACGAAGAAGCGCGGAAGGCCGCTTGGGGACTCTCCAAGATAAAGCAAGTCAAAGATGACGTCTTGACCTTTGCCGATCTGCTTGATCGGAACGGAGAACTCGCTGCCAATTTTGATGGGCGAGAGACTCCCGTCACCCAGGCTGATCTCGTATGCCTTCATCTGAAGAATGGTGGTTGCCGCGTCGGAAGTCTGCTCTCCTAGTTTGTGCTTCATCAAAAGCTGGATGCGGGGGGCAATGACAACACAGATGTGGGGGGGCATCGGTGGCTCCTGGGGTGGGTGGACAGGTGTGCTGGTGTTCGCTAGGCGTTCTTGGGTAGAAGACTCAGGCACAAGCCTACTCCAAGAGATGCGTTAGTTAACGTAGTGCGTTGAGTAACGTACTGATTTGCTCAGTTTTGTGTCACTAGTTCACAAGCTCTGGTGATGTCATGCATGGACGTCGCTGCAGAACTGGCCAAGGAGTGCGGTGCCTGGTCATGCCGGCCAAGGAGGCGGTCTACCTGGGGCCGATCAGTGATGCCGTGCTGCGGCAGGAGCTGGTGCGGCTGGGGGCGTGGGAGGTGGGGGACTGGATCGAGGGCGACGATTGCATTTAAGCATGCTTGCATGCATGGTTGTTGGCATGCAAAAATGCAAGCATGAAATCAACCAAGCATGAGGCAGTATGCAAGTGATCGTTGTAGCGAGCCAGAAGGGCGGCGCTGGCAAATCGACGCTGTCGGCACACCTAGCCGTGCAGGCCGTCCGCGAAGGTCAACAGGGCGTCATGCTCATCGACACCGACCCGCAAGGGTCGCTCACGGCCTGGCACGAGGCCCGAAAGGCGGAAGAGCCGGGGCGCCTTGAGCTGGAGTTCGACAAGATCCCCGCCGGCCTGCAGGTGCTGAAGGAGCAGGGCGCCGGCCTGGTCCTCATCGACACGGCGCCATCACGGTCGGAGTCCAACCGCGTGTTGTTCAGGCTGGCTGACCTCGTCGTGATTCCCGTCCGACCGAGCCCCGCCGATCTGTGGGCGGTATCGGCCACGGTCGAGCAACTCAAGACGGACGACGTTCCGTTCGTCTTCGTGCTCAACGCGATCAAGTCGGCTGCCTCGATCACGGCGCAAGCGGCTGCAGCGTTGTCCCATTACGGCCGAGTGGCTCAGACCTTCGTGGCTGACCGTACCGCCTATGCGGCGGCGATGGTGGACGGCAGCGCCGCGCAGGAACTCCAGCCGCGCGGGCCTGCTGCGCGCGAGATGGCGGACCTGCTTGCAAACATCAAAGCATGCATGCATGCAAACATGAAAGGTTGAAAAATGGCGAAAGCTGCAACGCTCGACGCTGGCGCACTTGCCCGTGTTGTGACTCCCCCGAAGGCTTCCACCACGCCACGCGCGCCCGCGCAGGCTGCGCCGAAGGTCGAGACGGTGCCGGTACAGATCCGTGTCCCTGCAGAGGTGGCGAAGTCCATCCGAGTCGGCGCGGCCATGCGTGACCAGTCGATCAGCGATTACGTCGCGATGTGCGTGCAGGACTGGCAAGCCCGGAACGAGTCGTGAGCGACAAGGACGGGCTCTACGCGGAAACGACGTGGTTCCACGTCTTCCGAACCATGATCGAAGGCGGCGACGTGGCGCGCATGGGTCCGCATGCGTTCGCGGTGTATTGCGTCGTCAAGGCTCACACCAACTTCCAGACGGGGGCATCGTTCCCCGGCGTCGAGCTGATCGCGGAGAAGTCCGGGGTCAGCGTTCGCCAGGTCAAGCGAGAGCTGAAAACGCTGCAGACGCTCGGATACCTGGGTGTGCGCAAAGTAGGCCGGTCGAACCATTACGCGCTCAGGGAGAAGGTCGAGGTTCACGACGCTGATGGACGGCCTGCCGCGGTGGCGACGTGGGACTACCTGCCCGCGGGCGTTGGCGCAGCCGTGGCGGAGCTGAAGCACGTGCTGATGTCTGGGGACATTGGCGGGGCGAGGATCGTGAACATCGAGCGCCTGACGGTCAACGTCGCGGCCGCTGGGGGCTTGGTGCTGAACGTCGAAGCCTCGAAGATGCCGGACGAGCTGCGACGCAAGTTGGCCGAGTTCACAGCGGGAATAGGTGCCAGCACGGCACCGATCAGAAGGCGTGGAAGCGCTGAATAGGTGCCAGTGTGGCACTTGACACTTGGCTGATAGGTGCCAGGCTGGCACCAGTTCATGCCGAATAGGTGCCAGCCTGGCACCCTAACAATAAAAGATATTTATTTAACAAGATTGCTTAACAAGAATTTTGACACCGCCTTAAAAAACTGAAATATACCAGCGCATTAATTCAAGTGGATTTCTAACTGTTGAAAAGCCATCAATAGCCATAGAAGGTATATCACCACCTAATCCACCGAGGAATTCAATGGACTTGAGTTTTTGAGGGTCTGCGCCATATGACTGCGTCATAATTCCGTAGTATTTTGGTGGCGACATGCCATATATTAATCGCCAAATTGCTTTCCACGAATTTGCCTCGAATAACAATTGATACATTCGGTCAGATCTAATAGATGTCTTTAACCCGGCCGCCAGGATCGAGCGATGGGGGAGCGGCATCACGCTGCTGCCGTCACCGCCCCCGGTGCAAAAAACACAGGTTCTGGTGGGGGCTGGCCTGGGGATAACCCTGTGAAATCAAGAACTTATCCACTGGAAAAGACTCCCCCCCTAAAACCTGTAGTTCTTTCCTATAGTTAAACCTGTAGTGGAGGGGGTGGACGCTGCGGCGATCGCGCTGGCGGATACGGCTCTGATTCAGTCGGTACCACATTCCACCCTGCCCAACAGTGCTGCAAAACGCGCCAGTCACAGCCAACTGCACCCAGCACGAAGCGCCCATCGTCCACCATGCCAAGACGCTCAACCTCATCCACGAACGCAGCGCAACTTGACAATGATGACACCACTGGTGTACGATGATCGTCGTACGAAAGAGACGGCTCTAGCCCTACTCTTCTACGTAGAACACAACCAACACGCCCTCACTGGAGTACGAAATGAAAATTGGAAATTTTATTTTGAGAAAGGTTCGCAATGAAAGAAAAATTCAAGTATGCAAAGCGTCGTGTTATCAGTTCCCTTGAATCTGGAAACTACGACTTTGAAGCAAGATTTGACATTGACGTAAAAAATCTATTAGCCATTGGTGAAATAACAGCAAACGAATTGATAAAAATCATAAAATCGTGTGGCGGAATGGACCACGAGTGTAGTCCACATCGCCAATGTACTGGATTTTTAGTACATGTTATGAAGCCGGCTGATTGGTACATAAAATTTTACTTCGTAGACGATTCTGAAGGCTATACAGTTTTCATTAGCGTGCATAAATAATAGCTGAATTAATTGTAATTAGTAGAGGGCTGGCAATAATAGTTGCCAGCCCTCGAAACGAGGAAGATCATGAAACTCTACAACGAAGGTGACAAATCGAAGGCACTTTGCAGCCATTGCGAAGGCTTGGTTAATGTCACTTTCAAATATAGAGACATGCCATTCAGTGATGGCATCGGTTGCGCGAAGAATATTCTTGCCAGAGTGTGTGACGACTGCGGAGAAGTGGTATCAATTCCGCAGCAGTCCATCCCCAGCATAAAAAATTCAAGGGCAAGATCAATTATGCCTGTAGAGGCCAATGTCCCGGCAACATTGGTAGATGCGATAAATGTAGCTGCGCATTCTATTGATGCTGATTTTTCCGGTGAATTTAAAAAAATGGCATTGTGGTTCTTTATTCGCTCATATGCGGCCGGTAAAATTGATTCGGAAGACTTGAAGTCAAGGTATCATTCAAATACGGCTGTTTTTGGGTCTGTAAAAGCCAGGTTATCGTTTAAAGTATCCAGTGTTATGTACTCTGATCTTGAAAAAGTGGCAGAGCTTTTCCATGAAAACAAGACAGAAGTTTTGAAATTGGCGGCTTTTGACTTTTACGATAAAATCGTTGAGAAAAAAGACAAGTCAACGATTTTAAAACTTAAAGATATTGCGTATTTGACTTGACAGGTAAATACGGCGGGTGCGCCGCCGCGCCCGAGCGTGATCCAGCTCGTGTTCAAGGAAAAGAACGCCCTCTACGCGGCCTACATCCCGCTGTTCGCGGAAGGCGGGCTGTTCGTGCCGACGCCGCGGGAGTACCGGCTGGGCGAT
>JAAFKB010000165.1 GCA_013299055.1 Sphaerotilus sp.
AGAACAGCATGGTGCTCACCACGATGGTGGTCCAGCCCGAGACCTCGGCGCCGAACAGCCAGTAGTCCATCACCAGGTAGCCGCCGTAGCAGAACGCCAGCAGCGCGAGATTCACCCCGATCACGCCCGACGCGCGCAGCGGCCAGGTGGTGAAGGCCGTCATGCCGCTCAGCGACAGGCTGACGAGGCTGTGCAGGTTGTAGTGGCTGCGGCCACTGGCGCGGGCCTGCGGCGTGTAGGGCAGCTCTTCCGAGCGGAAGCCGACCCAGGCGTACATGCCCTTCATGAAGCGGTTGTGCTCGGGCAGCGATTTCAGCGCATCGACCACGCTGCGGTCGAGCAGCCGGAAATCGCCCGCGTCCGGCGGGATCTTCACCCGCGGGTGCGTGGCGTTGAGCATGCGGTAGAACAGGTGCGTGAAGACGCGCTTGAACCACGGCTCGTCGCGGCGGTCCTTGCGCCGGGCGTAGACCACGTCGATGCCGGCCTGCCAGCGTTGCAGCATGGTGGGGATCAGCTCCGGCTCGTGCTGCAGGTCGGCGTCCATCAGCACCACGGTCTCGCCGCGGGCGGCGTCCAGGCCCGCACTGAGCGCGGCCTCCTTGCCGAAGTTGCGCGACAGCAGCAGGGCGCGCACCCGGGGTTCCCGTGCGGCCCAGTGCGCGAGCTGCACGGCGGTGTTGTCCCGGCTGCCGTCATCGACCAGCAGGATTTCCCAGCGCAGGCCGAGCGCGTCCAGGCTGGCGATGCAGCGTGTGAGCAGGGCATCCAGGTTGCTCGCTTCGTTGTAGCAAGGGATGACGAGGCTGAGGCTGTGGCAGGTGCGGTCCATCGGGTTCAATTCGACACGGTGCTTCATTGTCCCACTGGCGGACCCGTCACACGGCAGGCCATGTCCAATGCCTGGCGCAAGGAACAGGGCTGGTTCAGCTTCAAGGACTGGTGGCAAACACTACCCTGGCTGCTTGAGCGCAGTGACTTCGATCTCGATCTTCATTCGTGGATCAGCAAGACCCGCCGAGATCATCATCGCGGCCGGCCTGACGGCGCCGAAGTACTTGCGCAGAACCGGCCAGCACTGTGGAAAGTCGCTGCTGACGGGCAGGACGTAGGTGACTCGCACGACATCGCGCAGGCCCGAGCCAGCTTGCACCAGGGCGGATTCAATGTTCTTCAGGCACTGCTCCGTTTGTTCTTGAAGGTCATCCGAGAGGGTCATCTTCGAATAGTCGAATCCAGTTGTTCCGGAGACGAATATCCAGTCGCCTTGAACGACTGCACGGCTGTAGCCGATTTCGTCTTCAAAGGTGGAGCCAGAGCTGATGAGGGTGCGGGACATGGGTTTTTGCAAAGTGGCGTGATAGGTTCTGACGACAGATGCGCAACGTGGCCTTTGTGATGCCTGACGCCCGCGTCAACTGTTGAACAACCAAGGCTCAGGGACATTCGGCTTGACATCGACAACTTCGTCGTGCGAGCCAACTTGGTTGTTCCGCCCACTGCGGACCCGCACGGTGGGTGGTGTGGGGGCTGGGAGTTAGATACTCTAGGCTACTCGATTGGGCCGCACTGGCTGACTGAGAAATTGGTCAATGCAAATACATCTTGTAGAGAAGAACAACGGTCCCCAAGATGATCATGAAGGCCCCGAACGTAGAGAAGTTAGAGGCGGCCTTGAAGATTCGCACGATCTCTTTTACGTCCAAGGCGCCTTGATTAGCCATTGCGTCAAGGGCCATTCTGTCCTTCCTGCTCAGGTGAGCGCCGAGTGCAGTCCAGAGCGCGCCAAACAGCAACCAAGCGGTTCCGATTTGCTCAAGTCTCGTTGCCTCGACTTGATGCTTTACTACAGCCTCGGTAGCTGAAATTACCGAGGCCGAGTAAGTGACTGTGCCAACGAGCACAACTATCCACGGAAACCAGTTTTCCCGAACCTCTCTGATTCTCTCGACTGGATTGATGGCTGTCAGAAGTTTCTTGATCTGCATAGATGCCTCGTAAATGGATTAGTAAAAGATGGCGGAGAAACGATGACGGCTTGTGCGGCCCAACGTAATTTAAACCTCACGGCCCTGCTGTCTAACCCGGCTCGTGCCGCCTAACTCAGAGCGAAGCCCGCCCGCAAGTCGTTGTCGGCATTGATGTTTCTCTGCAGCGTGACGCATAACTTCCCCCTGAATGGACCATGAAACCCTGCACCGAGGCGAGCACCGCACTCAGTGGCCCTTGATCGCGGCTTGCTGCTCTTGCTGCAGCCGCCGCTCGCGCAGCGCGATCATGTAGCTCGACACCACCACGAACACCGCCACCACGCCGATCACCACCGTCGCCAGCGCGTTCACCGTCGGGTCCAGCCCCAGCCGCGCCCGCGAGAAGATCACCAGCGGCAGCGTCGTCGAACCCGGCCCGGACAGAAAGGCCGACATCACCACGTCGTCCAGCGACAGCGTGAACGTCAGCAGCCACGCCGCCAGCATCGACTGCGCGATCATCGGCAGCGTGACCAGGAAAAACACCTGCAGCGGCCGGGCGCCAAGGTCTTGCGCAGCCTCCTCGAACTGCGGGTTCAGGTCGCGCAGCCGGGCGGCGATCACGACGGTCGCATACGCCATGCCCACCAGCATGTGCCCGAGCCAGATCGTCACGATGCCGCGCTCGGGCACGCCGAACAGCCGCTGCATCGACACCAGCATCAGCAGCAGCGACAGCCCCACGATCACCTCGGGCATCACCAGTGGCGCGTTCACCATGCCGGAGAACAGCGTGCGGCCCCGGAAGCGCGGGTAACGCTCCAGCGTGAAGGCAGCCAGCGTGCCCAGCACCACGGCGCCGGTGGCCGATGCCGCGGCGATCTCCAGCGACAGGAACAGCCCGTTGCGGATGGCTTCGTCGCCGACCAGTTTGTCGTACCAGCGCAGCGAGAAACCGGCCCAGACATTCGGCACGGTCGAATCGGTGAAGCTGTAGACCACCAGTGCGATGATCGGCAGGTAGAGGAAAACGAAGCCGGCGGTCAGCCAGATCCGGCTCGTCCAGCGGCCGGCGGGGGTGACGATCACGGGGTGGCTCCCTGGCGCTGGCTGCTGCTCTGGTTGTGGCTGAAAACCGCCAGCGGCACGATGATCAGCAGCACCATCGTCACCGCCACGCTCGACGCCATCGGCCAGTCGTTGTTGCTGAAGAACTCGTCCCACAGCACGCGGCCGATCATCAGCGTCTCCGGCCCGCCGAGCAGTTCGGGGATGACGTATTCGCCGACGCAGGGGATGAACACCAGCATGGCGCCCGCAATGATGCCGCCCTTGGACAGCGGCACCGTGATGCGCCAGAACGCCTGCCACGGCGTCGCGCCCAGATCCTGAGCCGCTTCGAGCAGGCGCAGATCAAGCTTGGACAGCGTGCCATACAGCGGCAGCACCATGAAGGGCAGGTAGGTGTAGACCATGCCCAGCAGCAGCGAGAACGGCGTGTACATGTATTGCCCCTCGGCCGTGATGAGGCCCAGCGGCAGCAGCACCTGGTCGGCGTGGATGGCATTCAGGAAGGTGCCCACCCAGCCGGTCTCGGCGTCCAGCAGCCCCTTCCACGCATACACGCGCAGCAGGAAGCTGGTCCAGAACGGCAGCATCACGCCCATCAGCAGCAGCGGCTGCACCGTGCCCGGCGCACGCGCCATGAAATACGCGAACGGGTAGCCGATGCCCAGGCACACCGCCGTGGTGAGTCCGGCGTACAGCAGCGACTGGCCGTAGGTGGTCCAGTAGAGGTCGTCCTGGACGATGGTGAGGAAGTTCTGAAGCTTGAGCTTCATGAACAGCTCGTTGTTCGCGAAGGTGAACAGGTCGCTCACGCGGGCGCCGTCCATCTCCGCGAAGCTGATGCGCAGCACGATCAGGAAGGGCAGCAGGAAGAACACCAGCAGCCACACGAACGGCGTGCCGATGACGAGGCTGCGGCCGCTGAACAGGCTGCGCAGGCGTTCCAGGCGGGTGGGGGTGGCGGCCATGCTCAGCGCCTCATTGGGTCAGCACGACCTGGGACGAGGGCAGCCAGTGCGCCCAGACCCGGTCGCCCCAGGTGAGCGCGCCTTGCCGGTCGCGCGAGTCGTTCTCGACGTTGACCTTCAGCCGGGCGCCGCTGGCGAGTTCCAGGTGGTACAGCGTCGTGTCACCGAAGTAGGACATCTCCTTGACCGTGCCCTCGACGCAGTTCCTGTCGCCGGGCGTGTTCTCCGGGCGGTCCTTGCTCAGGTGGATCTTCTCGGGCCGCACCGCCACCGTGACCGGCTGGCCGAGGTAGCCCGTGATGCCGTGGCCGATGTGGTGCGTGTAGTCGGCGCACTGCACCTGCGCATGGTCGGCCTCGTCCACGGTGATGGTGCCGTCGGCGAGGTTGACGTTGCCGATGAAATCCGCGACGAAGCGGGTGGTCGGCGTCTCGTAGATGTCGGCCGGGCTGCCCACCTGCAGGAAGCGCCCCTCGCTCATCACCGCGATGCGCGAGGCCATCGTCATCGCCTCTTCCTGGTCGTGCGTCACCATCACGCAGGTCACGCCGACCGTCTCGATGATGTTGACCAGCTCGATCTGCGTCGCCTCGCGCAGCTTCTTGTCCAGCGCCCCGAGCGGCTCGTCCAGCAGCAGCAACTGCGGTCGTTTGGCCAGACTGCGGGCGAGGGCGACCCGCTGCTGCTGGCCGCCGGAGAGCTGGTGCGGCTTGCGCTTGGCGAGCTTGCCGAGCTGGGTCAGGCGCAGCATTTCTTCGACCCGCGTCGTGATCTCGCCCGAAGGCAGGCCGTCGCGCTTCAGTCCGAAGGCGATGTTCTCCCACACCGTCATGTGGGGAAACAGCGCATACGACTGGAACATCATGTTCACCGGCCGCTCGTAGGGCGGTTTGCCCGCGAGGTCGTTGCCGTTGAGGATGATGCGGCCGGAGGTCGGCGACTCGAAGCCGGCGAGCATGCGCAGCAAGGTGCTCTTGCCGCAGCCCGACGAGCCGAGCAGCGCGAAGATTTCCCCCTTGGCGATGTCCAGGCTCACCTGGTCCACCGCCCGGA
>JAAFKB010000166.1 GCA_013299055.1 Sphaerotilus sp.
GGTCCGGCGGCTCCTTCGCAGCGAACCACATCACCAGCATCGGCAGCACCATCGTGCAGGCAGCCAGCCCGTACACCGTCTGCCAGCCGTACTGCATCGCCAGCGGCGGCGCGAACAGCACGGCCAGCACGGTCCCGGAGTTGCCCGCGCCGGCAATGCCCATCGCCAGCCCCTTGTACTTCGGCGGGTACCAGCCCGAGCCGAGCGACAGCGCCACGCCGAACGACGCACCCGCGATGCCCAGCAGCACGCCCATCGCCAGCACCTCGTCGTAGGTGTCCACCATCGTGTAGCCGAACACCAGCGCGCACACGATCAGGCCCATTTCGACCATCGCGGCGTTCTTGCGGCCGATGTACTGCGCCAGGATGCCCAGCGGGAAGCGCATCAGGGCCCCGGCCAGGATCGGCACCGAGATCATGAAACCCTTCTGTGCCGCCGTGAGGTTGAAGGTCTCGCTGATGAACGGACCCATCGCGCCGTTGAGCACCCAGATGGCGAAGCAGAAATCGAAGTACAGGAAGGACGCGGCCAGCGTAGGCCAATGTCCCGCTCGGAAAAAAGTCTTGTAGTCGGACATGGTGGGTGGCTTGTGGTTTTACTGCACGCTGCATTGCACAAAACATGCCACGATGCTGGCCCGATGTGTGCTTCGTGCGCTGCAACATGATCAATCTCCTCGCCATTGCCTCTGCGCTGCCCGATGCGCCGACGCTCGTCCCCGATCTGGAAGCCAACGGCCTGCAGGTCTGCGCCCGCACCACCTGCGCCCAGATGGTGCGCGAGGCGGTGCGCCATGCACCGGACCTGATCGTGGTCTGGGACCCGCACCCCGATGAGGCGCTGTTCGAGGCGGTGCGCTTGCTCGATGCCGCGGCTCCGACCCCCGTGCTGGTGTTCACGAGCGACGTGCGCGCCGAGACGATGGAGGCCGCGCTGGCGGTAGGCATCGACGGCTGGATCGTCAACGGCTATGCGCCCGGCCGTCTGCGCCCGCTGGTGCAGGTCAGCATCGCCCGCTACCGCCAGACACGGCAACTCCGAGAGGAACTCGCCGACCTCAAGCGCCGCTTCGAGGAGCGCAAGCTGGTGGACCGCGCCAAGGGCCTGCTGATGTCGGCGCGCCAGGTCAACGAGGACGAGGCGTTCCGGCTGCTGCGCTCCGCGTCGATGAATGCCAAGCAGCGCATCGGCCAGGTGTCGCAGCAGGTCATCGACTCCGCCCACTACGGCGACGCCATCAACCGCGCCGGCCGCCTGCGGATGCTGTCGCAGCGCATCGTCAAGCTCTATGCGCTGGCGGCGCTGGGGGTGGAGGTGGCAGGGTCGCGGGCGCTGCTGGCCGATTCGGGGGTGCAGGTCGGCCAGAGTCTGGCGCTGCTGGGCCGGACGCTGTCGCGGCCGACGTTCGGTGATCTGGTCGATGCGGTGGAGGCGACCTGGGCGAGCGTGCAGAGCAGCCTTGGCGCGCCACCCGTGGCGGAGCGCATCGCCGTGCTGGACCAGGACGCCGAGCGGCTGCTGGAGTTGTCGGATCGGCTGACGCAGGCACTCGAAAACGCTGGTCTGGCGCCGACGCTGCACCTCATCAACGTCTCCGGTCGCCAGCGGATGCTCGCGCAGCGGCTGGCCAAGCTGGCGCTGCTGCGGCAGGCGGGGCCGCTGTCGCCGCAGGAGCCGCTGCCCGGCGATCTCGCGCCCACGGCAGAGGCGTTCGAGCGCGGGTTGGCCTTCCTGCGGCACATCCCGCTGTCCACGCCGTCCATCCGCGAGGCCACTGCCGAGGCCGATGCCCGCTGGCAGGAGATGCTGGCGGCGGTGCGCAGCGGGGCGACGCCCGTGGCGCGGGTGACGCTGGCGGCGACCAGCGAAGCCTTGCTCGAACTCTTCGATCGCCTCACACGCGAGTACGAGCACAGCATGCAACTGCTCATGGGCTGAGCTGGTACTGCTCCGTCCGAACAGGGGGGGGTGGGGTGACAGAGTTCACGTCCGCTGCACGACTCGTTACCTCGTGTGAGTTTGGTCGCATCCGGTGTCGAGCGGGCTGCCTATCATGGCCGGATGAACCCCATCGAACAGCCTGCTCCCGTCCCTGTGTCCGTGTCCGTGGCGCTGCCGGCCTTGCTGGCGGGTGGTGTGCTCGATCTGCTGCAGACCGAGGGCGTGCTGCTGGCGCTCAAGGAGGCCGACAGCGGGCGCTACCTGTGGGCGAATCCGGCCTGTCTGGCGTGGCTGGGCAGGGATGCGCAGAGGGTGATCGGCGCGACGGATCTGGAGCTGCTGTCGCAGTCCGAGGCCAACGCCCTGCAGGCGGCCGAGGCCCGTGCCCTGGCGGCCGAGCTGCCCACCGTGGTGGAGGACCACCGCTTCGAGCGCACCGGCCAGCGCAGCGAGTACCGCGTCACGCGCCACGTCCTCGTGCCGGCGAGCGGGTCGCGCCAGCTGCTCTGCCTGTGGCGTGACGTGACGCAAAGCCGCCGCGACGCCGGTCGCCTGCAGTCGGCGCTGGAGCAGATCGAGCGCCAGCAGCAGTCGGTCGAGGCCCTGCGCCGCCAGCACGCCCAGGGGCTGGACCGGCCCAGCGAGCTGTTCCGCCGCGAGCACTTCGAGGAGCACCTGCGCCGCGAGGCCGCCCTGTCGCAGCGTGAGCACCGCGAGTTCGCATTGGTGCTGCTGGCGCTGGACCGCATCGACGCGCTGCGCCAGACGCTGGGCGAGCCGGCGGTGCAGGCGGTCACGCAGTCGCTGGGCCTGCTCATGCGGACCAACACGCGGGCGATGGACGTGCTGTCGCAGCTCGGCGACGGGCGCTTCGCGATCCTGCTGTCCGGTGTCGGTCTGGCCACGGCGCATGCGCGCATGGAGCACCTGCGCCGTGCCTGTGCGACCGAGGTGGTCGTGGTGAACGGGCAGGGCTTCAACTTCGAGGTGTCGATCGGCGTGGCCAGCTTCCCGCACACGGCGGCCACGCTGGCGGATCTGAGCCAGGCGGCGGTGCGGGCATTGGCGGATGCACGCCAGCGCGGTGGCAATCGGGTGGCATTGGCTTCGATCCGGCTGGGCGAGCTGCTGCCGGTGAACTGACGCCGGGTCAGTCAGCCCCTGGATTTCCAGAGCATGTAGGCCGCCAGCCCGTACAGCGTGCAGGCGAAGACCTTCTTGAGCTGGGCGATGTCCATGGCGTGCGCGGTGCGGGCGCCGAGCGGGGCGGTGGTGACGCTGGCGGTGGCGATGATGGCCAGCCCCGGCAGCCACAGGTAGCCCAGCGCGCCGGGCAGCGGCGTCGGCATTGACCAGCCGCCCACCACGTACCCGACGGTGTTCGCCAGCGCGATCGGAAAGCCGAGTGCGGCCGAGGTGGCCACGGCGTTGTGCATCGCCACATTGCACCAGGCCATGAACGGCACGGAGATGAACCCGCCGCCTGCACCGACCAGCCCCGAGACGAAGCCGATCACGCTGCCCGCGCCCAGGCTGCCTGCGGTACCTGGCATCTGGCGGGTGGGGGCGGGCTTGCGGTTGAGCAGCATCTGCGTGGCGGAGAAGGCCACGAACACCGCGAACACCAGCGCCAGGGTCGTGCCCTTGAGCAGCGAGAACACCCCTGCACCCGCCAGCAGCCCGCCCAGCACGATGCCGGGGGCGAGCGTGCGCACGATGTCCCACCGGACGGCGCCGCGCTGGTGGTGGGCACGCACGCTGGAGACGGAGGTGAAGAGGATGGTGGCCATCGACGTGGCGATCGCCATCTTGACGGCCAGTGCCGCGTCCACGCCGCGTGTGGAGAGGATCAGCGTCATGAACGGCACCATCAGCATGCCGCCGCCGATGCCCAGCAGCCCGGCCAGAAAGCCGGTGCAGGCGCCGAGCAGCAGCAGCTCGGCAACCAGGAGGAGATCGAATGGCATGGGAAGGTGGAGTAGGGGGTGTCCGCTGCGAGACCGAGGGCCGCATTCCTGAACCCAGGGGATTCAGGTGGGCGAGGTCAGACCGGCTTCGGGTTCATCTGACGCGAGACGATCACACCAGCTGGTCGATGTTCCAAGCCCAGGCTCGCGAGAGCATCGGTTCAAGGAAATAAAAACCCCCGCGAATGCAGCGGACGTGGAGATTCTAAGCCGACGGCGCGGGACCGTGGCCGTCGAGTGCGGCGTCCAGGCGGCGCACCAGGGCATCCACATCAATGGTGATCAGGGGGGCTGCCGGGGCCGCTGGCACCTCGGCCTCGGCAGCGGGGGCTGGTGCGGCGTGGCCGTCGCGTGTGCGCTGCTCGATCAGGGCGTAGGCCAGGTTGAGCGCCGACAGCACGGCGATGCGCTCGCGGGCCTTGACGCGGCCGGCGTCACGGACGGCGCACATCTCGCGGTCCACCAGGCGCGCGGCGGCCGTCAGCACCGCCTCGGCGCCTTCCGGGCAGGCCAGGACATAGCCCTGGCCCATGATGGTCACGTCCAGCGGTTTCGTGTTCATGTTGGCGCTCATACACCCCCTCCGGAGGCACCACGGTCGTGGGTGTCGACATCGCCCGCTGGCAGCCGCTCGATCAGGGCGTCGATGCGGGAGCGTGCCGCGAACAGCCGCGAGCGCAGGTTGTCGCGTTCGGCATTGGCGGCGGCGAGCTTCTGCTCCAGCAGCGCATTGTGCTGCTGCAGGGCGGCGTGGTGCTGGAGCAGCCGCTCTACCCGTTCGGCGAGGTCTTCGAGTGTGGACATTGCGCGGTCGCGTATGGCGAAAGTCTTGGTGATCGGCGCGACAGTGCGCGCTCCCTGACGCGCTCGATTGTAGTGGTCCGGGCGCGCACCGTTTACAATTCACGCTGTTGGTGCTCGTGTCGGCTTTCACGTCGTCACGGTTAAACGGGAAGCAGGAAAGCAGACGCCCTGTCGGGCCACGCTCAACCTGCGCTGCCCCCGCAACGGTAAGCGGACGGGAGCCTTCGCGCTCTCTGCTTCGGCGCACATGCCACTGGTGTCATTGGGACACCGGGAAGGTCGTCCGAGGTTCGTCCGT
>JAAFKB010000167.1 GCA_013299055.1 Sphaerotilus sp.
CGAGGCGGTGAAGACCCGCGGCACGCTGACGACCAACGACGGCGAGATCGCGGTGAACTGGGCGCTGGACGGCCACGGCATCCTGATGCGCGCCGAGTGGGACATCGACCGCTTCCTGAAGGACGGCCGGCTGGTGCAGGTGCTGCCGCAGTGCTTCACGCCGGACGCCGATGTCTACGCGGTCTATCCGCAGCGGCACCGGCTGGCGGCGCGGGTGCGGGCGTTCGTGGACTTTGTGGCACTGTCCTTCTCCGCACCATGAGATGACCGGTATGTCCTCTGCATCGCTCTTCCCCGGGTTCACGGCCCGGTCGCTGCCCACCGACGACGGCGTGCAGATCCACGCCTGCCTCGGCGGACAGGGGCCAGCCTTGCTGCTGCTCCACGGCCACCCGCAGACCCACGCGATCTGGCACCGCGTCGCGCCGACGCTCGCCACGCATTTCACGCTGGTGATGGCCGACCTGCGTGGCTACGGCGCGTCGTCCAAGCCGCCGGGCGACGCCGACCACGCCAACTACAGCAAGCGCACGGTGGCCCGCGACATGCTGCGGCTGATGCAGGCGCTGGGCCACGATCGCTTCGACGTGCTCGCCCACGACCGAGGCGCACGGGTGGCGCACCGGCTGGGCATGGACCACCCGGAAGCGGTGCGCCGGCTGGTGCTGCTGGACATCGCGCCGACGCTGGCGATGTACGAGCAGACCTCGGACGCCTTTGCCCGCGCCTACTGGCACTGGTTCTTCCTGATCCAGCCCGCGCCGCTACCCGAACGGCTGATCGAGGCCGATCCCGCCGCGTATCTGCGCGACGTGATGGGCCGACGCAGTGCCGGGCTGGCGCCGTTCGACCCGCGTGCGCTGGCCGCCTACGAACACGGCCTGCGCCAGCCGGGCGCCGCCCACGGACTCTGCGAGGACTACCGCGCTGCCGCCGGCATCGACCTCGACCACGACCGCGCCGACCGCGACGCCGGCCGCCGCCTGCCCATGCCGCTGCTGGCGCTGTGGGGCGAGCAGGGCGTGGTGCATCGCTGCTTCGAGCCGCTGCGCGAGTGGCAGCGCGTGGCCGACGACGTGTGCGGCGGCCCCTTGCCCTGCGGCCACTACATCGCCGAAGAAGCGCCGGATGCTTTGCTGGCCCGCGTGCTGCCTTTCCTTGACGACGCTGTCCCCTCGCCTCAGCACGGACCTGCGACATGACCTCCAGCCACATCCGGCGGCTCGTACAGCTATGTGGACACGTCCGACCCGCTGGGGCTGGAGTTGAGCGTGAACCACCAGGCGGACCACGCGCCACTGATGCAGGCGTTGTTGAGCGGGTCTGCCTTGCTGTTCGACGAATGGCGGTGAATGGCGCCGCGTGAATGTTTCGGCTACGCGTCGAAGTCGATCAGCACCTTCATCGCCCGCCGCCGATCCCCCGCCAGCGCGAACGCCTCCCGCGCCTGTTCCAGCGGGAAGGTCCGCGTCACCATCGGCCGCAGGTCCACCCGCCCCTCGTTGATCAGCCGCACCGCCAGCGCGAATTCGGCATGGAAGCGGAACGACCCGCACAGGCTCAGCTCCTTGGCGACGATCAGGTTCTGCGGGATGTTCACGTCGCCGCCCAGCCCGAGCTGCACCACCACGCCGCGCGGGCGCATCACGTCCAGCCCAGCCCGCAGCGCCCGCTCGTTGCCCGAGCACTCGATCATCACGTCGAAGGTGCCCTTGTCCGGGCTGTAGCGCGCGGCCCAGTCGGTGTCGGTGGCGACGTTGATCGTCCGGTCGGCGCCCATCGCCCTGGCAACCGCCAGCGTCTCGTCGGTCACGTCCACCGCGACGATCTCCGCCGCGCCATGCACCCGGGCGGCGGCAATGGCGAGGCAGCCGATCGGCCCGCAGCCCGATACCAGCACCCGCTTGCCCAGCAGCGACCCCGCCCGCGACACCGCGTGCAGCCCGACCGAGAACGGCTCGGCCAGCGCCGCCAGCATCAGCGGCACCCCCGGCGCCACCGTCTCGCACTGCACCGCGTTGCACACCAGCAGTTGCCGGAACGCACCCTCGACGTGCGGATCACGCATCGCGCTGCCGTAGAAGCGCATCTCCAGGCACTGGTTCGGCAAGCCTTCCAGACAGAACTTGCACGTCCCGCACGGCCGGCTCGGATTCACCGCCACCCGGTCCCCTACCTGCACCCGCGTCACGTCCGGCGCCACCGCGATCACCGTGCCGGCGACTTCATGCCCGAGCACCATCGGCCGCTTGATGCGCACGGTGCCGAAGCCGCCGTGGTGGAAGTAGTGCAGGTCCGAGCCACAGATGCCGCCCATGCCGACCTGCACTGTCACCTGTCCCGGCGCCATCTCGCCCGCGTCCTGCTCCTCGATGCGCAGGTCGTCCGGCGCGTGGATCAACAGGCAGCGGCAGCGCAGCCGCAGCGGGCTGCCCATGGTGTCATCGGTCTGGTCATCAGTCATCGGATTTCCTCAGGGTGTGCGGGGCACTATAGCGAGGCGCTCACGCCCGACAAGACGGGTTTCGCAGCTTGATTTTTCCGGTCGATCTCGCTACTTTCGTATGATGAATAAACACCTCAGCTTCGACCTCACCGGCCGCATCGCCCTCATCACCGGCTCCAGCAAGGGCATCGGCCTGGCGCTGGCGTGCGCATTGGCGTCAGCGGGCGCCCGCGTGGTGCTCAACGCCCGCGACGCCGACCGCCTGGAGGCCACCCGCGCCGCGCTGGCCGGGCAGGGCATCGACGCGCAGGCCTACGCCTTCGACGTGACCGACGCCGACGCCGTGCAGGCGGGCGTGGCGCGCATCGAGGCGGAGGTCGGCCCGATCGACATCCTCGTCAACAACGCCGGCATGCAGCACCGCGCCCCGTTCACCGAGTTCCCGCTCGACGCCTGGCACCGCATCACCACCACCAACATCGACAGCGTCTTCCTGGTCGGACAGGCGGTGGCGCGCTGCATGATCCCGCGCGGTCGGGGCAAGATCATCAACGTCTGCTCCGTGCAGAGCGAACTCGGCCGCCCTGGCATTGCGCCCTACACCGCCACCAAGGGCGCGGTGAAGATGCTCACCAAGGGCATGGCGATCGACCTCGGCAAGCACGGCATCCAGGTCAACGGCCTCGGCCCCGGCTACTTCAAGACCGAACTCACCAGTGCGCTGGTCGCCGACCCGACCTTCACCGCCTGGCTGACCGCGCACACGCCCTCGGGCCGCTGGGGCGACGTGGAGGAGCTGGGCGGCGCGGCGATCTTCCTCGCGTCGGATGCGTCGAGCTTCGTGAACGGGCACATCCTCTACGTGGACGGCGGGATCACGGCGAGTCTTTGATCCCGTAGGACACGAACGCCAGCGTGCGGCTGTCCGGCGCCCAGGAGTTGACGTTGAGCGTGCCCTGACCGCCGAAGAGCTTCACCAGCGTCCGCGAGGCCCCACCGCTGGCCGGCACCAGACGCAGCTCCACCCACCTGTCGGGCGGGTGGTCGCCGGGGGCCACGTCGTCCTTGCCGTAGGCGACATAGGCCACCCACTGCCCGTCCGGCGAGACATGCGGGAACCAGCCGTTGGCGTCCTCCTGCACCATGTGGGTCGGGTTGCCGCCGTCCACGTCCATGCGCCAGAGTTGCATCAGGCCGCTGCGGGTGGAGTTGAACCAGATCGAGCGGCCGTCGGGCGAATACTCCGGGCCGTCGTCGAGTCCGGGCGTGTCGGTGAGCCGGGTTTCCGGGCCGCCGTGGACGCCGATGGTGTAGATGTCGTACTGCCCGCCGCGCTCGGCGCAGTAGGCCAGCCGCTCTCCGTCCGGCGACCAGCCGTGCAGGTAGCTCGGGCCTTGCGGCGTCACCAGCACAGGCGCGCCACCGTCCAGCGGCAGCGTGTAGATGCGCGAAGCGGCGTCCTCGTTCGTGAAATGGCTGATCGCGAGCTGCGTGTTGTCCGGCGAGAGCACATGGTCGTTGTTGCAGTCGGTGGCGAAGCCGGTGTCGATGAGGGTGATCTCGCCCGTGGCCAGCGTGAAGGCGTACATCCGGCCCTCGCTGTTGTAGACGAGGCGCTGGCCGTCGCGGGTCCAGTTCGGCGCCTCGATCACCACGTCGAAGGTCTTCCGCACGGTGCGCTCACCCGTGTGGATGTCGAGCGTTTCGAGGACGCTGCCGCCCGTGCGGGCCACCAGCTTGCGCAGGGCGTGGATGTCCATGGCTGGACGGGTGGTGTCGGCGCGGGTCTGGTGGTTGATGCTGAGTTCCAGCCCGAGCTGTGCCGACGCATCGACGTAGCGGTACGAGCCGCCCGCGTACTCGCCGACGTGGTAGGGCTGCCCGACGCCGATCTCCGCCAGTGTCTGCAGGAAGCCTGGCCGGTCCTCCACACCCATGCAGACGTGGAACACGCCCGGCCCGTGGCGGTCGAGGAAGTCCCGCCACGGACTGGCGCCCACGCCCGGCTGCATCAGCTCCAGCACGAAGGCGTCCAGCGCGTACTTGGCGACCTGCAGGTCCGTGTACGTGGCGGGCTGGCCGTGGGTGTGGTGGCGGATGCTGCCGTCGTCGGGGAAGAGGGTCTGGACTTCCGCCAGCGGTCGGCCCAGCACCTTGGCCCAGTGGGCGCTGGCCTGGTGGACATCGTGGACGACGAGGCAGAGCTGGAAGAGGGTGGGTGGCGTGGGCATGGGCGGGCGGATGGGCGGGTACAAGCGGGTAGCGTAGCAGCCGGAGTGCGCAGGCCGCGCTCACCTTGAACACGTTCGCGTCACCCTTCGGGTTGCGCAAGGACTCTGACCTATGATGGTCGGTGCGTTTCGACGACGACAGCCTGTGGGTCGATCTGACCCGGCCGCATCCGAAGGCGGCGTGAGTGACGCCTTGTCGTCAGGAGGATAATCCGCGCCATGCAGCTCAATCATTTGAAAGTAGAAAACTTCCGCTTGTTCGAGC
>JAAFKB010000168.1 GCA_013299055.1 Sphaerotilus sp.
TCAGCACCGACGACAGGTAGAGCGGGATCAGCGGATACAGCATGTCGGAGGCCGCGTCGTTGACCAGACTGATGAGTCCGATCAGCCAGACGGTGCGGGGCAGGGTGCGCAGGGAGGTCCACATGCCGGGCACGTTAGCACTGTCGGCCGGAACCGGAGGCTGTCACGCGCCTGACATGGCGCGGACACAGGCCAGTCATGGGGATGGGGGAAGGTCGGTATCAGGTCTGCATTTCTTCACACACCAGCCAGCCACCCAGCCACCGGAGCCAGCGCCATGACCGATTTTTCCACCACGATCTCCCACCGATCGCCGTTGCGCTGGAGCGCCGTGGCGATCGGCTGTGCCGTGCTGCTGGCGGCCTGCGGCGGTGGCGACGACGCCACGCCCACACCTGCGACAGGTCCGCAGACACTCAAGACGCTGGATGGCACTGCGCCGCTCGTCGTGGCGCACCGCGGCGCTTCCGGCTACCTGCCCGAGGAGACGCTGGAGGCGTACACGCTGGCGATCGACCTCGGCGCCGACGTGGTCGAGCCGGACCTGATCGCGACCAAGGACGGCGTGCTGATCGCGCGACACGACCCCAACCTCGACTACAGCACCAACGTCGCCAGCCACCCCGAGTTCGCCGCCCGCAAGAAGACCACGCAGGTCGATGGCGAGACGCAGACCGGCTGGTTCGCCAGCGATTTCACGCTGGCCGAGATCAAGACGCTGGGCGCCATCACCACCGATGCGGAGCGTTCGAGCGTCTACAACGGCGTCTTCAAGGTCGTGACCTTCCAGGAAATCATCGACCTCGTGAAGGCCAAGTCGCTCGCCAAGGGCCGCACCATCGCCGTCTACCCCGAGACCAAGAACCCGACTTACCACCGCGCGCTCGGCCTGCCGCTGGAGGACACGCTCTTCGCCCAGATCACGGCCGCCGGCTGGAACAGCAAGACCGCACCCATCTTCGTGCAGAGCTTCGAGCCGAGCAGCCTGAAATACCTCCGCGGCAAGGGCTTGGCCACGCGCCTGATCCAGCTCATCGACGCCGACGACGTGGACCTCAAGACGGGCGTGCTCACCTTCGCCGCGCCGTATGACCGCCCGTATGACTGGTTCAAGGCGGGCGACACGCGGCTGTTCAGCGCCATGGTCACGCCCGCCGGGCTGGCCGAGATCAAGACCTACGCCGACGGCATCGGCCCGTGGAAGCCCTACATCGTGCCGGTCAAGGGCACGCTGGACGCCGCCGGCGCCGTCAAGGACGTGAACGGCGACGGCAAGGTCAACTGGGCCGATGCCACCACGCAGACACCGACCACGCTCATCGCCGACGCGCACAAGGCTGGCCTGTTCGTCCACGCCTACACCTTCCGCAACGAGCAGCGCCGCCTGGCCTACGACTACCGGGGCGACCCGAAGGCCGAGTACCTGCAGTTCTACCGCCTCGGCATCGACGGCGTGTTCTCCGACTTCACCGACACTGCCATCGCCGCCCGCCGCACCTACCTGACCGAGATGGGACGCTGACCATGCTGCAACGCACCCCCCTGTTCGCCCTCACCGTCACGGCCCTGCTGGCGATGGCCGCCTGTGGCACCGACGAGCCACTCGGCCCGCCGGCCGCGTCCACCACGCCGTTCACCGTCAAGATCATCGGCTTCAACGACTACCACGGCACGCTGCAGTCGCCCGGCACCTTCGGCACCAACACCAGCGTGCCGACCGCCAGCCGCCCCGCCGTCGGTGGCGCCGACTACCTCGCCGGCCACGTCAGCAAGCTCAAGGGCCAGAATCCGCTCAACGTCGTCGTCGGGGCCGGGGACTTCATCGGCGCCTCGCCCCTGATCTCGTCGCTGTTCAACGACGAGCCGGCCATCGAGACCCTCAACCGCATTGGCGTCGAGTTCAACGCCGTCGGCAACCACGAGTTCGACCACGGCGCAACCGAGCTGCTGCGCCTGCAGAACGGTGGCTGCAAGGTCGTGGCGGGAGCCGCCGACCCGAACAGTTGCAAGGGCCTGACAGTGGGCACGCCGGTGCCGTTCGAGGGCGCGAAGTTCAAGTGGCTGTCGGCCAACGTGCTGAACACCGCCACCGGCAAGCCGCTGCTGCCCGCCTACGGCATCAAGTCGTTCAACGGCGTCAAGGTGGCCTTCATCGGCATGACGCTGCAGGCCACGCCCACCATCGTCACCCCGACCGGCGTGGCCGGGCTGTCCTTCCAGAATGAAGCCGCCACCGTCAACGCGCTCATCCCCGAGCTGCGCGCACAGGGCGTCGAGTCCATCGTCGTGCTGGTCCACCAGGGCGGTTTCCAGAGCGCCACCAGCCTGTCCGACATCAACGGCTGCGACGGCGACCTGGCCGGCTCCGACATCGCCACCGTCGTCCAGCAGCTCGACAACGCCGTCGATCTGGTCATCAGCGGCCACACCCACGCCGCCTACAACTGCTCGGCCGGCACGGTCGATGTCACCGCCAGCGCCACCGGTGTCGTCTCCAGCACACCGCGCAAGACCGGACTGCCCAATGCCAAGGGCCGCCTGGTGCCCGTCACCAGCGCCAGCGCCTTCGGCCGTGTGCTCAGCGACATCAACGTGACCATCGACCCGGTCACGCGCGACATCACGGCCGTCGCGGCCACCAACCGGCTGGTGGACCGCACCGACACGACGGTCACGCCCAGCAGTGCGGTCCAGGCCATCGTCAAGGCGTACAACGACCTGATCTCGCCGCTGGCGAACAAGGTCATCGGCGCGATCAAGGCGGAACTGCCGGCCACCGCCGCGGACACGGCCTGCAACATGCCCGCCGGCGAGCTGATCGCCGACGCGCAGCTTGCCGCCACGGCGCCGGCCGGCTTCGGTGACGCGGTGATCGCGTTCATGAACCGCGGCGGCGTGCGCGCACCGGGGTTCACCTTCGCGTCGAGCACGGCGGGCGAGGGCGATGGCAACGTCACCTACGGCGAAGCCTTCACCACGCAGCCCTTCGGCAACAGTCTGGTGACGATGACGCTGACGGCGCAGGATCTGAAGAACGTGCTGGAGCAGCAGTTCGCTGGCTGCCGTGGCCAGGCGGCAGCGGCGACGCGGATCATGGTTCCGTCGAGCGGCTTCAAGTACACCTGGGACGGCGCGAAGGCCTGTGATGCCCGCATCAGCAATGTCACGCTGACCCGCAACGGTGCCACCGAGGCCATCGTCGATGCCACCGGCAAGGTGCTGACGCCGACCAAGACCTACCGCGTCACGGTCAACAACTTCATGGCCACGGGCGGCGACGGGTTCACCACCTTCCTGAACGGCACGCAGTCCCTCGGCGGCGCGCAGGACATCGACGCACTGACCGCGTTCATGGCCGGCTACAAGGCCCCGGCGGCGCCATACACCCGTGGCGCCAGCGCGAACGACCTGGGGACGGCCCGTGTCCTGCGTACCGGCGGCACGTCCTGCCCGACCGGCGCGGCCGTCAATCCGTGAGGCGGCGTGCGGGGGTGGTGCTGACCGTGGTGCTGACCGTGGTGCTGACCGTGGTGCTGGCGCTGTCCGGCTGGCCATCCGCCGCCGCGGCACCGGTGGACAGCGCCGACCACGCCGCCTTGCTCGCCGAGGGCGAGGCGGCGTTGTCGGCGGGCCGGATCGACCAGGCGCTGCGCCGCTTCGAGCGCGCGGCGTCGGTGGCCCACACCGCCGACACCGAGCTGGCGCTGGTCCGCACCTACCTGCAAGCCGGGGACTACCGGCAGGCCACCGCGTTCAGCGCCCACACGGCCGGCGCGCACCGGCAGGTGGTGGAGGGCGCCGCACTCTACGCCGGGCTGCTGGCGATCGGCGGGCAGCAGGAGGCGGCGTACCGCTTGCTCGACGAGGCCAGCGCCCGCTTTCCGTCTGCGCCGATGCTGGCGGCGATGCGGCGGTGGATCGCCGCACCGGGTGGCGAGCAGGAGTCCGTGTTGCAGTCGGTGCGGCTGGCGCCTTACGCGAGCGGGCCGGCCACGCCGCGGGGCGCCCGTGTCGTTGGCAGTGGGGTGCTGATCGACCAGGGGCGCCACGCGCTGGTGCCGCTGGAAGGGCTGGAGGGACTGCACCGTGCGAGCGCCTTGCAGGTGCGCAATGGCCTGGGGCAGACCGCTGACGCGCGCGTCCTGCGGCGAGAGCCTGCGCTTGGTGTGGCCTTGCTGGCGCTGACGCCGGCGCTGGTGGGGCGCAGCCTGCCGCGGGCGCTGGGCGACACGGCGCACGAGGTCGCTCTGCCGGTCGCCGCGGGGCGCGATCCGTTTCCGGGCAGCCCGGGCTACGTGGTCGAGTTCCCGCCGAGCGGGGAGGCCTGTCCTGCCTGGCCACGGCTGCACAGCGGCTTCCACGGCGCCGTCGAGGGCGGGAAGGGCCAGCGCGGGCTGGGCATCGGGCTGCCGGCAGGTCCGCGGGGCGGGCCGGTGCTGGACGCGGCGGGGCAGTGGGCTGGCCTCACCCTGCGGCGCGGCGGGGTGGATTGGCTGCTGCCGGTGTCGGTGCTGCGCCGCGGGTTCGCGCCGCTGATCGGCACGCCGGCGGCCGACGGGCCGCCCGCCTCGCCTGCGCCACGGGCGTCGGTCGATGCGGTCTACGAAGGTGCGCTGCGCATGGCGCTGCAGGTCATCGCCGCGCCCCGCGGCGGAATGCGGCGGTAGGCCGGCCCACCGTCGGCGCAGCTCAGGCTGCGTCTGTCGCGTAGTCGATCACCAGCACATCCGCCAGCAGCGGCTGCAGCTTGGCCACGAACGCCTGGTGCGCCGGGTGCGGCAGGTAGTGGTCGCGGCCAGCGACGTCGTCGAAGGTCAGCAGGAAGGCATGGGTGTAGCCGCGGGCCAGTCCTTCCGGGCTGACATCGGTGCCGGATTCGAGGGCGCGCACGGTGTCGATCGCCGCGGGCAGCGCGTGGAAGGCCGCGGT
>JAAFKB010000169.1 GCA_013299055.1 Sphaerotilus sp.
CGCAGGATCTGGGTCACGCCCTTGATGGCGATCAGCGCCCACGAGGCCACCGACATCAGCACGAGGATCGCCAGCAGCGTCTTGCCGACCGCGTCGGACTGGGTAATGAAATGGCCAAAGCCCATGAGTTTCTCCGGTTGAATCAGTTTTCCAGCTCGAATTCCAGCGGCATCGCGATCCAGAACTCGAACGGCACGCCGTTTTCGGTGCGCGGCTTGACACGCGCCGTCATCGCCGCCCGCAGCGCCTGCTGGTCCAGCCGCGGGTGGCCGGACGAGCGTTGCAGCACGACTTGCTTCGGCACGCCGCGGGTGTCGATCAGCGCCCGCACGGTCACCGTGCCCTCCTCCTTCAGCCGGCGCGAGGCGGGCGGGTACTCGGTCTCGGGCACGCGCACCCAGTCGCTGTCGGTCAGCACGACCAAGCGGGGTGCAGCCGGGGCGGGTGCCGGGGGAACGGGCGGTGCGGCGGGCGCCGGGGGCGCCGGTGGCGCGGGCGGGGGCGGCGGGATGTCGGGCGGCGGCGCCGGGGCGGGTTGCGGCGGGGGCGGCGGCGCGGTGAACACCGGGGTGACCGTCGGGACGGGCGGCGGTCTGGCCGCGATCACCGCCGCAGGGGGCGGCGGCGGTGTCTTCGGCGGCACCTTCGGCGGTGGTGGCGGGGGTGGCGGTGCCTCGGGGGTCGGCGCGATCAGGTCCACCATCATCGGTGCCACCTCGGCCGCAGCCTGTCGCACCGCAGGCACCTGCAGCAGCGCCCAGCCCGCCAGCAGGTGTACGCCCAGCATGGTGCCGAGCAGCACGCGCTTGGCGCCGGGGCCCAGCGTGTCGGGCGCGGCGTTCGGGTATGGGGTCAAGGTCGTCTGCATCTCAGGTGTCCACCCACTGGCGCAGCAGGTTGTGATAAGTGCCGGTCAGCCCGACCACGCCCGGATCGGTTTCGCCCACGGTGCTGCGCAGGTGCATCAGGAAGCGGTCCATGTCGTGCAGCAGGCGGCGCTGGTCGTCCCCGCGCACCATGCTCTCGATCCAGAAGAAGCAGGCGACACGGTGGCCGCGGGTGACCGGCTCGACGCGGTGGACGCTGGTGCCGGGGTACAGCACCAAATCGCCGGCCGCCAGCTTCACGCGCCGCTCGCCGAAGGTGTCGTCGATCACCAGCTCGCCGCCGTCGTAGGCCGCGGGGTCGGTGAGGAACAGCGTGGCGCTCAGGTCGGTGCGGACCCGCTCGCCCGTCCGGGGGACGTAGCGAACGGCGTTATCGACGTGGGCGCCGTAGGTGTTGGTGCGCCCGCCGTAGCGGTTGAACATCGGCGGGAACACCCGCTTGGGCAGCGCCGCCGAGAAGAACCCCGGATGCCGCTCCAGTGCGCCGAGCATCAGTGACTGCAGCGCCAGCGCCGCGTCGCAGGTGGGCGGCAACTGCTCGTTGCGCTTGGCGTGGACGGCCTGGGCACCAGCGGTCGCCGCGCCGTCGGTCCACGGCGCATCCGCCAGCAGCGCATGGGCACGGGCCAGCGCCTCGGCGTCCAGCACACCTGTCAGATGGAGCAGCATCAGAACTTAAGCGAGCCGGTGACCTGCAGCATGCGGCCGGCCCCCGGGATGTAGTGGCCGCTGTAGAGCGCATCCGCGTACAGCTTGTTCGCCACGTTGCTGAGGTTGGCCTTGACGGTGAAGTCTTCGCTGACGATGTACTCGGCCATCAGGTCACCGGTGATGAACTTCGGCACCGCCCAGCCCGGATTGCGGATCGGCGTCTGGCTGCTGCGGGCGTTCAGGCCGCCACCGACGCGGACCTTGGGCGTGAGCTGGTAGGTGCTCCAGATGGTGCCGCTGTGGCGCGGGCTGAGCGACGGGCGGGTGCCCTGGCCTTCGGAGCCGGCCACGCCGATGTCGATCTTGGCCACCGGCATCCACATGTAGGAGCCGAACACCTCCCACGCCGAGGTCAGCCGACCCGCCAGGTCCAGCTCCAGCCCGGCCGCGTGACGCTTGCCCGACAGCGTGACCAGGTTCACCAGCGGGTCGGTGTTGCGCTCGTGCAGCTTGGTCGAACGGAAGATCGCGAAGCGGCTGGAGAACTTGCCGTCCGCCGACTCCATCCGACCGCCCAGCTCCAGGTTGACGGCCTGCTCCGGCGGCGTGTTCACGTTGTCCGCGCCGAGCGAATACGCATCGCCCGAGGTGTTGAACGAGGTCGCCCCGGACAGGTGGAAGGACAGGCGTTCATTCGGCTGGAACAGCACGCCCGCCCGCTTGCTCCACTCGGACACCTCCATGCGGTAGCTGGACGTGGTGACGGGGCTGGCGGCGGCGGTCGGGAGGGTGAAGGCGTCGTACTCGCCCACCAGCTTGTCGAAGCGCAACCCGGCCAGCACCTTCCACATCGGCGCGATCTGCACCAGGTCCTGCGCGTAGACCCCGACACCCCGCGAGGTGTACTGGCTCGACGTGCGCAGCGTGCGGCTGCTCTCGTTGACCGACGCGCCGTCGTCGGGCGTGCCCACCGTGGTGGTCGGCTTGGTGGGCACGGCGCCGCCCTGCGCCACCGTCAATGCGGCGTAGACATGCTTCTTCTCGTAGGCAACGTCCGCGCCCGCCAGCACTTCGTGGCGCAGGCCAAGCCCCTGGAACTTGCCGCTGAAATCGCTCTGGGCGTAGAGCGTCTCCAGGTCCTGGATCTTCAGGTTGGTGCCGCGGGTGAGAACCGTCGCGTCGCCGAAGGTGGCCAGCGTGCTGGAGGCCGGGCACTGCGGGTTGGTGATGGCGCCGGTGGTGGCGTTGACCGTGCGGGCACACAGGCGGATCGCGCTGGCCCGCTGGTCGCGGTCGTAGCGGCCGGCGCGCACCTTGGTGACCAGCTCCATCCCCGGGGCAAAGCGGTGGGTGTGCGTGGCGGTCGCGGTGGTGGCCTCGCCCGAGTTGCGGTCGCTGGCCAGGCCGTAGTAGGCGCTCGGGTCGAGCGGCAGCGTGGTGGTCTCGCCGACGCCGGACGTGGCGTTCGGGCGAATCCACGGCATGCCGTAGTTCATGCCGTTGTCGTTGTCGAGGTGCGAGACGCCGAGCGAGAACTCGTCGCGCTCGCCCATGCCCCAGGTGTAGGTGCCTGCCAGCCCGGTCTTGTTCAGCGAGGAGCCAGCGCCGTTGTTGGCCGCAGTGGTGTTCATCACGCCCAGGCGCAGCGCCGCGTTGTCGTCGGTGCGAAGGTTGAAGTCACCGACGACACGCTGGTAGCGGTGGCTGCCGAGCGTCAGGTCGATCTGGTGCTCGTTGAGCAGACGCGGGGTCTTGGTGACCTGGTTGACCGCGCCGCCCGTGGAGCCGCGCCCGAACAGCATCGACGCCGAGCCGCGCATCACCTCCAGCCGGTCGAGGAAGAAGGTGTCGCGCTCGTAGAAGGCCGGGTCGCGCATGCCATCGACGAACACGTCGCCCGTGCTCTGCAGCGGGAAGCCGCGCAGGCGGATGTCCTCCTCGCCACCCTCGGCCGCCAGGAAAGTGATGCCGGACGTGTTCTTCAGCACCTCCTTCATCGTGTCGAGGTGGCGGTCGTCGATCAGCTTCTCGGTGACGACGGTGACGGACTGGGGGATGTCGCGCAGTTCCTGCTTGCCCTTGCCGATGGTGCTGGTCGTGGTTTGCAGGGCGTCCTTGCCCTTCTCCTCGTCCTTCTTGGCCTTGATGGTGATCTTGCGCAGCGTGGGGGTCACGGGCGCCACCTCGGCAGCGGCGGGCTCGACCGGGTCGGCGGGCGGGGTCTGCGCCTGGGCGAGCGTGGTCAGGCCAAAACCAGCGGCCAGTGCGGTCTGGCGCAGGCGGCCCATGACCCCCTCGTGGTCGATCTCCATCGTGCGCTGCCGTCCCTTCGAGTCAGGCGGCAGGATCGGTGTCAACAAGGGATGGTGGGTGGATGTCATCCATCAATGATAATGAGAACTACTATCATTATCAAGTAAATCCACCCGAATGCGCCATGTCGTCCTGACTGCAGCCCCTGAGGCTGAGAGGCTGAGACAATCCCGCCATGCTGCAATTCCAACTCCTAGGCACCGAAGGCCACGCCCGCCGCGGTCGCCTGACGCTCAACCACGGCGTCGTCGAAACCCCCATCTTCATGCCCGTGGGCACCTGCGGCACCGTCAAGGGCGTGATGCCGCGCTCGCTGGAGGAGATGGGCGCGCAGATCATCCTGGGCAACACCTTTCACCTCTGGATGCGCCCCGGCCTCGACGTGATGGCGCAGTTCGGCGGGCTGCACAAGTTCGAGCACTGGCACAAGCCGATCCTCACCGACTCGGGCGGCTTCCAGGTCTGGTCGCTGGGCGAGATGCGCAAGATCAGCGAGGAAGGCGTCAAGTTCGCCTCGCCCGTCAACGGCGACAAGCTGTTCCTGACGCCCGAGATCAGCGTGCAGATCCAAACGGTGCTGAACTCGGACATCGTGATGCAGTTCGACGAATGCACGCCGTACTGGCAAGGCGTCAAGGGCAGCGGCCACATCACCAGCGAGAAGGAAGCGCGGGTGTCGATGGAGCTGTCGATGCGCTGGGCCAAGCGGTCGAAGGCGGAATTCGAGCGGCTGAAGAACCCGAACGCGCTCTTCGGCATCGTGCAGGGCGGCATGTTCGAACACCTGCGCGAGGAGTCGCTGAACGGACTGGTGGAACTGGACCTGCCCGGCTACGCGATCGGTGGTGTCTCGGTCGGCGAGCCGAAGGACGAGATGCTGCGGATCATGCGCCACACGCCGCACCTGCTGCCGAGCCAGAAGCCGCGCTACCTGATGGGGGTCGGCACGCCGGAGGATCTGGTGGAAGGTGTCGCCTGCGGCGTGGACATGTTCGACTGCGTGATGCCGACCCGCAACGCCCGCAACGGCCACCTCTTCACCCGCTTCGGCGACCTGAAGATCCGCAA
>JAAFKB010000017.1 GCA_013299055.1 Sphaerotilus sp.
TGCCGCCGCTGGTCGGGCCAACGTGGCCGATCTTGACGACCTCCTGCGCGCTGACTTGGGTGGCGCCAGCCAGTGCGGCTGCGGCGATGACAACGTTGAGCGTGTGATTCATGGAACGGGTCTCCGTTGAGAGGGTCATGTGTCGAATGGGCTGCCGCTCCCGAGGGGTTGCGGCGATGCAGGCGCGGAACTTACCCGAAATCCAGGGTGGCCTCCATCGGGCCAGTCCCCCGGATCGGGAAAGCCCTCATTCAACGCGCAGGGGGCAGAACGGTGGACAAGGCTTGCCGCACCGCGCCATGCAGACCGTCGGCGAGCGCCTGCTGCAGCTCCTGCTGGAGATCGTGTTGCAGCGTCTGCAGCAGCACGGCCAGCCGCGCATGCAGACGGACCTGTATCCGAGCCTCCAGTTCGGCCTGCAGCTCGGCGATCAGCACCTCCAGCACCGGGTCGGCCGCGGGCAGATCCGAAGGCCGTAGCACCTCGGTGAGCGTCGGCACATCGGCCGGTGGGGTGCGCAAGCCCTGGCTCATCCACCCACCTCGTGGCGTTCGATGGTGCAGCCCTGGGCAGCGTAGGTGCGCCAGCGGGCACGGGCGCCATCACGGTCGAGGTCATCGCGGCCGACGATCTCGATCACACGCTGGTACTGTGTGTAGTCTTGCGGCACGTCACGGCCCAGGTTCACCAGCACGTCGTGGCCGTGGCGGGCGCTGTGGCCGGTGGACAACAGCACGGGCGTGGCCTGCAGACGTGCCGGCAACTCGTCCACCGCCGGGCCACGCCAGTGGGGGATGAACTCCAGCGCCTCGAAGGTCCAGAGCAGCCGGTCGAGTTCGCCCAGCTGCGCCGACTCGCCCGTGACCACCACCCGCGCACCAGCCCGATACGCCTTGCGCAGCAGCCGACAGGTGTAGACCCGCCGATCGGGCACGTTGAAATGGAAGGCAACCGCCGTCATGCCGATCCGTCAGTCCGCCTGACCCAGCAGATAGTGCGTCAGCAACGGCACCGGCCGGCCCGTGCCTCCCTTGGCCGCCCCTGAGCGGAACGCCACGCCCGCCACGTCCAGGTGCGCCCAGCGGTAGGCGCCCGTGAAACGCTGCAGGAACTTGGCCGCCGTGACTGCGCCACCCGCCCGCGCGCCGATGTTGGGAATGTCGGCGAAGTGGCTCTTCAGGCCTTCGTCGTACTCCTCGTCCAGCGGCATGCGCCAGGCGGTGTCGTGCGCCGTGCGGCCGGCCTGCAGCAGGGCGTCGGCCAGCGTGTCGTCCGGCGAGAACAGGCCCGCGTGCTGGAAACCCAGTCCGATGATGATGGCGCCCGTCAGCGTCGCGATGTCGATGACCGCCGCCGGCTTGAACCGCTCGGCGTAGGTCAGCGCGTCGCACAGGATCAGCCGCCCTTCCGCATCGGTGTTGAGGATCTCGATGGTCTTGCCCGACATCGACGTGACCACATCGCCCGGCTTGACCGCACGCCCGTCAGGCATGTTCTCGCAGGTGGGGATCAGGCCGACGACGTTGAGCCTGGGCTTGAGTTCAGCGATGGCGCGGAAGGTGCCGAGCACGCTGGCGGCGCCACCCATGTCGAACTTCATCTCGTCCATCTCGGGCGCCGGCTTCATGGAGATGCCGCCGGTGTCGAAGGTGATGCCCTTGCCGACCAGCACGGTGGGCGCCTCCTTCTTGCCTGCCCCCTGGTAGCGCAGGACGATGAAGCGGGGCGGCTCCTCCGACCCCTGTGCCACGGCCAGGAACGCGCCCATGCCGAGCTTCTCGATGTCCTTGCGGTCCAGCACCTCGACCTTGAGGCCCGGCTGCTCCTTGGCCAGCGTGCGGGCGTGGTCGGCCAGCATCGACGGCGTGCAGTGGTTGCCGGGGCGGTTGGCGACCTCGCGGGCCAGCGTGCTGCCCGCCGCGATCGCCCGACCACGCGCCAGACCGGCGGCGACATCGGCCTGCGCCGCCTCGCCACTGACGAGGTCCAGCCGGCTCCACTTGACGGCCTCAGGGGCACTCGGCTTGGTGTGGCGGTAGACGTAGACCGCCTCCTCGGCCAGACACGCGGCGGATTCGGCCATCGCAGCGTCCGGCTCGCCAGCACCAGCCCACACCAGCGCAGCCCGCTCGGCACCGCTGCCCTTGAGGTGGCCGAACGCGGTCGCCAGCGCCTTGCGCCACGCCTTGCCGCTGGCGTCCGCCGCGATGGCGATGACCAGGCGCGGCGTCTTCAGTCCGGCCGGCCGGTGCAGGCACAGGGACCGCCCGGCCTTGAGCGCCAGATCGCCCAGCGCCACGGCATCGTCGACCAGTTTCCGCACCGCCGCCGGCAGCCGCCAGACGCTGGTGTCCGCGGGCACGACCACCACCAGGGCGTCCGTGACCAGTTTCGAATAATCCTGCGTTGCCGCCGTGAGTGTCTGAACGTCCATAATTCCCCGCTGTTCCTGAACCGCACTGATGTTATTCGATTCCACACTACGCAAAGAGCTGTCCCGCAGCTTCGGCGGCACCCTCGTGGTCATCCTCACCATCGTGTTGACGATGATGCTGATCCGCGTGCTGGGCATGGCGGCGGGCGGGCAGGTCTCGCCGCAGGATGTCGTGCTGCTGCTGGGCTACACGGCGCTGGGCCACCTGCCCACGATGCTGAGCCTGTCGCTGTTCGTCGCCGTCGTCTCCACGCTGACCCGGCTCTACCGCGACAGCGAGATGGCCGTGTGGTTCAGCAGCGGGCTGTCGCTGCAGCGGTTCGTGCCGCCGGTGCTGCGCTTTGCGGCGCCGGTGCTGGTGGCGGTGGCCGCCCTGATGCTGGTGGTGTGGCCCTGGGCCAACCGCAACGTGGTCGAGCTGCGGGCCCGCTACGAACAGCGATCGGATCTCTCCCGCGTCGCGCCGGGCCAGTTCCAGTCCTCCCGTGACGGGCAGCGGGTCTTCTTCCTCGACAAGCAGGATGGCGACAGCGCGGTCGGCCACCACATCTTCATCCTCGACCAGCGCGAGGGCCGCGAGTCCGTGACCACCGCGCAGGCCGGACAGATCGACACGGGCGCAGAGGACGGGCGCCGCCTCGTGCTGCGCCACGGCGCCCGCACCGACCTCGACCTGGCCGGTGGCACCCGCACGATCGCCCGCTTTGACCACTACGACGTCCGGATCGGCGAGAAGGCCATGGCGCAGCTGCAGGACCACCCGCCCAAGGCCGTCGACACGCTCGCGCTGGTGTCGGCGCCCACGCCGCGGGCGCTGGGCGAGCTGGTCTGGCGGGCGGGCATGGTGCTGGGCGCGTTCAACCTGCTGCTGTGGGGCATCGGGCTGGCCTCGGGCGGACCCCGCGGTGGCAACAACTGGGTGCTGCTGGTGGCGCTGCTGGGCTTTGTCGTCTATTTCAACCTGATCAACCTCAGCCAGGCCTGGGTCGGCAACGGCAAGCTCGGGCCGGCCAGCGCGCTGCTGGTGCTGCACGGGGGGCTGCTGCTGGGCGCCCTCGGCCTGCTGCGCTGGCGCATGCGCTGACCCCGCGCTCCGACCGTCCGCCCCATGCGCACCATCCAACGCCTGCTCTACCGCGAGATCCTCGGCGCCATCGGCTTCGTGATGCTCGCCTTCCTCGGCCTGTTCCTGTTCATCGACCTGGTGGGCGAGCTGGACAACGTCGGCAAGGGCGGCTACACGCTCGGGCAGGCGCTGCTGGTGTGTGTGCTGCAGATCCCCGGCCATGTCTACGAACTCGCGCCCATCGGCGTGCTGATCGGTGCCATCTACGCGCTGGCGCGGCTGGCGCAGTCGAGCGAATTCACCATCCTGCGCACCGGTGGCCTCGGCCCCGGTCTGGCACTGAAGCTGCTTGCGCAACTCGGGCTGGCGCTGGCGGCGATCACCTTCGTCGTCGGCGATTTCGTGGCACCGTGGTGCGACACGCAGGCCACGCTGCTCGAATCCGCCCGCAAGGGCAAGCTCGACACCGCCAGCGGTGGCGTCTGGCTGCGCGACAGCCGGCTGGAAGACGACGGCGAACACCGCATCACCCTCAACGTCGGCGTGGCACGCGACGATGGCACGGTCGAGAAGGTGCGCATCTTCACCTTCGGTCCCCAGGGCGAGCTGCGCACCCGCACCACCGCCGCCCGCGCCACCATCGGCGACGACGGCGTCTGGCTGCTCGACGACGTGCGCATCTCGCAGTGGGCCGCCGACAGCTCGCCCGCACTCGCCCCGGACCAGACCCTGGCCACGCTGCGCTGGCCGTCGGGGCTGACGCGGCAGGTGGTGGCGTCGGCCGTGCTGCCGCTGCACACGATGTCCACGATGGCGCTCTACACCTACATGACCCACCTGTCCGAGAACGACCAGTCGGCCCAGCGGTACGAGATCAAGTTCTGGAAGAAAGCCCTCTATCCGCTGGCCTGCCTCGTGATGATGGCGCTGGCCCTGCCCTTCGCCTACCTGCACGCCCGCTCCGGCGGGATTTCGCTCAAGGTCTTCGGCGGCATCCTGCTGGGCATCAGCTTCGTGCTGCTCAACAACGTCACCGGCCACCTCGGGCTGATCCACCAATGGACGCCGTGGCTGGCGGCCAGTCTCCCCAGCGTGCTGTACCTGCTGATGTCGCTCGGCGCCTTCAGCTGGCTGGTGCGCTACCGCTGAACCAGGAACCCTTCCCATGCACGGCATCCTCCTCTTCGCCCACGGCGCCCGCGACCCGGCCTGGGCCACGCCCTTCCGCACCATCACCGACCACATGCGCCGGGAGTCCGGCGGCCGTCCCGTCACCCTCGCCTTCCTGGAGCTGATGACGCCCGGCCTGGAAGCCGGCGTGGCCAATCTGGTCGCGCAGGGCTGTACCGCGGTCACGGTCGTGCCGCTGTTCCTCGGCGCAGGCGGCCATGTGCGGCGCGATCTGCCGCTGCTGCTCGACAACGCGCGGGCGCATTTCCCCAGCGTGGAGATCGCCACGACGGCGGCCATCGGCGAGCTGGAGGCCGTGACGCTGGCCATCGCGCGGGCGGCACTGACGCTGCTGCCGCTGCCTGCGGACCCGTCGGCATGAACCTGCACCAGTTCCGCTTCGTGCAGGAAGCGGCGCGCCGCAACCTCAACCTCACCGAGACCGCCAAGGCCCTGCACACCTCGCAGCCCGGCATTTCCAAGGCCATCCTGGAGCTGGAGGAAGAACTCGGCGTGGACATCTTCGCCCGCCACGGCAAGCGCCTGCGCCGCGTCACCGAACCGGGCCGGCAGGTGCTGGCCTCGATCGAGATCATCATGCGCGAGGTGGCCAACCTGAAGCGCATCGGCGAGGACTACTCGCGCCAGGAGGCCGGCACGCTGTCCATCGCCGCCACGCACACCCAGGCCCGCTACGTCCTGCCCACGCCCGTCGCCGCGCTGCGCACCCGCTACCCGAAGGTGAACATCAGCCTGCACCAGGGCACGCCCGAGCAGGTCGCGCAGATGATCCTCGACGACTCGGCCGAGATCGGCATGGCCACCGAGCGGCTGACGCAGTACGACGAGCTGGTCACGCTGCCGTGCTACGAGTGGCGCCACGTCGTCGTCGTGCCCACCGCCCACCCGCTGGCGCGCAGCGAACGGCTCACGCTGGAGCAGCTCGCCGCCGAGCCGCTGATCAGCTACCACCCGTCCTTCACCGGCCGCGCCAGGATCGACGCCGCCTTCGAGCAGCGCCAGCTCAAGACCAACTTCGTGCTGGAAGCGATCGACTCGGACGTGATCAAGACCTACGTGCGGCTCGGGCTGGGCGTGGGCATCGTGGCCGAGATGGCGGTGGCGGACGATCCGCTGTGCGCACCCGGCGGCGATCTGGTGGCGCGGCCGGTCGGGCACCTCTTCGGGCCGAACGTGGCGCGCATCGCCTTCAAGCGCGGCGCCTACCTGCGCAACTTCGTCTACACCTTCGCCGAGCTGCTGTCCGATCAGCTCACCCGGCCGCTGATCGAGCGCGCCATGCTCGGTCTGGCCGCGGACCGGCCCGCCAGCGACGGACTCTGACCCCCCTCCTGCTGCTTTCTGCCGCAGCCTCACCGGAACCACCCCATGCGCACGCCCCCTGTCACCAGCCGCCTGCCGCAGGTCGGCACCACCATCTTCACCGTCATGTCGGCGCTGGCCACGCAGTGCAATGCGGTCAACCTCGGCCAGGGCTTCCCCGACTTCGACGGCGACCCGCGGCTGATGCAGGCGGTGAAGGACGCGCTCGACGCCGGCCACAACCAGTACCCCCCGATGGCGGGCATCCCCACATTGCGCGAGGCCATCGCCGCCAAGGTCGAGACGCTCTACGGCCACCGCTACGACCCCGGCAGCGAGATCACCGTCACCGCGGGCGCCACGCAGGCCATCCTCACCGCCGTGCTCGCCCTCGTGCATCCGGGCGACGAGGTGATCGTGCTCGACCCGTGCTACGACAGCTACGACCCCAGCATCGTGCTGGCCGGCGCCACGCCCGTGCATGTGCCGCTGACCCTCGGCACCTTCCGCCCCGACTTCAAGGCCCTCGCCGCCGCGATCACCCCGAAGACCCGCGCCCTCCTCGTCAACACCCCGCACAACCCGACCGGCACCGTCTGGACCGCCGCCGAGCAGCAGCAGCTCGCCGACCTGCTCCGGCCGACCGACATCCTGCTGCTGTCCGACGAGGTCTACGAGCACATGGTCTACGACGGCGCTGCGCACCACAGCGTCGCCAGCCACCCCGAGCTGGCCGCCCGCAGCGTGCTGATCTCCAGCTTCGGCAAGACCTACCACGTCACGGGCTGGAAGGTCGGCTTCGTCGCTGCGCCCGCCGTGCTGATGGCCGAGTTCCGCAAGGTCCACCAGTTCAACGTCTTCACCGTCAACACGCCGATGCAGCACGCGCTGGCCGCGTACATGGCCGACCCGGCGCCCTACCTCGAACTCGGCGCCTTCTACCAGCGCAAGCGCGACCTGTTCCGCGCCGGATTGGCGGGGACCGGCCTGCGGCTGCTGCCCTGCGAGGGGACGTATTTCCAGAGCGTGGACTACAGCGGCCTGGCACCCGAGATCGCCGGGCTGGGCGAGGCCGCGTTCTGCGCGTGGCTCACCCGCACGGTCGGCGTGGCGGCGATCCCGCTGTCGGCCTTCTACGCGGACGGGCGGGACCAGCAGATCGCGCGGCTGTGCTTCGCCAAGCGCGACGAGACACTGGCCATGGCGCTGGAGCGGCTGCGGCAACACCTCGGGTAACTACTGATCTGATCGCCACCGATTGCGATGAAAAGAACGAACGATCGTTCTTTTTTCCATGCCAAAATCTTCGGCCATGCCCGCCGAACTGAACCTCACCCGCCACGGCAGCACGCTGGTGCTGACGCTGAACGATCCTGACTCGCGCAACGCCCTGTCGCCCGCGGTGTATGCCGCTGCGGTGACCGCGCTGGACGACGCCGCGCGTGACCCCAGCCTGCGCGCCCTCGTGCTGACCGGCGCGGGCGGGCATTTCAGCGGCGGCGGCAACCTGAACCAGCTCGCGGCCGTGCGGGGCCAGCCAGTGGTGCAGGCCGCTCGGGTGGACGCGCTGCACGGCTGGATCGCCGCGATGCGGGCACATCCGCTGCCGGTGATCGCCGCCGTGGAGGGCGCAGCGGCGGGTGCGGGCTGCTCGCTGGCGCTGGCGTGTGACCTGCTGGTGGCGTCGACCACGGCGCGCTTCGGTCTGGCGTATGGCCGCATCGGCGCGTCGCCGGACGGGGGCGCGGTGCAGGCACTGATGCAGTGGTTGCCCCGGCAGCAGGCGCTGGAATGGCTGTGGCTGGCGCAGGTGCGCAGCGGCGCCGAGCTGCAGCGATCCGGGCTGGTCAACCGCCTGACCGACCCGGGGCAGGCGCTCGACGAGGCGCTGGTGCTGGCCGCGTCGCTGGCGCAATTCGCCCCGAACGTGATCGCCTCGGTGAAGCGGCTGTCGTCGGATGCGGCGGTGCTGCCACTGGCCACCCACCTGGACCGCGAGCGCGACGCCTTCATCGCCAACCTCAACCACGACAACGGTGGCGAAGGACTGGCCGCGTGGCGCGAGAAGCGCCCGCCGCAGTTCCGCTGACCGGAGTCCCCCCACATGACCACGCCCACCCCGACCCCACGCCGGCGCCTCTACCTCATGCGCCACGGCTCGGTCGATTATTTTCTCGACGACGGCACGCCCGTCCCGCCCGACACCGTGCCGCTGAACGCCACCGGCCGCGCGCAGGCCGACGCGGCGGGTGTGCTGTTCGCGGCGTCCGGCGTGCGCTTCGACCGGGTGCTGGTCAGTGGCCTGCCGCGCACGGTGGAGACGGCGCAGCGCGTGCTGGCCGCCGCCGGATCGGACACCGCCATCGAGACCGACATGGCGCTGCAGGAAATCCGCCCCGGCCGCCTGTCCGACCTGCCGAAAGACACCCTGCGCGACGCTTTCCTGGGGGCCTTCGAGCGCGGCGGTCCGCTGGACGCCATCGAACACCACCGCTTCCTCGGCGGCGAAAGCGTGGGCGAGCTGCTCGACCGCTGCCTGCCCGCCTGGCACCGGCTCCTTGCCCGCGACGACTGGGACTGCGCGCTGCTGGTGCTGCACGGCGGCGTGAACCGGGCGCTGCTGTCGAGCGCGCTGGCGGGGACGCGGGCCTTCTTCGGGCGGATGGAGCAAGCGCCCGCCTGCATCAACGTGCTCGACATCGGCGCCGACCATGCGGTGGTGCGCGCGATGAACCTCTCTCCGAGCCAGTGGCTCAACGACCGCGAGCGCCAGACCACGATGGAAAAGCTGCTCGGGCAGTACCTGCGCACCCACCAAGGCCACGGCCCTGAATCGACCCCCGCATGACCACGCCTGTCCTGACCCCCGAAGAACGCCAGCACGTCGAGTCCGGCTCCTGGTACGCCAAGCTCTCGCCCGCCCTGCGCCACGACATCCTGAGCCGCACCATCATCCGCCGCTACCCGGACGGCGTGCAGGTCGCCACCCGCGGCGCGCCACCCGTGGACTGGGTGGGCGTGGCCAGCGGCGCGGTGCGGGTGAGTTCGGTGTCGATGTCGGGCAAGCAGATCACGCTGACCTACGTCGAGCCGGGCACCTGGTTCGGCGACATTGCCTTGTTCGACGGCCTGCCGCGCACCCATGACGCCACCACCCACGGCCCGACCACCCTGCTCATCGTGCGCAAGCACGACTTCTTCGATCTGCTGTCGCGCCATGCGGAACTCGCCGAGGCCCTGCTGCGGCTGAACTGCCGGCGCATGCGGCTGATGTTCGCCTCCTTCGAGGATCTGAACACCAAGCCGCTGGCCGCCCGGCTGGCCAAGCAGGTGCTGACCTTGGCCCGCGCCTATGGCATCCCGCACGGCGAGGAAACCCGCATCGGCCTGCAGCTCGCGCAGGAAGACCTCGCCCAGCTCGTCGGCGCCTCGCGCCAGCGCGTCAACCAGGAGCTGAAAGGCTTCGAGCGCGAAGGCGCCGTGCGGGTGGAGCCGACGCGGCTGGTCGTGCTCTCGCGTGACAAGCTGCTGGCCATCTCGGAACGCTGAACCGCCCCATCCTCCCTGACCACCAGGAGCACCCCGCCATGGACACCCACGCCGCAGCCCAGTCCGGCACCCGCCCGGTCGCCGACGGGCAAGCCTTCGATGTCGCCACGCTGGCGCGGTGGCTCGCCGATCACCTCCCCGGCTTCCAGGGGCCGCTGACAGTGCGGCAGTTCAAGGGCGGGCAGTCGAATCCGACCTTCCAGCTGGAGACGCCCGGCGCGCTGTACGTGATGCGGGCCAAGCCGGGACCGGCTGCCAAGCTGCTGCCCTCGGCGCACGCCATCGAACGCGAATTCCGGGTGATGCAGGCGCTGGCCCAGACCGACGTGCCGGTGGCGAAGATGCATGTGCTGTGCGAGGACGAAAGCGTCATCGGCCGGGCCTTCTACGTGATGGAGCATGTCGCCGGCCGCGTGCTGTGGGACCAGACGCTGCCCGACGTCGACCCCGCCGGCCGGGCGGCCCTCTACGACGAGATGAACCGCGTGATGGCGGCGCTGCACCGGGTCGATCCGGTGGCGATCGGTCTGGGCGACTACGGCCGGCCAGGCAGCTACTTCGAACGCCAGACCTCTCGCTGGAGCAAGCAGTACCTGGCCTCCGTCACCGACCCGATCCCCGAGATGGACCGGCTGATCGACTGGCTGCCCGCCCACCTGCCCGCGTACGCCCGCGACGACACGCAGGTCGCGATCGCCCATGGCGACTACCGGCTCGACAACCTGATGTTCCACCCGACCGAGCCACGGGTGCTGGCGGTGCTGGACTGGGAGCTGTCCACGCTGGGCCACCCGATCGCCGATTTCAGCTACCACGGCATGGCGTGGCACATCCCGCCGGGCACCTTCCGCGGCATTGGTGGCGTGGACCTGGCTGCGCTGGGCATCCCGTCCGAAGCCGACTACGTGCGGCGTTATCTGGCGCGGGTCAACGCCGGGCGCACCGGGGGCCTGGAGTTCGACGCGCTGATGCCGGACTGGGACTATTACCTCGCCTACAACATGTTCCGCATTGCCGCGATCCTGCAAGGCATCGCGCGGCGGGTGGTCGATGGCACGGCCTCCAGTGCGCAGGCGCGGCAGGCGGGTGCCGGGGCGCGGCCGATGGCGGAGCTGGCCTGGAAACACGCCGTCCAGGCGGGCCTCAGAAGTTGATGTCGGTCTTCTGGCCGACCCGCGAGGGCATGGCCAGCGCCATGATGTCGGAGTCCATCGGGATCTCCATCACCGAAGGCTCGTCCAGCCGCGACGAATGCACCGAGCGGCTTGGCGCCTCCTGCCGCGCAGCGCGCACTTCCGCCTTCTGCATGAGGCTGCGGGCCGAGACGGCGGCGGCCTCGGCGAGGTTGCGTGCGCCGTCGAGCTTGGCCGGCTCGATGCCGTGGGCTTCCGTGCGCAAGTAGATCCGCCCGCGCAAGCTCATCAGCACCAGCGGCGCATCATCGCCCAGCCAGTTCAGCGCCGCCCGGCTGACGCGGCTGAGCAGCTCGCCCTCCAGCCACCGCTGGGCGTGCGGGGGCGAGGACGACAGCATCACGTAGCCCGCTACCGTGGCCGGCACCGGCACCTTCTCCAGCATCGACAGCCAGCGCACCTCCTCTGGCAGGGTCGCGTCGATGTCGGTCTGGTGGTCCTTGACCAGTTTCTGGTATGCCTGCGACTCCAGCCGCTGCGCCAGCGAACGCGACATCAGCAGCATCTCCAGGTGCTGCGGCAGGCCGGCCTCGATGGACACGCGCAGCTCGCGGTCCACCAGATAGGCGCGTCGGCTCGGGCCCCATTCGAGTCGACCGCGGCGCCCCTCCCACTCGAACTCGACCACGCGGCCTTCACCACTGCGCACGCGCTTGAGCAGGTGCCCGCGGGCATCGGCCCACTCGTCGAGCGCCTGCGCATCGGTGGTGGTGGTGTCATGGCGCGACCCCAGCAGTCGCTGAAAACGTTGCAGGGCATTCATCATGGCGGTGGACACAATCCTTGGGCGGCGAGGGCTCGCCGATGAAGCCGTATCGACAGGAAGCCGGTAAAACTGTAGCTGTTCAAGCGGCTGACCGCCCTGGCGGCCAGATGTCCACCGACACCGACACCACCAGCTGCTCCTCCCCACCCCCGCTGCGCACGCCGCGCACTGGCGCGCACGCCGCATAGTCGGGCCCGACCGCGAGCTGCACATGGCGGGCATCCACCACGCAGCCGTGGGTCACGTCCAGCCCCAGCCACCGCCGCGCCGTTGCATCGAGGCAGACCTGTGCCCAGGCGTGGCTGGCCAGCGCCGACGCCCCCGTCGCGTGGAAATAGCCGCTCACGTAGCGCGCCGCCAGTCCCACGGCCCGGCAGGCCGCCACCAGCACATGCGCCTGGTCCTGGCAGACGCCTGCACCGCCCTGCCAGACCTGGGCCGCCGTGGTACGGGCGTCGGTGTGACCGGCGTGGTAGGCCACGTGCGTGGTCACGAGCCGCAGCAGGGCCAGCGCCCGCTCCTGCGCGTCCTCGGGGTCGAGGCCCTGCACAGCGGTCAGTGCCGCGTCGCGCAGGGCGGCGTCCGCCGTGGCCAGCGGCGAGGGCATGCGGTAGAGGCGTGGATCGGGACCGTGGGGGTCGGTGTGCAGGGCGTGACCGTGGGTCTCGACCTGCCCGGTCGCCTCGCACAGCAGTGCCCGCGCCCCCGCCCCCAGCGCCAGCACATGGCTGTGGTTGCCCCAGGCGTCGGTCTGCACCTGCAGCGGCACAGGGGCGTCGAGCCGCCAGTGGTGGACACGCTGGGCGTCGGAGTCGCGCGGTGTCAGACACAGCGTCTGCACGGCGCTGCGCAGGGGCTGGGTGTAGCGGTAGTGGGTGCGGTGGCGGATCTGGTAAAGCACGCCAGCACCATGCAAGACATGGGCCACGCGCTACAGCACTACAGAAGCCCCTGCAGCGGCTCCACCGTCACCGCCACCCGCGGCACGGCTTGCCCTCCGCCGCGGATCACGCCCCGCAGCGGTGCCACGTCGGCGTAGTCGCGCCCCCAGGCCAGCGTGACGTGCTCGACGCCGGCCGGCACCGCGTTGGTCGGGTCCAGCGCCACCCAGCCATGCACCGGGCACCACACCGACACCCAGGCGTGCGACGCGTCGGCGCCGATGAGGCGCGGCTGGCCCGGTGGCGGGTGGGTGAGCAGGTAGCCGCTGACGTAGCGCGCCGCCAGTCCGATGGAGCGCATCGCCCCGATCATGACGTGGGCGAAGTCCTGGCAGACGCCCTGCCGCTGCGCCAGGGCTTCGGGCGCCCGGGTGTTGACCGAGGTGGCCAGCGGGCGGTAGGCGAAGTCGCGGAAGATGCGGTGCATCAGCGCCAGCGACCCGACCAGCAGCGGCGTGCCCGGCCGGAAGACGCCCGCCGCGTAGCGCGCCAGCGACGCCTCGCGGGGCGCATAGGCCGAGCCGAGCGCGAACTCCACCGCCGCATCGAAGCCCGCCCCCGGCCGGTAGCGCAGCCGCTCGGCCACCGTCTCCCACGCCGGGCTGGTCTGCGGCTGCAGTGCGGGCAGCGGCGCGATCTCGGCCACGAAACGGGAGACGACCTGCAGCGCCTCGTGGACCTGCGCGTGCGAGAAGCTCACGCGGTGGTTGCCCCAGGGATCGACGCTTTCGTGCAGTCCACCGTCGGGCGCTGGCGTGACCTCCAGCGTCCAGGAGCGCACGCGCTGCACGGCCGTGTCCCGTGGCCGCAGGTGGCCCAGGTGGTGGGCGAGTTCGACCGGGGCGTCGTAGGCATAGCCCGTCTCGTGCAGCACACGCAGCACCGTGGGGCGGGCATCCGGGGTCATTGCCATAGGGTGCGGTCGGCCGGCCCGGTGTGGGCGTGGGAGAACAGGTGGCGGCTGATGTCGTTGGACAGGTCCAGCGCGGCGCTGCTGCAGCTGCGCAGCGCCTGCAGCAAGGCGGGGTGGCGGCCGTGGGCGTCACGGGTGCTGAGGGTGTCGAGCGACCAGTCCTCCGGGCGGGGCAGCGTCTGCACGGTCTGTTCAGCCCAGGCGGGATCGTGGCGGGCGAGCTTGCGCAGCCGCTCGCGCAGCGTGCGCGCCACCCAGGCCAGCGAGCGCGGGTTGTCGGTGTCGAGCACCAGCAGGTGCAGCAGCGGTGGCACCTCGCGGCGGGCCTGGAACTGCGCCCGGTAGGTGATGGTCGAGTCGAACAGGCCCAGCAGCAGCGCGAAGCCGTCGTCCGTCTCGGTCAGCCCCACCTCGAAGCCGGTGGCCAGCGCATGGGCCAGCATGTCCAGACGCTCGATCTGACGCGCCACGCTCAGCAGCCGCCAGCCATCGTCGCGGGTCATGCGGTCGGTCTGGGCGCCGGTGATGGCCGCCAGGTGCAGGGCGGCCTGCTGCAGCGCGGTCAGCACGTCGCTCAGCGGCTCATGCCCCTGGCGCGACCCGATCGACGACAGCAGCCGCGGGAACAGCTCACTCAGGTGCTTGATCAGGCCCCAGTGCTCGGTGGACAGCCGCTCGCGCAGCGCCTCGGCACAGCCGCGCAGCACCCGCAGGTTGAACGCCACGCTGGCCCCGGCGTGGGGATCGCCCATCGAATGGATCAGCGTGCGCTCGAAGACCCGCGCCGCCTGCCCGGACGGCTGCGCGGGCATCGGCACCGCGGCCGGCACCATCCCGTGGCGCACCAGCAGGCTGTGCATGACCTGCAGCACGCCGGCACTCCCGGCCGGCAAGGCTTCCAGCGTCAGCCGCGCCAGCCGGACGGAGTTTTCCGCCCGTTCGGTGTAGCGGCCCAGCCAGAAGAGGTTTTCCGCGGCGCGGCTGGTGATGACGCGGTGCCAGCCGACCAGCTCGGACGGCTCCAGCGGGCGCGGCAGCAAGGTCGTGGCATCCACCGGACCCTCGGTGAGCACCCAGGTGTCGGTGGAAGCGGAGCCAGCCTGCATCGAGAGATAGGCGTCCGTGCCCCCGTTGCCCACCCGTGTCAGACCGCCGGGCAGCACGCGCCAGCCGCCCTCGCCGTCCGACATGGCAAAGACGCGCACCACCACCGGCCGCGGCTCCAGCCGGCCCTCGCGCCAGACTGGCAGCTCCGAAGGCCGCACCGGGGCCAGCAGCGTGTAGGCGGCGGGGTCGGTGTCGATGCGCGCTTCCCAGCTGCGCAGCGCAGCGGAGTCGAGTGCGCTGGCCATGACGGGGGCGAAGTGCGTGGTGCCAGCACTCGGCGAGAAGGTGGGCACGATCACGAACTCGCGCAGCTTGCGGCGGTTGACGGCCCAGACACTGGCCTCGCCGCACCACCAGCTCGTGTGCGCCGGCAGCAGCAGCTCCTCGCCCAGCAGCCGCCTGGCCACCCCCGGCCAGAACGCGCTCAGGCCCGGACTCTCCAGCACCCCCGCCCCCGGCGCGTTCGCCACCACCACCTCGCCCGCCCGCACCGCCTGCACCAGCCCCGGCACGCCAAGCTGCGAATCGCCGCGCAGCTCCAGCGGATCGAGCCATTCGTCGTCCACCCGGCGCAGCAGCACATGCACGCGCTCCAGGCCGTGCAGCGTCTTCAGGTAGACCTTCTGGTGCCGCACCGTCAGGTCCGACCCCTCCACCAGCGTGACACCGAGGTAGCGCGCCAGGAAGACGTGCTCGAAATAGGTCTCGTTGCGCGGCCCTGGTGTCAGCAGCGCCACCCGCGAGCGTGCCCCGGCCGGGCTCACCCGCAGCAGTCCGTCCATCAGCGCCCGGAAGGCCGAGGCCACGCGCTGCACCTTGAGTTCGCGGAAGGCTTCCGGGAACTGCTGGCCGATGACGAGGCGGTTTTCCAGCAGATAGCCCAGGCCGGAGGGCGCCTGCGAGCGGTGGCCGACGACGCGCCACTGGCCGTCCGGGCGGCGCGCCAGGTCGAAGGCCACCATCTGCAGCCAGTGCCCGCCCGCTGGCCGCACGCCATGCATCGGGCGCAGGTACTGCGGATGCGCCAGCACCAGCGACGCAGGCAGGAAGCCGTCGTGCAGCAGATCCTGCGCCCCGTAGATGTCCGCCAGCACCGACTCCAGCAGCCGCGCCCGCTGCTGCACCCCCGCCTCGATCCCCGCCCATTCCTGCGGCGTGATCAGCAGCGGCAGCAGCTCCAGCGGCCACGAGCGGGCGCTGTCGCCACCCTCGGCGTAGACGTTGTAGGTGGCGCCGTCTTCGCGCACGCGGCGCTGCACCCGCGCCAGCCGGGCGGAGAGGTCGTGCCAGCCAGCCGTGCCGTTGATGCCGAAGAAACGCTCCCAGACGGACGCCAGGCCGCTGGCGGTCGCGGCGGCGGCCAGGTCGTCCAGGCTGGCGGAAACGGCGACCGGCACCGACGCCGGGGTCAACCGGCCGCGCAGCTCGTCACGGTGCCCCGGCGTGCCGGGCAAGGCACACGACGCCGCCAGCAGCGCGGCGGCGTGGGCCCCGTCGGGAAGAAGACTCGATTGCATCGGCGCATCATGCCCCGAATCGCGCCCGATTCCGCTCCCCATGAACCCCGCTCCCGGCGCCGATCAACGCCGGCGCAGGTCCAGCGTGAACGGGAATTCGCGGCTACGCTGCGCCGGCTCGACCACCACGCGCCCCGGCGTGTGCCCCATCGCGAAAAACCGTGCCAGCCGCCGGCTCTCGGCCTCGTAGGAGTTGACCGGGAAGGTCTCGTGGCTGCGGCCGCCCGGATGCGCGACGTGGTATTGGCAGCCGCCCAGCGAGCACTGGTTCCAGGTGTCGACCAGGTCGAAGGTCAGCGGGGCGTGGATGCCGATGCTCGGATGCAGGGCCGACGGCGGCTGCCACGCCCGGTAGCGCACACCGGCCACGTACTCGCCCACCCGGCCGGTCGGCTGCAGCGCCAGCGGCTCGCCGTTGACCGTGACGGCGTGGCGCGGATCGACCAGGCCCGTGACACGAACCTCCATGCGCTCCAGCGACGAGTCCACATAGCGCGCCGTGCCGCCGGGGGCGCCTTCTTCGCCCATGACATGCCAAGGTTCCAGCGCGTGGCGCAGCGTCAGGTGGACGCCCCGCGCCGTCAGCTCGCCCACCTTGGGGAAGCGGAAGGCAAAGTGCGGCGCGAACCACTGCGCATCGAACGCATGGCCGTCGCGCTGCAGGTCGGCCATCACGTCGTCCAGATCCATCTGCACGAAGGTGGGCAGCAGGAAGCGGTCGTGCAGCTCCGTGCCCCAGCGCACCAGCGGGGCGCGGTACGGCTGCTTCCAGAACCGGGCGATCAGCGTGCGCAGCAGCAGCTGCTGGACGATGGACATGCGCGCATGCGGCGGCATCTCGAAGGCGCGCAGCTCCAGCAGGCCCAGCCGCCCGGTGGTCGAGTCCGGCGAGTAGAGCTTGTCGATGCAGAACTCGCTGCGGTGCGTGTTGCCCGTCACGTCGATCAGGACGTTGCGCAGCGTGCGGTCCACCAGCCACGGGGGCATGTCGGCGCCGTGGGTCTCCTGGTGGCGGGCGATCTCGGCCAGCGCGATCTCCAGCTCGTAGACCTGGTCGTTGCGGGCCTCGTCCACGCGCGGGGCCTGGCTGGTCGGGCCGATGAACATGCCAGAGAACAGGTAGCTCAGGCTGGGGTGGTTGTGCCAGTACGCCAGCAGCGAGGCCAGCAGGTCCGGCCGGCGCAGGAACGGGGAATCCGCCGGTGTGGCGCCGCCCATGACCATGTGGTTGCCGCCACCGGTGCCGGTGTGGCGGCCGTCGAGCAGGAATTTCTCGGTGGACAGGCGCGTCTTCCAGGCCGCGTCATAGAGGAATTCGGTGTGCTGGACGAGCTGCGGCCAATCCTTGGCGGGGTGGATGTTGACCTCGATCACGCCGGGGTCGGGCGTGACCTGCAGCACCGTCAAGCGGGGGTCGCGCGGCGGTGGATAGCCTTCGAGCACGATCTGCATGCCCAGCTCGGCGGCAGTGGACTCGACCGCGGCGAGCAGGTCGAGGTAGTCCTCCAGCCGGGCCAGCGGCGGCATGAAGACGTAGAGCACCCCGGTGGCCGAGCCGACCGATTCGGCCTGTGGCCCGTTGGCACGGCGCGGATCGCGGACCTCGACGCACAGGGCCGTGCGGGTGGTCTCGCGTGCGGACTCGAAACGCTGCGGCGCCGGCCCCAAGGCCTGTGGTCGGGCATGCAGGCTGGCAGCGGACTGGTGACGCACGGGCACCGCGACAGGCAGGAGGCTCCGTGGCGCGAACGGGTCTTGCTCGATCACATGAGGGAACTCTTCGGCGCGGACCCACGGCAGCGAGTCCAGCGGCAGCCGGTAGCCCATGGGCGAGTCGCCAGGGAAGAGGTACATGCGCTCGTCGCGAAAGAACCACGGTCCCGTGACCCAGCGCGGACCGTCCAGCCCCGCGCCGGACTCGTCCGGCTCGGCCGGCTTGAGCGGCAGCACGTAGCCGACGGGCGCCTCCAGCCCTTGCGTGAAGAGGCGGCGCAGGCGGGCGCGCTCCATCTCGTCGTCGAGCCGGCTGTCCAGCGGGTCGACGTTGACGGGCAGACGCCGCTCGCGCCAGAGGTAGTAGAAGGTGTCCTCGAAGCCGGTCTGGACGTGGTCGGCCGCGTCCGCCAGCCCGAGCCGGTCACCCAGGTGGAGCAGGAAGCGCCGGGCATCCTCGCTGGTGTAGGCGTGCGGGTCGCGCTCGTCGGCGAAGAGGCTCGGGTCGCGCCAGCAGGGCTGCCCGTCCGTGCGCCAGTAGACCGACAAGGCCCAGCGCGGCAGTTGTTCGCCGGGATACCACTTGCCCTGGCCGAAGTGCAGGAAACCGCCCTGCCCGTATTCGTCACGCAGGCGATGCACCAGCTCCTGCGCATGCCGGCGCTTGGTCGGACCCAGCGCATCGGTGTTCCACTCGGCGCCGTCGCGGTCCTCCACCGACACGAAGGTCGGCTCGCCCCCCATCGTCAGCCGCACGTCGCCCGCCACCAGCTCCGCGTCCACCTGCTCGCCCAGCGCCAGCACGGCCGACCACTGCGCGTCGGTGTAGGGCAGCGTCACCCGCGGCGACTCCCAGATCCGCGTCACGGACATCTCGTGCGAGAACGTGACCTCGCACGGGTCCACGCCGCCGCTGATCGGCGCAGCACTCGACGGCTGCGGCGTGCAGGCCAGCGGGATGTGGCCTTCGCCCGCCATCAGGCCCGAAGTGGGGTCCAGCCCGATCCAGCCGGCACCGGGCAGGTAGACCTCGCACCAGGCGTGCAGGTCGGTGAAATCGACTTCCGTGCCGCTGGGGCCGTCCAGCGCCCGCACGTCCGACTTCAGCTGGATCAGGTAGCCCGAGACAAACCGTGCCGCCAGCCCCAGGTGGCGCAGCGTCTCCACCAGCAGCCAGCCCGAGTCACGGCAGGAACCCGACCGCAGCGTCAGCGTTTCTTCCGGCGTCTGCACCCCCGGCTCCAGCCGGATGCCATAGCGGATGTCCTGCTGCAGCCGCTGGTTCAGGCCGACCAGGAAGTCGATGGTGCGGACCTCCGTGCGGTCGATCGTCGCCAGGAAGTCGGCGAAGGCCGAGGGGGCGGGTGCCGCGACGAGGTACGGTGCCAGCTCCTCCTTCAGCCCGTCCTCGTAGACGAAGGGGTAGGTCTCCGCGCTCGGCTCCAGGAAGAAGTCGAAGGGGTTGTAGACCGCCATCTCGGCCACGAGATCGACCGTGACCTGGAAGGTGCGCGTCGGCTCGGGGAAGACCAGCCGGCCGAGGTGGTTGGAGAACGGATCCTGCTGCCAGTTGAGGAAGTGCGTGGCCGGCTCGACCCGCAGCGCATACGACAGGATCGGCGTGCGGCAGTGCGGCGCCGGGCGCAGGCGGACGACCTGCGGCCCCAGCTGGACCAGCCGGTCGTAGGTGTAGTGGGTGACGTGGTGGAGCTTGACGTGGATGGACACGGGGGAATGCCTTTGGGCCTGGTGGGGCGGGGGATCAGTGAACGGCCACGAGGAAGTCGCGGCTGATGCCGGCCCCGAGGTCGCCGACACGGTCGAGGAACTGCGTCAGGTAGGCGTGCAGTCCGGTGGAGAGGATCTCGTCGATGCGGCCGAATTCCAGGTCCGCATGCAGGCGGCCGGCGCGGCGCAGCGTCTCCGAGGTCGGGTCGGGCGCCACCAGCTTCAGGTTGGCGACGACCTCCTGCGTGCAGGCGGCCAGCGAGCGCGGCATGTCCTGGCGCAGGATCAGCAGCTCGGCCACCTTCTCCGGCTGGATCACGTTGCGGTAGACCTTGCGGTAGACCTCGAAGCCGGACACCGAGCGCAGGATCGCCGACCAGTGGTAGAAGTCGTATTCCTGATCGCGGGCATCGGCGGCGCCGTAGAAATCGCTCTCGACGGCGTGGAACTTCACGTCGAGCAGCCGGGCCGTGTTGTCGGCGCGTTCCAGGAAGGTGCCGATGCGGACGAAGTGCAGCGACTCGTCCTGGAGCATGGTGCCGACCTGCACGCCGCGCGACAGGTGCGAGCGGAACTTGACCCACTCGAACAAGCCGCTCGGGTCGCGCTCGAAGGTGTTCTCGCGCAGCAGGCGGTTGAATTCGAGCCAGGTCTGGTTGGTGGTTTCCCAGACTTCGGTCGTCAAGGCGCCGCGCACCGCACGGGCGTTTTCCCGCGCCGCCCGCAGGCAACTGAAGATCGACGACGGGTTGCGCTCGTCGCGGACCATGTAGTCCATGACGCTCTGGGCGGTGACATCGCCGTAGCGCCGGGCGAAGTCGCCGCTCAGCTCGGAGATGCTCAGCAGGCCGCGCCAGCCCAGCTCCGACACCGCCGTCGATTGCGGCAGCAGCGCGGTCTGGTAGTTCACGTCCAGCATCCGGGCGGTGTTTTCGGCGCGCTCCATGTAGCGCGACATCCAGAACAGGTGATCAGCAGTGCGTGACAGCATTTGGTGTAGTCCTCATCAATCCTCAGTCCTCAAGCACCCAGGTGTCCTTGGTGCCACCGCCCTGCGACGAGTTGACCACCAGGGAGCCTTCCTTGAGGGCCACGCGGGTCAGGCCGCCCGCCACCATCTGCACCGACTTGCCCGACAGCACGAAGGGTCGCAGGTCAATGTGACGCGGCGCCACGCCCGACTCGACGAACGTCGGGCAGGTGGACAGGCTCAGCGTCGGCTGGGCGATGTAGTTGCTCGGGTTGGCGACGAGCTGCGCGCGAAAGGCGGCGATCTCGGCCTTGGTGGACGCCGGGCCGACCAGCATCCCGTAGCCGCCCGCGCCGTGGACCTCCTTCACCACCAGCTCGTGCAGGTGGTCAAGCACGTACTGGTAGTCGTCCTTCTCACGGCAAAGGTAGGTCGGGACGTTGTTCAGGATCGGTTTTTCCCCGAGGTAGAACTCGATCATCTTGGGCACGTAGGCGTAGATCGACTTGTCGTCGGCGACCCCCGTGCCGACCGCGTTCGACAGCGTGACGTTGCCGGCCCGGTAGACCGACAGCAGCCCCGGGCAACCCAGCGTCGTGTCCGGGCGGAACACCAACGGATCGAGGAAGTCGTCGTCCAGCCGGCGGTAGATGACATCCACGCGCTTCGGGCCGCGCGTGGTGCGCATGAAGACGAAGTTGTCCTTCACGAACAGGTCCTGGCCCTCGACCAGCTCGACGCCCATCTGCTGGGCCAGGAAGGCGTGCTCGAAGTAGGCCGAGTTGTACATGCCGGGGGTCAGCACCACGACCGTCGGGTCGTTGACGCCGTTCGGGGCGACCTCGCGCAGCGTCTCCAGCAGCAGGTCGGGGTAGTGCGCGACCGGGGCGATGCGGTGGTTGGCGAACAGGTCCGGGAACAGCCGCATCATCATCTTGCGGTTTTCGAGCATGTAGCTCACGCCGCTGGGCACGCGCAGGTTGTCCTCCAGCACGTAGTACTGGCCGCTGCCGTCCGGGTTGGCGACGCGCACGATGTCGATGCCGGAGATGTGCGAGTAGACACCGCCGGGCACGTCCACGCCGACCATCTCGGGACGGAACTGCGCGTTGGAGAGGATCTGGTCGGCCGGCACGATCCCCGCCTTGACGATCTCCTGGCCGTGGTAGACATCGTGGATGAAGCGGTTGAGCGCCGTGACGCGCTGCGTCAGGCCCGCCTCCATCTCGCGCCACTCGTGGGCGGGGATGACCCGCGGGATCAGGTCGAAGGGGATGAGCCGCTCCGTGCCCTCGCCGGAATCCTTGTCGCCGTAGACGGCAAACGTGATCCCGACGCGGCGGAAGATCATCTCCGCCTCCTCGCGCCGCGCACGCATCGCGTCGGACGGCTGCTGGGCCAGCCAGCGGGCATAGGTTCGATAGTGGTCCCGCACCGCGGTGTCGGTGGCGGTGGCACCGGTGGCATGCATTTCGTCGAACATCGGTCTCATGGGCGTGGTGGATCGTGGAGAGCGTTGGGGGAAGACTTAGCAATATCAGGGCCATCCTGCGGCGGCACCCCGGCAGCGGGCACCGACTCGGCCCGCTGCCAGTAGCGCGGACGCTGCGAACGGGTGCAGACCGCCGCTGCGTCGGCACTGCGCCAGTGCCATGCACCACATTGGGGCGTCGTGACCACCTCGGCACCTTGCGCGGCGTAGCGGGCGAGGACTGCGGGCGCCGGATGTCCGTAGCGGTTGTGCCGCCCCGCCTGCACGATAGCCCAGCGCGGCGCCACCGAATTGAGAAAATGCAGGGCCGAGGACGATCCGCTGCCGTGGTGCGGCACCAGCAGCACGTCTGCCCGCAACTGGGCGCGCTGGCGGATGACCAGCCGCAGCTCCTGCTCCACGCCGATGTCGCCGGTCAGCAGCGCCACCCGCCCGCCGGCCGACACGATCCGCAGCACGCAGGACACCGCGTTGGGCCGCAGCACGGCGAGGCCCGGCCGGTCGTGGTCGGTGGCCTCGGGGTGCAGGAACTCGAAGGCCACGCCGTCCCGGATCCAGCGCGTGCCGGCCGTGCAGCGTTGGTGGGGCGCCCGGCCGCGCAAGGGGTGTTCCGGCTCCAGCGCGCTGTGCAGCAGCCCCACCGGCAGCGCCTGGAAGATGGCCGGCGCGCCACCGCTGTGGTCGGTGTCGCGGTGGGTGATGACCAGGTGATCGAGCCGGCGCACGCCCATTGCGTGCAGCAGCGGCACCAGCACCCGCTCGCCCGCGTTGCCGGTCTCGCCGTGGCGGCCGTAGGCGGGGCCGGTGTCGTAGAGCAGGTGGTGGTGTGCCGTCCGCACGAGCACGGCGTTGCCTTGGCCGATGTCCGCGGCGAGCAGCTCGAACTCCCCCGGTGGCGGCACCGGCAGCGCGGGCCACGCCATCGGCAGCAGCAGCGGCACTCCCGCGAGCCGCCACCCCAGTGGCAGCGGCGCCACCAGCCACGCAGCAGCCACCACCGCCAGCGCCTGCGCCCACAGCGGCACCGCCGGCAGATGCACGCTCGCCCATGGCCACGCCGCCATCGTCTGCAGCACCGTCATCAGCCCCTCCACCACCGGCAGCGCCCCGCCCCACAGTGGCGCCCACACCAGCCCGAGCAGCGCCAGCGGCGTGAGCAGCAGCGTCACCGCCGGAATCGCCACCGCATTGGCCAGCAGCGACACCAGCGAGACCTGCTGGAAGAACAGCACCGTCCACGGTGCCAGCCCGACCGTCACCACCCACTGCGTGCGCCAGAGACCGCGCAGCGCGACCAGCGTGTGGCTGCGCCAGCCGGTCTGCAGCACGCTGGACGGCGGTGCCCCACCCAGCACCAGCAGCGCCACCGCGACAAACGACAGCCAGAACCCCGCCTGCAGCAGCGCCCAAGGGTCCAGCAGCACCACGCCCGCTGCGGCGGCCAGCAGGATGCGCCCGCCCGACCAGCGCCACGCCCCGCTGCGCAGCACGGCGACGATCGCCAGCATCAGCACCGTGCGCTGTGCCGGCACGCCCCACCCCGCCAGCAGCGCATACCCCACCGCCACCGCCAGCCCGCCCCAGCGCGCCACCACCGGCGCCGGCCGCACCAGCAGCCACGCGCTGCGCAGCCGCCAGCACCGCCCGATCACCACCCCGCCCAGCCAGCCCAGCAGCGTCACATGCAGCCCGCTGATCGACACCAGATGCGCCACGCCCGTGGTGCGCAAGACCGCCCAGTCGCCGCGCTCGATCGCCGCCTGGTCGCCCACCGCCAGCGCGGCCAGCAGCCCCGCCGCTGGCGTGTCCCCCAAGGTCTGGTGCAGGCGGTCGCGCAGCGTCTGGCGCAGGCGGTCCACCGCGGCGTCGCCCGTGTCCGCCAGGAACTCGGCGCGCTGCACCGTGCCGACCGCCCCCACGCCGCGTTCGAACAGCGCCAGCGTCGCGTCGAATCCATGCGGATTGACCGGCCCGTCCGGCAAGCGCAGCCGCAGCGTCAGCCGCCACCGCTGGCCCGCACGTGGAAGGGCCACGGGCGTGCTTCCCCCGGAAAACCACGCCAGCCCCAGCCGCGACGGCACGCCGGACGGCGCCCCTGCCCTGTCCACCAGCAGGTCGAAGCGCACCCCGTCCGTGCGCAGCACCGGCAGCCCCACCACCACGCCCGTGAGCGTCAGCGTCTGCTGCTCCAGCCGAGGGTCCAGCCGGTCAGCCAGCCGCAGCCCGGCGCGCCAGTCGGTCAGCGCCCCGCCCAGCAAGGCCGCCGCCAGCAGGGTCCACACCGCCGACCGGCGGACCACGCCGACGGCCAGCAGCCCCAGCGCCACCCCGACGGCCAGCCAGCGCCCCTGCGCGCCGACCAGCGTGGCCTGCTGCACCTGCCACGCCGTGCCCAGCAGCCCCCCGGCCGCCGCCCACCGCCACCCGCCGCGCCCCCGGCCTGATGTCTGCATCCACGCCGCCCTTCCGCTCAGTTCGATTGGCGCTTGCCAGTGTAGGATCGTGCAGATGGCACACCGTGGCCTCCCCCTTTTTTTTCATTTCCAGCCCTCCACCGACGTTTTCTCCATGACCATTTCGCAACGCCTCCAGGACCTCGGCATCACCCTGCCGCCCGTGGCCATCCCCGCCGCCGCCTACGTGCCCTTCGTGCAGACCGGCAACCTGGTCTTCCTGTCCGGCCACATCGCCAAGCGCGATGGCCAGCCCTGGGTCGGCCAGCTCGGCAAGACCATGACCACCGCCGAGGGCCAGCAGGCCGCCCGCGCCATCGCCATCGACCTGCTCGGCACGCTGCAGGCGGCGGTCGGCGACCTGGGCCGCGTGCGCCGCATCGTCAAGGTGATGAGCCTGGTCAACAGCACTGGCGACTACACCGAGCAGCACCTCGTCACCAACGGCGCCTCGCAGCTCTTCGCGCAGGTCTTCGGCGACCAGATCGGCGCCCACGCCCGCAGCGCCTTCGGGGTCGCGCAGATCCCGCTGGGCGCCTGCGTCGAGATCGAGCTGATCGCCGAAGTCGAATGAACGCTGCCGGTCTGTTGCAGCGCCACGCCCGGCTGGCCTTCGTGCTGGTTGCGCTGGCGTGTCTGGCCAGCGTGGCCGGGGCGCTGTACGCGCAGCACGTCCACGGGATGGAGCCGTGTCCGTGGTGCATCCTGCAGCGCGTCGTCTACCTGCTGATCGCGGCGGTGGCCCTGCTCGCGGCGGCACTGCCGCGCGGGCCGGGCGGCCGGGTCGCGACGGGACTCTCGGCGCTGCTGGTGGCCCTGCTCGGGCTGGGCGGACTGGCGGCGGCGCTCTACCAGCACCTGGTGGCCGCCAGGCTGCCGTCCTGCGACATGACGCTGGCCGACCGGATCGTCTCCGGGCTGGGGCTGGATGCATGGCAGCCGGAGGTGTTCGAGGTGCGCGCGTCGTGTGCGGACGCGGCGGTGTCGCTGCTGGGCGTGCCGTTCGAGCTGTGGAGCGCGGCGCTGTTCGCGGCCCTGGGCGCGCTGGCGGTGGCGTTGCTGCGGGCGGCCATGGCGCCGGCCCCGGACCTCGGGGACGCCGTCCCGCAGGCGCGGGGCCGATCTGGCCACACGCCTCGGGCCTAATGGCGCCATGAGCGAGCAGGAACAGTCCAGGGCACTGGCGCAGGAACAGGCCGAACGGGTCGTCCAGCGCCTGATGCGGCGTTACAGCGCCGACACGCACCGTCCGGCCCCGCCGTCGGCGCAGGACCACACTTTCCGCGACTGGCTCGGACTGGCCAGCGGCATGCCGCCTGCGGAGCTGAACCGGGCCAGCGTCGAGCAGGCCGATACCCGGCTGATCCCGATCGAGGTCAGCCGGCAGCGGCTGTGCGTGGCGCTGCGGGCGGCCGACGGGGCCATCGCGCTGGTGCTGGCCGACCCCTTCGACCGCGACCACCGCCTCTGGCTGGAAGCCCGCCTGCGCGACGCCGGCCATCCGCGCACCCGCTGGTATGTCACCCCCGTGCAGGCGCTGCTGGGCTTCGTGGACCGCATCGAGCAGACCCGGCTGGCCGACGCCACGCACCACCCCGACGGGCAGCCCTCCGGCGGCACGCTGCCCGCCACGCCCGACGCGCTGCGCCACCTCGATGCCGTGCTGCGCCAGGCGCTGGCCGCCCGCGCCACGCACCTGCACTGGCTGCCCGCCACCGCCGCCGTCCCCCCCGCCTTCGACCCCACGGCCGGTCCGGCCGGACAGTGGCGGATGCGGGTCGACGGGGTGCTGCGCGCCGTGGCCCTGCCGCCGGACGAAACCCTGCCACCGTTCACCACCGTGTTCGAGGCGCTGCAGTCCGCCGCGACACGCGACGGGCTGCTGCCGCTGCTGCACGCCGGTCTGGCGCTGCACGCACCGGTCAGCCTGGCGGGCACGCACCGGGCGGCCGTGCTGCGCCTGCCCCCGTCAGCCGCCTGCGACCACCCGCCCAGCCTGGACGACCTCGGCCACGACGAGGCCACCCTGGCGCGCCTGCGCACCGCGCTGGAGCGACGGCACGGCGTGTGGCTGGTGGCCGCCCCACGGGGCGAAGGCAAGACCGACACGCTGCAGGCCCTGGTCCGCGAACGCACCGCCAGCGGTCAGCGGGTCGTGGCCCTGACGCGGCCCAGCAGTGCACTGCTGGACGACGCCCTCGCGCAAGACCCCGACCTGCTCGTGGTCGACGAACCGGGCACGCCCGAGGCGATGGCCGTCCTGCTCGACGAGGTGCTGCAAGGCCGGGCGGTGGTGCTGGGACTGGCCGCCCCCGACCCCTGGTCGGCGCTGGTGCGGCTGGAGCGGCTGGGCTGGCCGGCGGCGGTACTGGCGCATGCCGTGCGCGGCGTGCTGGTGCAGCACCTGCTGCGGCTGAACTGCCCCTCGTGCAGCCGCCCCATGGCCCCGGCGCGCAGCGGACAGCCGCCCTCCGTGCGCGGTCTGGGCTGCGCGGCCTGCGACCACACCGGACACATGGGCCGGCAGGTGGTCAGCCGCTGGCTGGCGCTCAGCCCGGCGCTGGCCGAGCTGCTCGCCAGCCGCGCCACTCCGCACGCCTGGCAGACGGCAGCCGCCCGCGAGGGCTACACCGGCCTGCAGGACGCCACCCGCGACTGGGTGAGCGCCGGACTGGTCTCGCTGGAGGAAGCCCGACGTGCCGTGGCGCTGGCGGTCTGAGCTGTGGCTGGAGCTGCGCATGCGGGGCTGCCAGGCGCAGCTGCTGGGCGCGGGCTGGACGCCGCAGAGTCAGGCGTCGGCGAGTGCTGGCGGCAGTGGCGGCGCGGCCCTGTCGGCGGCGCTGGCGGCCCTGCGGCTGGCGGACGTGGACACGCTGCCGGCAATCGCCCGGCTGCGCGTGGCCGACGAGTACGTGCTGCACCGGCTGATCGACGGCGAAGGCTCGCACGCGGCCATGCTGGCCCAGGCGCGCGCGCATTTCGAGCAGGCGCTGGGGCCGGGAGATCGGCATGTGATGCTGCTGCCGCTGGGCCGCCAGCGCCGCCGCTGGCTCGCCAGCAGCGTCAACACCAGCGAGCTGACGGCGTGGAAGGAGTCGCTCTCGCATGCCGGCGTCCACCTCGAGGACATGCAGCCCATGCTGTTCGACGACTGGCGGCGCCTGCGCGGCCAGATCCGTGACGAGGACGCCGTGCTGGCGCTGCTGCGCGACGAGGGCGCGACGCTGATCCGGCTGCTCGACGGCCTGCCGGTGGACCTGCTGTGGGAGCGGTTCGATCCGGGCGACGCGGCCACGCTCGACCGCCGCCTGCGGGCCTTCGCGCGCACCCCCCAAGGCCGCAGCCTGCGCCCGGCCTGGGCGCAGACCGACCACTCCGGCAGCACCTTGCCCCCCAGCGAGGCCGCGCAGGTGATCTACCTCCTGCCGGAGAGCAAGACGCTGTGCCGCTACGTCTGGGACCGCGAGACCCCCTCAGCCCTGGGCATCCGCAACCCGGGCTGAGGTGCGGTATCCGAGGGTTCATCCGGATCGGCCCCCGCCAGCCGCATCCCGACCTGCACCCGCAGGCCACCCAGGTCCGGCGAGCGGTCCACCTCCACCGACAGGTGCAGCGCCAGCGCGATGCGGCGCACGATCGACCAGCCCAGCCCGCTGCCCGGCCGCTCGTTGCCCAGCGCCCGGAAGAAGCGTTCGCCCAGCCGTGCCAGGTGCTCGGGGGGCAGGCCGGGACCGCTGTCCTCCACCACCAGCATCACCCAGTCCGGCATCACCGGCACCACCGACACCCGCACCGTCGCGCCGCGCGGGCTGTAGCGCAGCGCGTTGTCGATGAGGTTGCGCAGCAGCACGGCCAGCAGCGTCGGCTCGGCACGCACCTGCAGCCACCCCACTTCCTCGGGCGCCTCCAGCTGCAGCTCCTGCCCTTCCTCGAAGGCGGAGGAGGCGATCTCCACCACCTCGTCGCGGGCCAGCACCACCAGATCGACCTGGGCCAGCCGGGACTGCGGTTCCGCTTCCAGACGGGCCAGCGTCAGCAGCTGCTGCACCAGCCGCGTGGCCCGGTCGCAGCCGACCAGCGTGGCTTGCAGGGCGTGGCGACGGGCGGCGGGATCGTGGACTGCGAGTGCCGCCTGTGCCTGGGCGCGGATGCCGGCAATGGGGGTGCGCAGCTCGTGGGCAGCGTCGGCGGTGAAGCGACGCTCGGAGACCAGCAGCGCCGTCGTGCGGTCGAACAGTTCGTTCAGGGCCTGCACCAGCGGCAGCAGCTCGGTGGGGGCGTCGTGCATCTGGATCGGGTCGAGCGCGGCGGGATCGCGTGCGGCCAGCTCCTTGCCCAGCCGGTCCAGCGGCACCAGCCCCAGCCGCACCGCCCACCACACGCTCAGGCCCAGCAGCGGCAGCGCCACCAGCAGCGGCAAGAGCGAGCTGCGCAGCACCGCCTGCAGGATCTCGGCGCGCGAGTAGCTCAGCTCGCCGACCAGCACGATCACGTCGGACTTGGCTGGCCGGGCCGCAAACACCCGCCACTCGCGCCCGGCCAGCCGCGAGGCGTGGAAGCCGGGCTGCAGCGGCGCCAGTGGCTCGGCCGGCGCGTTCCACGAATGCATGTCGAGCTGCCCGGCCCGCCAGACCTGGAAAGCCACGCGGGGCGAGTAGCGGTGGAGGTTGTTGGCCGGGGGCAGCAGCACCTCCCCGCCGTCCTGCAGCTGCAGGCCCACCAGCAGCGAAGCGGACTGCGCCAGGTGGCCGTCGAGCAGGTCATCGAGTTCGCGCCGCGTGTCCGCCCAGGCCAGCACCGCCGCCAGCAGCCACAGCAAGGCCACCCCCGTCAGCACCCGCCGCAGCAGCCGCGTGCGCAGCGAGCTGCTGCCAGTGCGGATGGTCACAGCGGGGCGAGGCTGCTGTCGGGGCCGGCGTCGGTAGGCGCGGGGCTGGACTGGGCCGCGAACGCGTAGCCGACCCCGCGCACGGTGCGGATGCGGTGCGAGCCCAGCTTGCGCCGCAGGTGGTGGACGTGGACTTCGATGGTGTTGCTGCCGACTTCCTCGCCCCAGCCGTAGAGGTGGTTTTCCAGCTGCTCGCGGGTCAGCACGCGGCCCGGACGCAGCATCAGCACGTGCAGCAGGCTGAACTCGCGGCTGGAGAGCTTGACGGTCTCGCCATCGGCCCAGACTTCTCGGGAAGCGGGCTGCAGGTCGACGCCGTTGCAGCTCAGGCGGTCCTGCGCCTGCCCGTGCGAGCGGCGCACCAGGGCGCGCAGCCGGGCGGCGAGTTCATGCAAGTCGACCGGCTTGACCACGTAGTCGTCGGCACCCAGGTCGAGCGCCTGGATGCGCTGCGGCACCGCGTCGCGCGCCGTCAGCACCAGCACGGGGGTCGCCACGCCACGGGTGCGCAGGTTGTGCAGCACATCCATGCCATCGACCCGCGGCAAGCCCAGGTCGAGGATCGCGGCGGTGTAGGTCTGGTTCAGCAGCTCGCGCTCGGCCGCCACCCCGTCGCGGACCCAATCCACCTGGAAACCCAGGGCCTTGAGTCCAGCACGCAGACCATCGCCCAGCAAAGGGTCGTCTTCCGCCAGCAGCAATCGCATGATTTGAAAATATCCCTCGGTCTTGGTGAATGACCCGATGGTACTGGCCGGGAATGAAGGCGGCCTTAGTTTGAAACAAAAAGAAGGCCCGACCAAAACAAATGGCCGGGCCTGAAAGCCCGCGCCACCGGAGTGGCACGGTGCGGGGGAACTGGTGGTTCGCGCAGCGTGCGGCGCGTGCGCAACGAAGGGAACGCGGAGGACGCCGGATGGCATTTACCCTCACGACAGTTACGATTTGAACACAATTGCCCGTCGAAAACCAGCCACAGACTAACGCGAACCTAGGCCAGTCTCCTTAAACCATATTAACCCTGATCGAATTTTATCAATTGCGGGCGGAAAACTGCCAAATTCCCGCAAACCTGTCCGCCCCGAGATTCACAGGGCCCATCACAAGGCGCTCAGCGTCTGCACCTGCATGGTGGTGTCGAGCGCCTTGCCCTTGCGCGCACGCCGGCCCACGAACGCAGCCAGTGCGCCCGGACGCAGATCCTCCTGGCGCGCCTTGGCGCCACGCCCCACGCCAGCCATCCGCAGTGCTGCCGAGAACGGCACCACCGCCAGCAGGGGATCGCCCGCACCGGCGTCCACCTCCATCAGCGTCAGCCCTCGCCCGCCGTTGGGCTGGTGCTTGAGTTCGCCCAGGCCGAACACCAGCAGCCGCCCGCCACCGGCCAGACAGGCGAGCTGCGTGTGGTGCGGCTCCACCTTGACCGGCAGGAACCACTGCTCGCCGGCTTCCAGCGTGAAGTACCCCTTGCCACCCTTCTGCCGCGTGACCAGGTCGCCGAGTTTCGCCAGCAAGCCCGTGCCACCGCTGTGGGCCAGCAGCAGCATCTGCTCGGCCGGCCCCGCCAGGTAGTGCAGGATCTGCGTGCCCGACTCCAGCTCGATCAGCGAGGTGATCGGTGCCCCGTCGCCCCGCGCGCCCGGCAAGGCGCTGACCGGCACCGAATACACCCGCCCGTTGCTGCCGCAGACGATCAGCGGATCGACCGTGCGGCACTCGAACGTCCCGTACAGCCCGTCGCCCGCCTTGAACGCGAAGCCGGCCGCATCATGCCCATGCCCGGTGCGTGCGCGGACCCAGCCCTTCTGGCTCACCACCACCGTCACCGACTCGTCCACCACCTTGACCTCGGCCACGGCGCGTTTTTCGGCCTGGATCAACGTGCGGCGGTCGTCGCCGAAGGCTTTGGTGTCGGCCTCGATCTCGCGGATGACCAGCCGGCGCAGCGAGTTCGGGTTGCCCAGGATGTCGTCCAGCTTGCCCTGCTCGCCACGCAGCTCCAGGAGTTCCTGCTGGATCTTGATCGCCTCCAGCCGGGCGAGCTGGCGCAGGCGGATCTCCAGGATGTCCTCGGCCTGCCGGTCGCTCAGGCGGAAGCGTTCGATCAGCGCGGCCTTCGGCTCATCGCTCTCGCGGATGATGCGGATCACCTCGTCGAGGTGGAGCAGCACGGTCTGCCGCCCTTCAAGGATGTGGATGCGGTCCAGCACGCGGGCCAGCCGGTGCTCGGTGCGGCGGCGCACGGTAGCGAGCCGGAAGCCGGTCCACTCGGTGAGCATCTGGCGCAGGCTCTTCTGCGTCGGCCGGCCGTCGGCCCCCACCATCGTCAGATTGACCGGCGCGGAGCTTTCCAGACTGGTGTGCGCCAGCAGCGTGGTGACCAGCTCCTGCTGGTCGGTGGCGCGGCTCTTGGGCTCGAACACCAGCCGCACGGCCGCGTCCTTGCTCGACTCGTCGCGCACGCCGTCGAGCACCGACAGCACCGTCGCCTTGAGCTGGAGCTGCTCCGGCGTGAGCGCCTTCTTGCCGGTCTTGACCTTGGGATTGGTCAGCTCCTCGATCTCTTCGAGCACGCGCTGGCTGCTGGCGCCGGGGGGAAGTTCCGTCACGACGAGCTGCCATTGTCCACGTGCCAGATCCTCGATCTTCCAGCGGGCGCGCACCTTGAGCGAGCCGCGGCCCGTGCGGTAGGCGTCGCGGATGTCGCTCTCGCTGCTGATGAGCTGGCCACCGCCGGGGTAGTCCGGGCCGGGCAGCAGGGCGTGCAGCGTGTCGTCGCCGAGGTGCTCGTCGCGGATCAGTGCGACCACGGCCGCCGAGACTTCGCGCAGGTTGTGGCTGGGGATTTCCGTGGCCAGTCCGACCGCGATGCCGGAAGCGCCATTGAGCAGCACGAACGGCAACCGGGCGGGCAACTGGCGCGGCTCCTCGGTCGAACCGTCGTAGTTGGGGATGAAGTCGACGGTGCCCTCGTCGATCTCGTCGAGCAGCAGCCGCGCGATGGGGGCCAGCCGCGCCTCGGTGTAGCGCATCGCCGCGGCGCCGTCGCCATCACGCGAGCCGAAGTTGCCCTGGCCGTCAATGAGGGGGTAGCGCAGCGCGAAGTCCTGCGCCATGCGCACCAGCGCGTCGTAGGCGGCGGTGTCGCCATGCGGGTGGTAGCGGCCGAGCACGTCGCCGACGACGCGGGCGCTCTTGACGGGCCGGGAGCCGCTGGTCTGGCCGCTGGTGCTGCGCGTGGTGGTCAGGCCCATGCGCTGCATCGCGTAGAGGATGCGGCGCTGCACGGGCTTCTGGCCATCGCAGACATCGGGCAGTGCCCGGCCCTTGACGACGCTGAGCGCGTATTCGAGGTAGGCGCGCTCGGCGTAGCGGGCCAGGGTCAGCGCGTCATCGGCCGCGGGCGGCACGGGGGAGAAGTCGATCGTGGTCTGGTCCATCTTGGGCTTCGGGTCACGGCGTGACCCGACACCGCCCTCAGGCGAGACCGGACCAGGTCACGTCAGGTGCAGTGTTGCGCCTGGGGCACGATTGTGCAGGACATCGACGCCGCCGCCGTGCGTGCCGGGGCAGCCGGCGGCGTGGAGGTGCGCTCGGCCCAGACCAGATCGGCGGGGTCGGACACGGTGTCCAGCGCCACCCTGTCGGTGGGCGCGGACCAGTCCGACAGGCTGAAGCGTGTGCTCGGCGCAGCCCCCCGTACCGGCGCCCAGTCGGCACAGGTGTCGGTGAAGCTCGGGTGCACCAGCTCTGGCGGCAACTCCGGCGGCAGCTCCGTCAGCACGGGCCGCGGCGGCATCGGGCTGCGGACCATGGCCGTCGGCGGGGCAACAGCGGCAGGGGGTGCGCCAGCCGGCGGCTGGCGGGCATCCCGCCGGGCCTTCAGGTGACGCCGCCCGGCGAACACGGCCACCAGGACAAAGATCAGCAGCAGTTGCACGAGGATCGACCACGTGCCAAGTTCCAGCTCCATGGGCGCTCCCAGGCGGTCAGGCAAAACCGTCGAAGTCGCCGGATCAGTCGAACTTGACCGACACGCCCGTGGTCAGCAGCGTGTCACCGCGCTTGCGGCCGACGCCCGGATCCGAGTTGAAGGCGTAGCCCAGCCCGACGTTCAGGTTCATCTGGCTCGACATCGCCACCGACAGGCCCGAGGCGAAGCTGGCGCGCCACTCACCGCGGTTGCGCAGGTTCGGGTAGACGGTCAGACGCTGGAACACGCTGGTGGTGTCGCTCAGGCGGTGCTGCGACTCTTCGCCGAGCAGCAGCGCGGCGTAGCCGTAGGACGAACGCGACTGACCATCGACGACGGCTGGCGCGACGTACTTGTCGGCGTTGTAGGCCAGACCACCGAAGACATCGAAGCTGGTCGTCGGCGTCTTGATGACGTGCAGGCCCGCACCCGCGCCGAACACGCCGCGCATCGACAGGTTGGCGAGCTTGTCACGCTCCAGATCGGCCGTGCCGAAGGCGAAGGTGTCGGCGCTCAGGTTGTAGTCGTAGCGACCACCGGCGCGCAGCTGTTCGGCCGAGGTCACACCGGCAGCGCGGGCATACAGGGCCGAGGCGTAGACGGTGGACTTGTCCTGCGCCGTGGCGCGCACACCCTGCGCGGCCAGCGAGAAATTGGACGTGCGGCTGTTGCCGGAGGAAACGCTGGCGCCCAGGCCCAGCGCGGCGCGCAGCTTGCCGTCGGTCTTGAGCGTGGCGGCCGGGGCCACGGGTGCGGCGGTCTGGGCCTGCGCCACATTGGCAGCGAAAGCGGCGATCGACAGCAGGCTGAGGGCGTAGAAAGGAGTCATGGCGGGGATCGGGTGTTGCACGGGCAGGATCGGAAGGCGGGAATGGCGTGTTCGCCGGACAGAAGCCTGGTGTGGGTGCGCACCGCTGGGGTGCGAACGCCCAAAAGGCCCTCCCTGTCAGTTATGTGTCCTGCGAGCCATCCGCGGGGGGGCAGGATGAGCGGCTCGCCAAGCCATGGTAGGCCGCCATGTCCTGCGCAGGACCACCCGGAGGTCAGGCGTGGACCACGACCTTGGTTGTGGCCTCACCAGGCCGCCTGGTAGGAATCCGGTCGAAAGCGCGGATGCCGGGTGACGCTGCCCAGGTCGACGAACTCGAAGGCGTCCAGCTTCATGCGCTGGATCTGCCAGACGGTCAGGCGGCTCCAGCGGGTGTCCGGCTCGCCCTGCACGAAGAAGTCCGAGCCGATGTCGGCGACGTAGAGGCCGTATTTCTGCATCGTGCGCGCCAGCACCTTGGCCTGTGCCGTCCACCAGAACGGGATGTCGAAATCCGCGCGCAGCCGCAGCAGGGCGCCGAACGGGATGGCCTCGGGCCGGGTCGTCCCGGCGGAGTGGCTGGCGGGCCAGGTGTGGCGGCGGTCGAGCACGGCGTCGCGGAAGGTCACGCGCAGCGCATGCGGGATGACACCGGCCTCCACCTCGTCGATGCGGGCCAGCAGCGGCAGGATGGGCAGCCCGGCGGCGTCGGCCGAGGTCCAGCCTTGCGGACGCATGTCCATCGAGGTCAGCTCCCACGCGGCGGTGGAGTAGGCGCCCCAGCGGCCGTTGACCTGGTAGCTGAAGTAGCTCTCCCACAACCGGCAGGCGCCCTGCTCCAGCACCAGCACATGCCGGTCGCCGCAGGTGGCAGGATCGTTGCAGGCGCCGTGTTCAGCCTTGAGCGCAGCGTCGTGCGGATAGGGAAAGCGCCGCCGCGACGGAATCACCGCGTCACAGCCGCGCTGGATCGCAGGCCGGCCCAGGTCGCCGACCGCGCAGTCGCTCTCGGACGGCACGCCACGGCCGCTGGCATCGCGGCCGTCCTGGATGTCGTGGCTGACCAGCGGCCAGCGGGTGGTGGCGGGTGTGCCGTCGACGATGTTGTAGGGGATGCCGTAATAGCGGTCGGTCTGGTGCGGGTCGACCGTGCGGCCCCAGTCGGCGTGCAGCCTGCGGCCCGGACCGATCAAGGCCAGCCAGGCGGCGCTCTGCGGGTGTGGGGGGAAACGCTGCACATCGTCGATGCGCTGGTTGAAGACCGCTTGCGGCGGGAACAGCGGGCAACCGGCAAGGGTGGACGCTGCCAGCGACGCCGGGCCGCTCAGGACCGCAGCAGCCAGCCAGGCCGCGCGCACCGCAGTGCGCAGACAGGAAAGAGGAGACATGGGGAGTCGGGAAGAATCTGGCAGATGCCCATCGTATGCTCGACGGTGAAAAAATTCCTCCCTGCCAGTTATGTTCCCTGCGAGCCGTCCGCGGGGGGGAGGACATGTCGGCTCGCAGGACGCATCTTAGGCAGGACGACGCCGCGCACTGCCAGCCCATCGGCGGGCCTCCACCCAGACCAAAGTCTGGGTGGAGGCCCGCACTTGCAAGGGAGTCAGCCCCGGTTGGCCGGCACCAGCTTGTGGCGCAGCGCCAGCAGCACCGCCTCGGTGCGGTTGCCCACGCCCAGCTTGCTCAGGATGTTGGTGATGTGGAACTTGACCGTGGGCAGCGCGATGCCGAGCTGCTCCGAGATGTCCTGGTTGCTCAGGCCACGCGCCATGTGCGCCAGCAGCTCGCGCTCGCGCTGGGTCAGGTCGGCGCCGGGGGTCGTGTTCTGCGAGACGCTGATCAGGGCTTCGGTCGCCTCCGGGGACAGCACCCGCCGCCCGGCGTGGGCCGCCCGGATCGTGTTGACCAGCTCGTGCGCCGAGGCCGTCTTGGTCAGGTAGCCCACCGCGCCCGCCGCCAGCGCACGCTGCACCTCGCCCGGCTCGGTCAGGCTGGTGAGGATGAGGAAGCGGGTACCGGGGGCCAGGGGGCGGAGCTGGCGGATGGCCTCGATGCCGTCCATCTGCGGCATGAGCAGGTCCATCAGCACCACGTCGGGCTGCAGCGCCGGCACCATGCGCACGGCGTCCGCGCCGTGACCGGCCTCGCCCACGCAGGTGAAGTCGCTTTCACCCGCGATCATGCCGACCAGGCCGGCGCGGATCATCGGGTGGTCATCGACGATGAAGACGCGGATGCGTTCGGAAGCAGGGGTAGGGGCGTGTGCGTTCATGTGAGTTCCAGCCGGATGTCCGTGCCCTCGTCCGGTCCCGAGGTGAGCTGCCAGGTCGCGCCGATTTCGGCGGCCCGTTCGGTCATGTTGCGCAGGCCGAAATGGCCTGGGGGCGACACGGTGATGTCGAAGCCGTGTCCATCGTCGGCGATGCGCAGCCGGCCACCGTGCCCTTGCTCGGGCACGGTCCATTCGACGATGGCGTGGCTGGCACCGCTGTGGCGGGCAATGTTGGACAGGGCTTCCTGTGCGATGCGGTAGAGCTGGACGCGGGTGGCGCTGGGCAGGCGGTCCTCGCGGGCCAGGCGCTGCGAGACCTCGATGGTGCCGCGGCTGGCGAGCGCGTCGATGGCATGCTGGAGCAGCTCGGCCAGCGGCAGGTGCTGCAGCGCATCCGGTCGCAGCTCGTACATCAGCAGCCGCATCTCCGACAGCGCGCCCTTGTTGAGCCGCTCCAGCGCCGCCGCCTGCTGCTGGAGCGCAGTGGCGGCAGTGGCGTCCAGGCCATCCTCCTGCAGGCGTGCCGCCAGCCGTCCGAGCGTGCCGGCGATGACGTTGGCCGCGAACAGCGTCTGCGAGACGGCATCGTGCAGGTCGCGGGCGATGCGGTTGCGCTCGGCGACCACCGCCTGCTCCTTCTGCTGGGCCAGCAGCTGCGCGTGGCGCATGGCCAGACCCGTCTGGCTGCTGACAGCGGTCAGCAGCCGGATGCGCTCGGCATCGAAGAAGTCCGGCTCCTCGTGGTCCACCCGCAGCACGCCCATCACCGCCTCGCGCGACTTCAGCGGCACGGCCATCCACGCCTTGGTGCTCCGGTACAGGCCCGAGGTGCGCGCATCGTCCGACAGCCACGACCACAGCCACGACAGCAGGCTCTGGCGCACCCGGTTCTCGACGATGGACTCGCCCTGGCGCTCGATGTGCTCGTAGTGCTGCAGGTTGGCTCGGGACAGGCGCATGCCCGTGAGATCCTCGGCTGGCACCGGGCGGTCGTCGTCCTCGTGCTGGCGGTAGCCCATGAGCACCACCTGGCCGCCCTCGTCACGGGCGGTGCGCGACCAGACCGACGCGCTGGTGTAGGCCATGGTCTGCTGCAAGGCGGCCAAGGCTTCGTTGACCAGCTCGTGCAGCTCGGTCTTGCTGGCCAGCCCGATGGAGAGATCCTGCAGGGTGGCCAGCTCGTGCGTGCGCAGCTCCAGTCGGCGGCCGAGCACTTCGGTCTGCAGGATCAGCTCCCGCTGGCGCCGCCGCCACAGCTCGACCAGCCGGCGCAGCCCCGCGCTGGCGCGCTGCAGCTCGGCGCTGGCGGTCTGCAGGGGCAGGTTCATGTCGTCCAGGGGGGTGCTGCGGCGCAAGACCTGCGTGGCCGCCCCGAGCTGGCGCAGCGCCTGCCCGACCCGGTACGCCAGCACCGCGCTGACCGCAGCCGACAGCCCCGCCGTCAGCAGCACCGCCAGCGTCAGGCCCGGCGCAGACCCGACGCCCCAGTGCAGCACCGCCGCCGCCAGCACCGCCGGCAGCAGCGTGACCACGGTGAACTGCCAGACCAGGGATCGGCTGTCGAAGTGGCGGCGGCGCAGCCGGGTCCACATGGTGTGCCCAGCGCCACTCAATCGGGGTAGCGGATCGGCGGCGTGTCGGTGTCCGGCGGGGTCGTGCGCAGGGCTTCGACCGCCTCTTCCAGCAGCTTGCCCGCCACGTGCCGCCCGCCCACGCCCACCGCCACCGCCGCGCCCACCGCGATCGCCCCGACCACCGAGCCGAAGGCGATGCCCACGATGTCACCCGGCAGACCGGCCTGCCGCAGCGCCAGCGCCGCCGTGAAGAACAGGATGGCGCCACGCACCAGGCTGGCCAGTGCCGGGGCGTTGGCCGCCGATCCCGCCCGGATCAGGCCCGCCACCCAGTTCGACAGCCACAGCCCGCCGAGCATCACCACCCCCGCCACCGCCACCCCGGCCAGCACGGCGCCCAGGTTGACCACCAGCGTGGTCAGGATGGCAAAGCCCAGCACCTCGCACGCCTGCATCACCGCCACGATCACGATGGCGAACATGGCCACCGATCCGGCCAGCTCTGCGGGCGTGCGGGCGCCGGGACGGCTGGTGGTGCCCAGCCCCAGGTGCTGCGAGACCGCGTTGAAGCCCATGCCGCTGAGCACGCCGGTGACGATGCCCGCCACCGCACGCCCGACCAGCGCGGCCACCGCCAGGATGATCGTGGCGGCCGTCACCTTCGGGATCAGCGCGATCACGGTGTCGAGCAGGTTGCTCACCGGCCTGGTCACGGCGTCCAGCCCCAGCGGCTCCAGTGACGCGGCCAGCACCGGCAGCATGATGAAGGCGAACACCAGCGAGCCGAGCAGCCCCGACAGCCCGCCTTCACCCAGCGAGGTGGCCAGACCCATGCGCACGGCGAGTTTTTCGGACCCCGCGGCCCGCAGCATCCCCGCGACGATCTGGCGCACGATGCGCGCGGCCAGGAACCCGATGCCGAACACGACGACGGTGCCCACCAGGTTCGGCACGAAGCCCATGATGCGCGACATCATGACGTTCACCGGGTCGAGCAGGCCCTTGAGCTCGAGCGTCTCCAGCAGCCCCGGCAGCGTGAACAGCCACACCAGCCCGACACCGACGTTGGCCAGCATCACCGAGAAGCCGGGCGACTGCAGCTTCTCGTCCAGTCCGCGCTGACCACACAGCCGCGTGATCGCCGCCCGCACGAGCCGGCTGACCAGCCAGGCCACCAGCACCATCACCAGCGCCCCGATCACCTTGGGCGCAAACGGCCCCAGGCTGCCGGCCAACGGTCCCAACACCCCACTCAAACGCTCCATCGTCCCGCCCCTGTCTGTCCTGTCAATCCGTCTGGCCGCACCACGCCTCAGACATCCACGTCCACGGCATCTCCGTGCAGCTCCATCAGCTCGCGCCGCGAGGCCGCTTCGCCCTTGCCCATCAGCCGGGTCAGCGCCGCCGTCGTCTCGGCCACCCCGAGCGCGCCACAGTCCACCCGCAGCAGCCGGCGCGTGTCCGGATTCAGCGTGGTCTCCCAGAGCTGCTCGGCGTTCATCTCGCCCAGCCCCTTGAAGCGGCCGATGCTCCAGGAACCGTCGCGGGCGCCTTCCTTGCGCAGCTTGTCAAGTATCGCCTGCAATTCTCCATCATCAAGCGCGTAAAACTTCGCGGCTGGCTTCTTGCCACGGGCGGCGGCATCGACGCGGTACAGCGGTGGCTTGGCGATGTAGAGGTGCCCCTGCGCCACCAGTTGCGGGAAATGGCGGAAGAACAGCGTCAGCAGCAGCACCTGGATGTGCGAGCCGTCCACGTCCGCGTCGCTGAGGATGCAGACCTTGCCGTAGCGCAGGCCCGACAGGTCGGGCCGGTCGTCCGGCCCGTGCGGATCGACCCCGATGGCCACCGCGATGTCGTGGATCTCGTTGTTGGCGAAGAGCCGGTCGCGCTCCACCTCCCACGCGTTGAGCACCTTGCCCCGCAGCGGCAGCACGGCCTGCGTCTCCTTGTTGCGGCCCATCTTGGCGCTGCCCCCGGCCGAGTCGCCTTCGACGAGGAAGACCTCGTTCATCGACAGGTCTCGGCTCTCGCAGTCGGTCAGCTTGCCGGGCAGCACCGCCACGCCCGAGCCCTTCTTCTTCTCCACCTTCTGCCCGGCGCGCTGGCGGACCTGCGCCTGCTTGATGACGAGTTCGGCGAGCTTCTTGCCGTGCTCGACGTGCTGGCTCAGCCACAGCTCCAGCGTCGGCTTGACGAACGCCGACACCAGCCGCAGCGCATCGCGGCTGTTCAGGCGCTCCTTGGTCTGGCCCTGGAACTGCGGGTCGAGCACCTTGGCCGAGAGCACGTAGCTGGCCCGCCCGAACACGTCGTCGGGCATCAGCTTCACGCCCTTGGGACACAGCGCATGCATCTCGACGAATCCCTTGACCGCCTGGAACAGCCCGTCCTTCAACCCCGCCTCGTGCGTGCCCCCGGCGATGGTCGGGATCAGGTTGACGTAGCTTTCGCGCAGGTTGGTGCCCTCCTCGCTGAAGGAGACGCACCACGCCGCGCCCTCGCCTTCCGCGAAGGCCTCGTCGGCAGCATGGCTGGCGTACTGCGCACCCTCGAACGGCGGGATCAGTGGCTCGCCGCTCAGGTTCTGCGCCAGATAGTCGCGCAGGCCGCCCTGGTAGAGCCAGGTCTGCACTTCGCCGGTCTTCTCGTGCGCCAGCGTCACCGTCACGCCCGGCATCAGCACCGCCTTGCTGCGCAGCAGGTGGACGAGTTCGTTCTTCGGCAGGTCTGCCGCCTCGAAATACTTCGGGTCGGGCCAGACACGCACGGTCGTGCCCTGCTTGCGGTCACCGGACGAGGCTGGGCCAGCCGGGCGCACCGTCAGCGGCTCGATCACGTCACCGCCCGAGAACGCCAGCGTGGCGACCTGCTTCTCGCGCCAGACCGTCACCTGCAGCCGCGTGGCCAGGGCGTTCGTCACCGAGACACCGACGCCGTGCAGCCCGCCCGAGAAGCTGTAGGCGCCGCCCGAACCCTTGTCGAACTTGCCACCCGCGTGCAGCCGCGTGAAGACGATCTCGACCACGGGCACGCCTTCCTCCGGGTGCAGGCCGAAGGGAATGCCGCGCCCGTCATCCTCGACGCTGACCGAGCCGTCGGTGTGCAGCGTCACGCCGATGCGGTGGCCGTGGCGGGCCAGGGCCTCGTCGGCGGCGTTGTCGATCACCTCCTGCACCATGTGCAGGGGGTTGTCGGTGCGGGTGTACATGCCGGGGCGCTGCTTGACCGGCTCCAGGCCCTTGAGGACGCGGATCGAGGCTTCGCCGTAAGCGGCGGGAGAAGGAGAAGTCGAGGTCTTGGTGGCCATGGCAACGGATTGTAGGGACGCAGCGTCAGGGCAGCGGTTCGAGAATTTCGCTACAGTCCGCCGGATGCGCCCCTCCACCGCCCCTTCCCCCGTGACGCCTGAGCGGCTGTCGATGACGCAGGTGCTGCTGTGCGGCGCGCTCATCGTCACGCTGTCGATGGGCATCCGCCACGGCTTCGGCCTGTGGCTCGCCCCTGTCACCATGGAGCGCGGCTGGACGCGCCAGACCTTCGCCTTCGCGATGGCGGTCCAGAACCTGTCGTGGGGGCTGGCCGGGCCGATCGCCGGGATGCTGGCCGACCGCTTCGGCGCCTTCCGCGTCCTCATCGGCGGCAGCGTGCTCTACGCGCTCGGGCTGGTGCTGATGGCCACGTCCACGACCGGCCCCACCTTCATCGCCAGCACCGGCCTGCTGATCGGCATGGCGCAGTCGGGCACCACCTACGCGGTGGTCTACGGCGTGATCGGGCGGCAGATCGACCCGCTCAAACGCTCCTGGGCGATGGGGGTGGCGGCTGCAGCGGGCTCGTTCGGACAGTTCCTGATGGTGCCGGTCGAGAACTGGCTGATCGCCCACCTCGGCTGGCAGCAGGCGCTGATGGCGCTGGGCTGTGCGGCGCTGGTGATCATTCCGCTGGCGTGGGGACTGCGTGAGCCGGCGCTGGTCGGCGGCCCGAGCGGACCGAAGCAGAGCATCGGCGCCGCACTGCGCGAGGCGATGGGCTACCGCAGCTTCCAGCTGCTGATGGCGGGCTACTTCGTCTGCGGCTTCCAGGTGGTGTTCATCGGCGTCCACATGCCCAGCTACCTCAAGGACCACGGCATGGCGCCCGAGGTGGCGACGACAGCGCTGGCGCTGATCGGCCTGTTCAACGTGGTCGGCACCTACGCGGCCGGCTCGCTCGGCCAGCGCATGGCCAAGCGGCACATCCTGGCGGCCATCTACCTCGCACGCTCGGTGGTGATCGTCGCCTTCCTGGCCGCGCCGCTGACCCCCATGAGCGTCTACCTGTTCGCCGCCGTGATGGGCGTGCTGTGGCTGTCCACGGTGCCCCCCACGAACGCCGTCGTCGCGCAGATCTTCGGCGTGCAGTACCTGTCGATGCTGGGCGGCTTTGTCTTCCTGAGCCACCAGATCGGCTCCTTCCTGGGCGTGTGGCTGGGCGGCTATCTGTATGACCGCAACGGCAGCTACGACGTGGTCTGGGGCATCGCCATCGCGCTGGGCGTGTTCGCCGCGCTGGTGAACCTGCCGGTGCGTGAAACCGCCATCGCCCGGCCGATGGCACAACCCGCATGAGGCGGACCGCACGCCACGCACTGGCCGGCGCCGTGGCTGCAGTGGCGCTGGGGCTGGTGTTCGCCGCCTATCTGCAACCGGCGTTGATCGTCGATCTGGGCAACCGCCTGTGGAGCTGCTTCTGAACGCCTCGGCCTGGATCGTTCGCCACGCGGGGCTGATCCCCGGGCTCGACCGCCCTGCCCATGCCCTTCCCCGTGTGCTGGATCTGGCCTGTGGTCAGGGCCGGCATGTGCGCTGGCTGGCCGGACGCGGTGCCCAGGTCACGGCGGTGGACCGGGACGCGGCCGCGGTGGCGTCCCTGCGCGCGCTGGCGGCCGAGGTGATCGTGGCGGACCTGGAAGCCGGGCCGTGGCCACTGGCCGGGCGGACCTTCGACGCCGTCGTCGTCACGCATTACCTGTGGCGCCCGCTGCTGCCGGCCATCGTGGCCAGCGTCGCCCCCGGCGGAGTGCTGCTCTACGAAACCTTCGCCCACGGCAACGCCAGCGTGGGCAAGCCGTCGCGCCCGGATTTCCTGCTGCAGCCGGGCGAGCTGCTCGATGCGGTGCGCCCGGCGTTGCGCGTCATCGCCTACGAAGACGGGTTCCTCGACACCCCTGCGCGCTTCGTGCAGCGCATCGCCGCCGTGCGCCCACCCCCCGATGGCGCGTCAGCCGAGCCGGTGCGGTGGCCGTTGCACGCCAGTTAGAATCCCGAGATCACAAGGACTATTGCACATGAATCCCATCATTGGCAGCATCGTCGCACTCGTCACGCCGATGCACGAAGACGGCAGCGTGGACTACCCCAGCCTGCGCCGCCTGATCGACTGGCACATCGCCGAAGGCACGGCCTGCATCGGCGTCGTCGGCACCACGGGCGAATCGCCTACGGTGTCGGTGGAAGAACACTGCGAGATCATCCGTGTCGCCGTCGAGCAGACCGCCGGCCGCGTGCCGGTGATGGCCGGTGCAGGGGGCAATTCCACCCGTGAGGCCATCGCGCTGTCGCAGTACGCCAAGGAGGTCGGCGCCGACTGCACGCTCAGCGTCGTCCCCTACTACAACAAGCCTTCGCAGGAAGGCATGTTCCAGCACTTCAAGGCCATCTCGGAAGCCGTGGACATCCCCATGATGCTCTACAACGTGCCCGGCCGGACGGTGGCGGACATGCTGCCGGAGACCGCGCTGCGGGCGGCCGGGCTGCCGGGTGTCATCGGCATCAAGGAAGCCAGCGGCAACATCGAACGCGCCGCCTGGCTGATCAAGCATGCGCCTGCAGGCTTTGGCGTCTACTCCGGCGACGACGGCACCGCCATCGCGCTGATGCTGCTGGGTGGTCAGGGCAACGTGAGCGTCACTGCCAACATCGCCCCGCGTGCCATGGCCGAGCTGTGCCGTGCCGCAGTGGCCGGTGAAGCAGCGGCAGCCCGCGCGATCCATTTCAAGCTGCTGTCGCTCGACAGGCTGCTGTTCGCGGAACCGAATCCGGTCCCGGTGAAGTGGGCCATGCAGCGCCTCGGCCTGTGTGGCGGCGCGCTGCGCCTGCCGATGGTGCCGATGTCCGACAGCCTGATCCAGCCCCTCGAAGGCGCGATGCGCGAAGCCGGACTGCTCTGAGATGAAAGGTCCTGTGATGTCCTTGCGTTCCCCTGCCCACGCCACGGTGGCGGCTGCCTTGCTCGCCTGCGGACTTGGCGGTTGCACGGCAGTGTCGGATTCCTTCACCTCGGGCAAGATCGACTACCGCACTGCCGCAGGCACCCCGGCCCCGACGCTGCAGGTGCCACCCGACCTGACCCAGCTGTCCAGTGACCCGCGCTACCAGCCTCCGGCGGGCGGCACGGTCAGCGCCAATGCGCTCCAGACCGCCGACACCAGCGCCACCTCGGCTACAGCGACCGCCCGTCCGGCTGCGGGAGGCGAAGAAGTCCGCATCGAACGCGCCGGCAACCAGCGCTGGCTGGTCGTGCGTCAGCCGCCTGAGCAAGTCTGGGGCACGCTGCGCAGCTTCTGGCAGGACAACGGCTTCACGCTGACCACCGACACGCCACAGCTTGGCGTGATGGAAACGGACTGGTCAGAAAACCGCGCCAGACTGCCCACCGATGTGGTCAGCCGGGTGGTGGGCAAGGTCTTCGACAAGCTGCGCGACTCGGGGGAGCGGGACCGCTATCGCACCCGCGTGGAACGCAACGGCGCCATCACCGAGATCTACATCACGCACCGTGGCGTCGAGCAGATGGGCTCGATCGACCGGGCTGGCGACACGCTGCGTTGGCAGAACCGCCCGAACGATCCGGGACTCGAAGCGGAGATGCTGGGCCGCCTGATGCTGCGCCTGTCCGGTGTGGAAGAGGCCGATCGCACTGCCACGGGCAAGGCGGTCGACAGCGCAGTGCGCACCGTCGGTGCAGCGGCATCAGCCCCCGCGCGCGCTCGGCTGCTGACCCCCGCCACAGGCACCGCGTTGCAGATCGACGACACGCTGGAGCGCAGCTGGCGCCGTGTCGGTCTGGCGCTGGACCGCAGCGGCTTCACTGTGGAAGAACGGGACCGCAGCCAGTCGAGCTATGTGGTGCGCTACGTCGACCCCAAGCTCGCTGGCCAGGAAGACCCAGGGTTCTTTGCACGCGTATTCACCGGCGCCCGCAAGGAAGACCTGCGGGGCACACGCTACCGGCTCAAGCTGAGCGCGGACGCGGGGAATGCCAGCTCGGTGACGATACTCGACGACAAGGGCGCGGCGGCCAAGGACGACGGCGCACGCAATATCGCGCAACTGCTTGTCAGCGAATTGCGCTGAACCGTCACAACCCTTCCGCCTGCCGCTGGCAGTGTTCGGGAGGGTTTGCACAGTCCGGCTGCGCAGGCTTGGCCTGCACAAATGAAAAAGCCGCCTTTCGGCGGCTTTTTCGTGCGCAGAAGCGCAGACGTGGCTTACTTCGAAGCAGCAGCGTCCACAGCCGCCGAAGCGGCGCCAGCGACGGCAGCAGCAGCGCCCGAAGCAGCGTCAGCGACGGTGCCAGCAGCCGAAGCGGCAGCATCAGCCACGGCGGATGCGGCAGGGGCCATGGCCGAGGCAGCAGCTTCCACGGCCGGAGCGGCAGCAGCAGCGACTTCTTCCTTCTTGCCACAGGCGGCCAGAGCAACAGCGGCGATCACGGCGGCCATCAGGAGCGACTTGTTCATGCTTTATTCCTCAGTCAAAGAGTCTAACAATTACCGGTAATTGACGGGCTCACTGACAAGCTGCATTGGAAGCATCCAGTCATCAAGCGCCTTCACGGGAGTGAAAAGCTCGAGCATTTCCATCCCCAGCCTTCCATTATACATAACGGAACCATCTTGGCTGCTTACAGCTCCCGGTGTGGCCGTGCGCGCCGAAGGGCAGGTGGCACACAAGAAGGTGCACCACCACGTCAGTTTCCGTGCAGACTTCATGCTACAACGGGCCCGGCATCCTCGGGCTTTCTCGCTTGCACACAAGCAGAAAGTGTGTCATTCGTGCGACGCACTGACCGGGTGCAACCAGCCATCGTCACACCACTGCGCCAGCAAGCCACGCAATTCCGCACTGGAGCCGACCAGCACTGCAGCCGACAGCGTGCGTGCATCGGCCAGCTGGCGCAGCACCTGGGCGTCCTCCCCGGCCGCGTGCCAGGAGTCGCCGTTCATGTAGACGTGTGCGTCGTCATAGAGCATGCAGCTGCGTGCATCCAGCACCACGCCACACCCCTCGGGCAGCGGATCGCCGAACGCGAAGCTCACCGTCGCCTTGGGCTCGCTGAGGTACTCGCCCAGCGCCCGCTCCAGCGCCCCCGGCTCCTCCAGCACGCGGCGCAGGCCGTCGGCCGCGAAGCGGACCATGTCCGCCGGAATGCGCCCTGGCTGGGCGGTAGCCGGCTGGCCAGGATCGGCATACACGGCCGGTTGCGCGCCCGCATCGCCCTCGTCGTCCACGGCATCCGCCATGCGCAGCAGCGTCTCGCGGGCCAGCTCGGTGCGCATCGGTGCCCGAAACCCTACCGAGCACGTCATGCACTCGCCGCCCACCGCGTCACCGTCGTGCGCCCAGCCCGGTGGCAAGTAGAGCATGTCACCGGGTGACAGCACCCACTCCTGCTCCGCCACGAAGTTCTCGATGATCTTCAGCGGCAGATCGGCCCGCAGCCTGGCATCGGGCATGCGGCCAATGCGCCAACGCCGCTGCCCCTGCACCTGGACCAGGAACACATCGTAGGAATCGAAATGCGGCCCCACGCCACCGCCTTCGGCCGCCCAGGACACCATCAGGTCGTCCAGCCGCGCCTGCGGGATGAAGCGGAACTGCGCCAGCATCGCCTGCGCGGTGGGCAGGTGCAGATCCAGTCCTTGCACGAGCACCGTCCAGTCGGGTTGCTTGAGCGGTGGCAGGCGACGGCGCGCCAGCGGTCCGCGCTCCAGCTCCCACGTCTCGCACACGCCCCGGCCGCGGCGGACCACCAGCCGAGACTCGACCTCCTCGCTTTCGGCCAGCTTGAACAGCTCGGCCCGTGTCAGCGGCGGCTGCACGGAGGCAAACGCCTGCCGCACCAGCAGTGGCGTGCGCTGCCAGTGCTGCCGCATGAATTCGGAAGGACTCAGGCCACCCAGCAGCACGGCGGGCTGGTCGAGCGGCGGAACCGCGGCATCGGGGTGCCGCGACGGAGCAAGGGAAGTGCTGGAAAGAGGATTCATCCCGGCATTGTGCCGGCCCGCCCGCCACCGCTCGCGGGCGCGGGGGGACGCGCGCGCATGCGATGATGTCGCCCATGCACATTTCAGCCCCTTGCGTCGTCAGCCTGACCTGGCGACTCGAAGACGCCCACGGCCAACTGATCGACGATCTTGGCGAGCCTGTCGAATTCTTCTTTGGTGGCGACGACCTGTTCGCCAAGGTCGAGGAAGTCCTGACCAGCCAGGGCGTCGGATACCAGAACACGCTCCACCTGGAACCCGAGCACGCCTTCGGCGACTACCACGCCGAGCTGGTGTTCTTCGAAGAACGCAGCATCTTCCCGGACGAGGTGACGGCCGGCATGCAGTTCGAGGGGCCGCCCGATGGCAGCGTCACGCCCGACATGCCCACCGACGTCATCTACACCGTCACCGAGGTCTACGACACCCATGTCGTCCTGGACGGCAACCACCCGCTGGCCGGTGTGGCCCTGGTGCTGCAGCTGGAAGTCTGCGGTGTGCGCGAAGCCACCGACGAGGAAATCGCCCAAGGCAGCGTCGGTGACGGCGCGGGCGAGGGTGGCCTGTTCAGCGTCGTGCCACCGGGCGCCACGCTGCACTGACGCCCTCCCCCGCGCCGCGATGTTCAGGCGGCGCCGGACGACACCCCGGTCGAGCCGAAACCGCCCTGCCCGCGCACGCTGGTGGCGGTGAACTGCTCGACCACCACCAGCTGTGGCCGCAGGATCGGCAGGAACAGCATCTGCGCGATGCGGTCGCCCGGCTGGATGACGATCGGCTCGCCGCCCGCGTTGCGGTTCCAGACGCTCACATAGCACTGGGCCATGTAGTCCGCATCAATCACCCCGATGCTGTTGCCCAGGATCAGTCCCTTCTTGTGGCCCAGCCCCGAGCGCGGCACGATCACCGCGCAGAACCCGTCGCTGTCCATGTGCAGCGCCAGCCCGGTCGGCACGAGCTGTGCAGCGGCTTGCGGGAGGATCTCCAGCGGGGCGTCCAGGCAGGCCATCAGGTCGATGCCCGCTGCCTGGTCACTCTGGTAGCGCGGCAGCCCCCAGGTGTGCAGCCGCACATCCAGCACCTTCACCTCGACACACGGCGCCAGCACCTCCTCAGCCCCCCACCGCCAGTGCCGCGATGCCGGCACGGGCGACCTGCGCATCCTCGCTGGACTTGACGCCACTGACACCGACCGCTCCGACACACACCCCTTGCACCACGATCGGCACGCCCCCCTCCAGCAGCCCCTCGACCAGCGGCGCACTCAGGAAGGACACGCGGCCCTGGTTGATCATCTCCTCGTAGACACGCGACTCACGCTGGCCCAGCGCGGCGGTGTGTGCCTTGGCGGGGGCGATGTGGGCGGACAGCGGTGCGGCGCCATCCAGCCGCTGCAGCCACAGCAGATGGCCCCCATCGTCCACGATGGCGATGGTCACCGCCCACTGGTTGCGCAAGGCTTCGGCTTCGGCGGCCTGGGCGATGCGACGGGTGTCGTCCAGCGTCAGCACGGGTTTTGTCTTCATGGAAACGGTCCTGTCGAGTAACACGAAACCCAGCACTTTACCCGCAGTGACGGGCAAGGGTGCAGGCGTGGTGCTCAGTACTCGTCGCCGTAGCTGCCGGGCGCCAGATTCTCGAACTTGGTCAGCGGCTTCATGAAGGCCAGCTTCACCGTGCCGACCGGGCCGTTACGCTGCTTGCCGATCACGATCTCGGCGACACCGGGTTCCTTGGACTCCTTGTTGTAGTAATCATCTCTATAGATGAACATGATCACATCTGCGTCCTGCTCGATTGCTCCTGATTCACGAAGATCGCTCATCATCGGCCGCTTGTCGGTGCGGGTTTCCACTGAGCGATTGAGCTGCGACAGCGCGATCACAGGGCACTGCAGCTCCTTGGCCAGCGCCTTCAGCCCCCGCGAGATTTCACTGATTTCGGTCGCCCGGTTCTCGCCGCTGCTGGAGCCGGAGCCGCTCATGAGCTGCAGGTAGTCCACCACGATCAGCCCGAGTTGCCCGAACTGCCGCGCCTGCCGCCGCGCCCGCGCACGGACTTCACCCGGTGTCAGCGCGGGCGTTTCGTCGATGAACAGGTGAACGCCGTGCAGCAGGTCCAGCACCTCGGATAACCGACCCCACTCGTCGTCGTTCAGCGCCCCGGTGCGCAGGTGCTGCTGGTCGATGCGCCCGAGCGAGCCGACCATCCGCAGCGCCAGCTGGGACGCGCCCATTTCCATCGAGAACACGACGACCGGCTTGCGCTCCTTGACGGCGACGTGTTCGGCGATGTTGAGCGCGAAAGCCGTGTTGTGGGTGACGATGTCCTGATCGGTGATGTACAGCCGGTCGGGGTGGCTGACGGAGATGCATTGGCAGGCTGTCTCGCGAGTCGCCTCGATCGAGGTGATGGTCAGCCGCTGCACCGACGGGGTGATCTGGCAAACCACGGTGTTCGACTCCCGCTTGATGGCACACCAGCCACCCAACGAGCGCACCAATTCGGCGACATCGGCCGCCAACATCTGGCTACCAACCGACAACTTGACCGGTTCAGCACCGACCCGAACACGGTCCGATCCGATAGGCAAGCCACACAGCAAGCCCTGTATCAGTTCCGAGCGAACAGACCTGCGTGCCTCCAGATATGCACGGGGAATGCGGGCCACATGCCCTGCCGCAACCTGCCGTCCCAGGCGGTATGGTGCTGGTGTCATTCCATCGGACCGCCCGAATTCACCACTGGCACATTCGATCCACCAATGTTCCGGCCCATGGTCCTTCAACCCGAATATCAAATCCCGGGTAGAGAAAATCCTGGGTGTGCTGTCTGCCGAGGTGGAAACACGCCAGAGATGCTCCGCACAGCACTCGGTCGATCGACCATCCGACAACGTGATTCGGTAGACCTGACGAACACCCTGCGGGTAGACACCCGTGACGATCGATGGCCGGCCATCCACCGACGCCAGCGCGTCACCCACCGCCAATTCACCCATCGCCTTCCAGCCACCACGGGTGCGCACCCGGGCATCCAGCGGCTGCGCCTTGCCCATCGAGGGCCGCGCCGCCAGGATGATCAGATCCCCGCCCTGAAACCCTGCCGTCATCCGGTCCAGGTCGATGAAGCCGCTCGGCACGCCGGTCACGTCACCCGCGCCACTGTCGGCGAGTTCCTGCACCCGGTCGATCAGCGACACCACGAGGTTGTCGAGCGAATGGAAGCCCTGCTTGTTGCGCGAGCCTTCTTCGCCGATCTTGAAGATCTTGCTCTCGGCCTCGTCGAGGATGATCGACACCGGCGTGCCCTGCGGGTTCAGCGCCTTGGTGGCGATCTCGTCGCTGGTCTCCACCAGCTTGCGCAGGATGGCGCGCTCGCGGACGATCTCCGCGTAGCGGCGCAAGTTGGCCGCACCAGGCACGCTGTTGGCCAGGGCATTCAGGTAGCCCAGGCCGCCCACGTCATCCGACTTGCCCAGGCTCTGCAGGTGCTCGAAGACCGTGATCACGTCGGCGGGCTTGTTGCCGCTGATCAGGGCCATGATCGCCGCATAGATCAGCTTGTGCTCGTAGCGGTAGAAGTCGTTGTCGGTGAGCAGGTCGCCCGCACGGTCGGATGCGCTGTTGTCGAGCAGCAAGCCGCCCAGCACGCTTTGCTCCGCTTCGACCGAGTGGGGAGGCACGCGCAGGCGCGCCACCTCGTCGTCACCACCTCGGGAGGTGGGCATCATGGATCCAGATGACAGAGAGGACATCGTTCGATGATAGGTCGGCAAGCGGGCCAAGGACAGAGGACAGCACAGGCGTGCCCCCATGAAAAAAGCCGGCGAAAGCCGGCCTTCTGGGCGCACCGTGGCAAGCACGGCGCGGGTGTGACTGCGCGTGTGTCAGTCTGCCGCAGCGACGACCGCCACGGTCACGTCGACCACCACGTCATGGTGCAGCGCCACCGCCACAGCCTGCGAGCCCACGATCTTCAGCGGACCATTGGGCATGCGGACCTGGGCCTTGGCGACGGTGAAACCCGCCGCCTTGAGGGCTTCGGCCACGTCGGCGTTGGTGACGGATCCGAACAGGCGACCATCCACACCGGCCTTCTGGGCGATGGTGAGGGTCTTGCCAGCCAGCTTCTCGCCTTCAGCCTGTGCGGCAGCCAGCTTGTCGGTCAGCACTTTTTCGAGTTCGGCACGGCGGACTTCGAATTCCTTGAGGGCCTTTTCGGTGGCGCGGCGTGCGGCACCCTTGGGGATCAGGAAATTGCGGGCGTAGCCGTCCTTGACCTTGACCACGTCACCCAGGGTACCCAGGTTGGCCACTTTTTCGAGCAGGATCACTTGCATACCGGACTCCTCAGACCTTGTGCTGGTCGCTGTACGGCAGCATCGCGAGGAAGCGCGCACGCTTGATCGCGGTGGTCAGCTGACGCTGGTAG
>JAAFKB010000170.1 GCA_013299055.1 Sphaerotilus sp.
CATTCCAGGCATGTTCATTCGAACGGAGACATTCATGAGACATTTCGAAAAGCGCCCGCTGGTCCTGGCGGTGCTGGGAGCCTTGGCTGCCTATACCCCCCTCCTGACCCACGCGCAGGCGTCGAATCAGGATGGAGAAGTCGTGGTCACGGCCAACAAGATTTCCCAGTCGGCGCTCAAGGTCGGTGCGTCCTTGTCGGCGGTGAGCGCCGACGACATCCGTGAAAAAGGCGTGTCCGACGCCAAGGCCCTCACGGACCTGATGCCCAACACGCAGATCAGCCAGGGCGGCAACAGCAGTGTCGTGGTGAACATCCGCGGCATCGAAAACACGAACACCACCGCGCTCGGCGAGCCGGCCGCGGCCTTCCACATCGACGGCATCTATCTGGGCCGGATGTCGGGTGCGGGTTCCGCGTTCTATGACATCGAGCGCGTCGAGGTGCTGCGCGGACCCCAGGGCACGCTGTATGGCCGCAACGCCAACGCCGGTGTCGTCAACGTCATCACCAAGGCGCCGAGCAACCGCCGCGAAGGTGCCCTGTCGGTCGAGCTGGGCAATCTCGGCCAGAAGCGGTTCGACGGGATGTTCAACCTGCCCGTGAACGAGGCGCTGGCCCTGCGTGCGGCGTTTTCGACGAACCGCCGCGACGGCTTCTCGGAAACGAAGACGGCCACCAACGGCTTCACCCAGAACCAGGACAGCATCCACACCGATTCGTTCCGGCTGCAAGGCTTGCTGAAGTTCTCGTCGCAGACCAGCCTGAACCTGTCCTACGACCAGAGCACCAACAAGACCACCGGCCCGAACTACTACAACCTGACGACCGGCGGCGTGCCGACCGAGCTGGTGGACCCGAATGTCCTGGTCCAGGGGCGTTTCAACGACAAGTCGTCCGGCTTCAAGGCCGAGCTGAAATCCGATCTCGGCTTCGCCAACCTGAACTACATCTTCGGACACCGCACCACGAAGAACGTCGAGGACTACGCCACCGGCCCGTTGATCCTGCTGACCAAGTCCGATACCGCGCAGAACTCGCATGAGCTGCGCCTGTCGTCCAACGATGCCAAGGCGCCCTTGCAGTGGGTGACGGGTCTGTTCCATTACAAGGAAACCAGCAAGGACGGCCAGCTCGACGGCAACTTCCCCTTCTTCTTCTTCGGCGCGGCGCCCGGGCCGTTCGGGCCAGCGCAGTGCGGTGGCTACTCGTCGTGCTATCCGGGTCTGCAGTTCCTGGACAAAGGCAAAGGCATCACCAACGCGTCGACCGCGCTCTTCGGGCAGGTCACCTACAGCATGGACGAAGCCTCCCGCGTGATCGCGGGGGCGCGGCGCACCAGCGACAAGAAGACGCGTGACGGCCAGCAGATGCTGTCTGGCGGTGTCAACTATGACCCGACCAACCCGGCGAATGCTGTCCTGCCACTCTATGGCGAGGCGTCCTGGAGCAGCTCGACGTTCAAGCTGGGCTACGAGCGTGACCTGTCGCCTTCGCAGATGTTCTATGCGAGTCTCTCGACCGGGTTCAAGTCCGGTGGATTCAACGACGGCGACACCCGCACCGACCCCAGCCTGATCTACTCGCCCGAGAAGATCACCGCCTACGAAGCCGGCCTGAACGGCAAGTTCTTCGACAACGCGCTGCAACTGACGTCCTCGGCTTTCTATTACGACTACAGCCAGATGCAGAAGTCTGGCGTCGTGAACAGCCAGATGAAGACGACGAACACCGGCAACGCGACCGTGAGCGGTGTCGAGCTGTCTGCACGCTACCGCGTGAGTCCTGCGAGCAAGATCGACGCCAGTCTGGGTCTGCTCAATGCGCAGTACAAGAACTACACCACCCCGAACGGCACGGACTTCTCCGGCAAGCACCTGGACAAGACGCCGACGGTGACCCTGAACCTGGGCTACACGCACACCTGGAATCTCGAGTCGGGTGCGCGGCTGTCCGGCAATGTGGGCACCAAGCTGTCCTCGTCCTACGTCACGACAGACACCGGCAACGTGGGCGTCGCGCCGATCCAGTTCACGCAGAAGTCGTTCACGAAGTCGGGGGTCTCGCTCACCTACACGACCGCGGACGATTCGATGGACCTGCAGTTCTACGTGCGCAACCTCGAGAACAAGTCGCAGTTGATGGGTTCGGTGGCGTTCTTCGGCTCGAACTTCGGCTACATGAGCGAGCCCCGGACCCTGGGCGCCCGCGCGACCTTCCGGTTCTGACCTGAAAGCACCCCATGACCTCCGACCTCCGCCCGACTGAACCCAACGCCTCCTGGAGGCTGATGCTTGGCATCGTCCTGGTCTACTGGGCCTTGACGATGGCCCTGCTGACGCCGCCCATGATGACCATCGCCCTGCGGGTGGCGGAGATCGCGCCGGGCAGCAAGGAGAGCACCCTCGGGCTGCTGCTGGGGCTGGGGGCGGTGATGTCCATCTTCGCCAACCCGGTCGCCGGCTATTTCAGCGACCGAACCGTGACCCGGTTCGGCAGGCGCAAGGTCTGGATGATCGGGGGCGCAGTCGTCGGATCCCTGGGCCTGTGGATGATCGCGGTCGGGGGGGTCAAGCTCATGATCCTGGGTTGGTGCGTCACGCAACTGGGCCTCAACGCGGTGGCGGCGGCCATGATGGCGCTGCTGCCGGACCAGATTCCCGAGCACCAGCGCGGCATGGTCAGCGGGGCGATCGGCATGTGCATTCCCGCCGGGATGATCTCCGGCTTCGCGATTGCCAATGCCACGCTGGGCAGCCCGCTCCTGATGTTCATGGTCCAGCCCGCCATCATGGTGGTGATGATCGGCATCCTCTGCATGGCCTACACCGACCGGCCGACCGACCCCGCCACGGTCGCGCCCTTCAGCTTCCGCCAGATGCTGCGGGACTTCTACTTCAGCCCGAAGGCGGCCCCGGACTTCACCTGGGCGTTCCTGAGCCGGATGTTCTTCTTCCTGGCACTGTCCACCTTCTTCGGGTACCAGGTGTATTTCCTGATGGACCGGCTGGGCTACACCACCGAGCAGGTGCCCGGCATCATGGTCAAGGTCAACGCCATCGCCTCGGCGGTGCAGATCGCCAGCAGTTTCCTCAGCGGCTGGCTCTCCGACGTGTTCCGCCGCCGCAAGATCTTCATCTGGACCTCGGCGGTGCTGTACGGCGTCGGGCTGCTGATGGTGGGCAATGCGCGCGACTACGACGCCTTCCTGCTGGGCGTGTGTGTCATGAGCCTGTCCTTCGGGGTGTACTTCGCCGTGGACATCGCCCTGGTCACGGAAGTCCTGCCGGACGCCAAGAACAACGCGGCGAAAGACCTCGGCGTCATGAACGTGGCCGGCACCTTGCCGCAGACCCTGGCCCCGGCCATCGCGCCCTTGTTCCTGTTCGCGGGCGGGCAGTCGGCGCCGAACTACACCATCCTGTTTTCTGCGGCGGCGGTCTACGCCGTGCTGGGCGCGGTCACGATCATTCCGATCAAGAAGGTGCGTTGAGCCGGCCAAGGGAAGGCGCTTGTGCAGGGAGCGAACTATGCTTGCGCCTTGCATCCGCATTCCGGCCGGCACCGTTCACGACCCCCCCATGCTAGAGAAAAGCCCCCACAGCAAAGTCACCATCAACGATGTCGCCGAAAAGGCCGGCGTCTCCGCCATGACGGTCTCGCGGGTCATGCGCAACCAGGGGAAGATTGCCCCGGAGACCCGCGCCCACGTTCTCAAGGTCATCCGCCAGCTCAACTACGAGCCCTTGTCCTCGGCGCGCAACCTCTCGGGCGCCTACTCCCGCACGATCGGCATCGTGATTCCATACGCGAACGATTTCCGCGAGTTCCGCCACGGCTACGAATACGAGTACGCGCTGCTCATCGGCGCCTTGAACGTCTGCAAGTCCCACGACTTTGCCGTCAACATCATCGAGACCCGGGACTCCAACGACGTCAACCTCCTGGTCAAGAAGGTGCTCGCCCGGCAGATCGGGGGCTACATCGTGCCGGCGCCGGCGTCCGAATACCTGGACCTGCTCAAGACGCTCAAGGCCCACAAGCTGGCGTTTTCGACCATCAGTGCCCACGACCAGACCGACTCCGATCTCACCGTGCTGGCCGATGAGCGCACGGCGACGCAGGCGCTGACCCAGAAGATGCTGGACCTGGGGCACCGGCGGATCGCCTTCATCGGCGGTGCGCCCGAGCGCCGGGCGAGCGTCGAGCGGCAGGCCGGTTTTCTGGCGGCCATCCATGCGCATCCCGACCGCGACCGCATCGTGTACGCCCTGCACGACTGCACGGCCTTCTTCGACGATGGCCTGGAGACCGGCCTGCGCGTGCTGTCGCAGCCGCAGTCGCAGCGGCCGACGGCGGTGCAGTGCCTGACCGATGACATCGCGGCAGGCGTCATCGCGGCGGCCCATCGCCTGAAGATCCCGATGCCCGAGGGCCTGTCGATCTGCGGATTCGACAATTTCGGTCTGGCCCGCAAGCTCTCGCCGGCCTTGACCACCGCCAGTCTGCCCGCCGAGGACATGGGCGAAGCCGCAGCCCTGCAGGTCATCGATGCGCTCGAAGGCCGCGCCCGGCAGTCCGTGACGACACTGCCGTGCAAGCTCGTCGTCCGAGAGTCCATCGCCAGCGCCCCGTTGGACTGACCAGCCACCGAGCGAACCGCCCGCGGTAAAGGCCATGGCCCCGACAGGACCATGGCCAGTCACAAGACCTTGCTTGTGACGATGGACGATCAGACCGGGTACTGCTGCACCGACGGCTCCAGCGTGATCCACTTCAGTTCGGTGAACTCGTCGATCACGGCGCGGCCGTCGAAACGACCGTAGCCGCTGTTCTTCATGCCGCCGTAGGGCGCCTGG
>JAAFKB010000171.1 GCA_013299055.1 Sphaerotilus sp.
TGTGGGAACTGGAGGGTGATGGGCAGTGGCGGCTGATCGCCTTCCACGCAACGCCACTGGGGGAGCCCCCGCCGGCCGTCCCGCGCTGACGGACGGTGATCAGTCGCTCGAACGGACGCGAACCTGGGGTCCGAGGTCCAGTGGAACAGGATTCATGCGTAAGCAGCCAAGATAGATGGCCCGGAATTCCGAACGCTGTCGTACCCCTCAGACTGACCCGTCATCCGGATCGCGCAGCGGTCGCAGCTCACCCCTGGCCACCGACTCCGGCACCGAGAACGAGTAGTGGCCGAGCACGTTGATGTGTTCATGCAGCAGCGGCGACAGCCGGGCCACGTCGGCGTCGTCGACAGCAAATCCCTCCGCCCGCAACTGCGCCAGAGCCGCCTCCATGTACACGGTGTTCCACAACACGATCATGTTGAGCACCAGACCGAGCGCACCCAACTGGTCCTCCTGCCCCTCGCGGTAGTGCTGCCGCAACTCGCCACGCCTGGCGTGAAACACGGCCCGCGCGACGCTGTGGCGACCCTCACCCCGGTTGAGCTGCCCCAGGGTGCGCCGACGCTGAGCCTCGTCGTCGAGGTAGCGCAGCGTGTGCAGGGTCTTGTCGATGCGCCCGTACTCGGCGATGGCCAGCGCCAGACGGGTCGGCCGGTTGCCGACCTGCAGGGTGCGCATGATGCCGCCGGCCGGAACCCGGCCAAGCTTGAGCGAGCCGGCCAGCCGCAGCATGTCGTCCCAGTGCGGGGCGATGCGCTGCAGCCGCAAGCGGTGGCCCGAGATCGGGTTGAGCAGGCCGTAGTCCGCCTGGGCATCGATGCGCCACAAGCGCGTGCCACCGACATCGGCCAGGCGCGGGCTGAAGCGATAACCCAGCAGGCGGAACAGGCCGAAGACCACGTCGCTGTAGGCGCCGGTGTCGGTCATGATCTGCGTGGGCTGCACCTCGGTGGGCTGTTCCAGCAGCACCCCCAGCAGGATCAGGCTGTCGCGCAGCGTGCCCGGCACGGTGATGTCACCCAGCCCGGAGAACTGGTCCGACAGCAGGTTGTACCAGGTGACCCCACGACCGAGCCCGAAGTATTTGGGGTTGGGTCCGGCATGCACGGTCTGCACGGGCACCACGAAACGCATGCCATCGGCCGAGGCCACCTCGCCGCCGCCCCACTGGCGGGCCAACGCCAGGCGGCTCTGCGCCGACACCAGCAAGGCGTTGGCCGCCCGCAGCGTGTCGTCGCGCAGGTAGTTCTGGTCCACCCAGGACAGCCGGTCTCGCTTGAGCGCCGGAACATCGCCCCGCGCCAGCGCATCCAGTCCGGTGTTGCAGGCTTCGGCCATCAGTACCGCGCACAGGCTGATGTGCAGATCGGTGGCCCGTGCGGTGCGCTCCGACAGGTGCGTGAAGGCCTCCGTGAATCCGGTGCGTGCAGCAACCTCCAGGATCAGCTCCGGCAGGTCCACGCGCGGCAGCAGCCGGGTGACCTTCGCGCGCAACGCCACCAGCGAGGCCGGCTCGTCGAGCTTCTCCAGCGCGCCGAGCTTCAGTTCGGGCTTGCCGCCCACCGTCTCGAACTGAACGGCCGGGTTGTTGGGCAGCCGATCGACCACCGCCCGGTACGTCCGGTCCAGTTCGGTCGCCAGCGCGTTCAGCGTCGGCTCGGGCGTGCTCGACAGGTCCAGCGTGCGGCAGATGATCGGCCGCATCGCCACCCACTCGGCCCCGCCAAGCAGGCCGATGCGCGGGTCGGCGTAGAGCCAACTGGGCGCCACGAACACGTCCCGCCGCTTGAGCGCCGTGTGCAGCCGCTCCAGCGTGCAGAAGGTGTAGGCCCGCAGATCGACGGCCTCTTCGTCGCGCAGGACGTGCGGGTGCCAGGCCTTGCTGACCACCTCGCGCGGCGCGGCGCCGAGGGGTTTCTTGCGGGTCATGTTGAGCCGCAACCAGTCGAGCGCGGCCACCACCGGCGCGCCGGCTGCATTGGCGCCGAAGCGAATCTGCTCGACCAACATCGGCAGGAAGCGCCGCACCGTCTTGTACTTGTCCGCCAGCTCGACCGGGTAGACGTGGCCATGCGGACGGATCGTGGTGACCACCCCCGCCAGGGCCTGGGCCAGCGCCTCCCGGGAGATCTTGCCGAACGCCACCGCCCGGACCTGGCTGTCCGGCACCTCGGGGTCCATCACCGTCTGGCACACCTGGGCCAGTACCCAGGTCGACAGATCCTGCTCCTTCAGTGTGCGCAGCCGGTGGGTCTTTTCCGCCTTGGCGGCGCCGCTGAACAGCTCCTGCAGCAGCGCATCGAGCACGTCCAGCGCATCGTCCTGGGCTGATGCCTCCATGCAGTGGACGAAGGCCACCAGGATCGCCAGGCGACGCGGGTTCGACAACTTCAGGATCGCACTGATCTTGGCCGCACCGGCGAACCGGGCCAGCGCCGCCACCCGGCTGGCGGGAATGCGCGCGGCCGGCGGGACGTGGATACCCAGGGCCCGGACCTCGCCGAGTCGAAGCAAGGCCTTGACCAGCGAAGAACTGCTGACCTTGACCGGGCCGGTGCGCAAGCGGTCGAGTGTGGAGTGGCGCTGACCTGGGGGCACCCGCAGCAGGCTTTCGAGCTGGGCCTGCTGTGTCAGGCTGATGTGGCGCGTGAGGCTGCGCCACAGCCGCAGCTCCACCCGGCTGCGCAGCCGTGCCACATGCCGCTCCAGGATGCTGCTGCCCGGCAGCAGCACCTTGTGCGTCATCAGCCAGGTCGTGGCCCGCTCGAACAGCACGCTGGGCCGGTCGGTGCCGGTCCAGCACAGTGCGTACAGCCACCGCGTCAGGCGCCACCCCACCAGGGGTTCGGTGATCTCGACATAGCCGTACTGCGCGCAGATTTCGGCCGTGTGCTGCCAGCGACGCTGGCTGGTTCGGTAAGCATCAAGTCCATCGATCGACGTGATATGAAGCTGCCGAGCCAGCGTCTGCACAACGGGTGCCGGCACCTCCAACGGGTCGGTCAGGAACGTGCCCAAGTAGCGGACAGTGCCGAGCTGGACCGCGAAGCCCAGCCGGTTATGGTCCCCTCGCTTGCCCGCAATCCGCTCCAGATCGACATCGTCGAGGTGAAAGTGGCGGTCCAGATCGTCCGCCGATGGCGCACCGGTGTAGCGACCGTACTGCTCACGCTGCGCGTGGGTGAGAAAGCCGACAGGCATCGGCTCAGGCTTGAGCTTGGTGCAAGGCCCAGATCCGTTTGACCTGGCTGAGGCTGCAGCCGGCCAGTTCGGCGGTGCGCTTGATGGTCAGTCCCGTGCGGCGCAGCGCGACGATGCGTTCGTGGGTCGCAGTGTCGGCCTGACGGCCAGCATACTTGCCGGCGGATCTGGCCAGTGCGACCCCCTGGCGCTGACGCTCGCGTCGGATTTCGTAATCGTCGCGGGCCATCTGCAAGGCCAGCTTGAGCAGCAACGCCTGCGTCGCTTCCAGCACGATGCGCGTGACCTCATCGGCTCCGGGGGCGATGTCACTGAAATCCATCAGCCCCGGCACGGCCAGCCGAGCCCCCTTGGCTCGAATCGAGGCCACCAGTTGCTCGGCTTCTGCCAGGGGGAGCCGGCTCAGGCGATCGATCTTCTCGGCCACCACCACCTCGCCCGACTGCAGGTCGCTGATCATGCGCAGCAACTCGGGCCGGTCGGCGCGCGCACCCGAGGCTTTCTCGCGGTAGACCCCAGCGATGTAGTAGCCCGCCTGGCGCGCCATGTGTTCGATGTCGCTCTGTCGGGTCAGATCCTGTTCGTCGGTGCTGACGCGAAGGTAGAGTCGAGCGACTTGCATGGGGAAGGGGCCAGGATGGGTGTACTCCACTTGGCTGCCTCGAAAGACGGTGGCCAAGAACTCAAAAGCCATCTTATGTTGGCCCTCTTCTATTTGGCTACTCCAATTGGCCTCTTACGCAAGGATCCTGTTCCACTGGACCTCGGACCCCTTCAGCGCGCAGGTTCAGCACATCAACGAATGCCTCTTACAGGCGCCGCTTGTGTGCCTGTACCATGCTGGCTTCACAAGCAATGCAACCAACCAGCGTTTTCCCAAGGATGTGCTCCTACGTTAGATGGGAATGCAATAAGCCAAGTACACTACTGAATCTATGTGTACGGCAATTAAATTTTAGGGGAAGTGATGGAAAAAAAAGGATCTCCCGCAATTATCGCCACCAGCGACTCATTGCAGGAAATAAAGACTACTGCAATAGTAGCGATGTTTGCAGATGACGACCTAATGAATTTCCTTGTGCTAAAAGGAGGGAATGCAATGGACATTGTGCATCAAGTAAACTCCCGAGCATCCGTAGATTTGGATTTCTCTACAAGTGAAGACTTAGATGTAGAAGTAATTCAGCCAAAAATAGAGAAGGCACTTCAAAACACATTTGAGTTAGAGGAAAAACTGGCGTTTGATATAAAAATGACTGTTCGCCCAGGAAAAATGCCTGAAGAGCTAGCTTCGTTCTGGGGAGGATATTTCGTAGAATTCAAGTTAATTGCGTTGCGCAGAGCAGAAGAAATAGGGCGTGATCTTGGAAAGATGCGGCGCGAAGCAATCCGACTAGGGCAAGGAACAAAATTCACTGTTGATATTAGTCGCCATGAATATACTGCGGGGAAAGAGGCGCACGAATTAAATGGGTATAGTATATTTGTATACTCGCCAGAAATGATCGTATGTGAAAAGTTACGAGCAATTTGCCAGCAAATGCCGAGTTATGGGCCAATTATTCAGCGGAATGGTGTGGGAAACGAGCGAGCACGCGATTTTATAGACATCGAAGCACTCATAAAGAAGTTCGC
>JAAFKB010000172.1 GCA_013299055.1 Sphaerotilus sp.
TCGCCCGGCAGCCGCCGGTCGTAGCCGGACAGGCCGACGCTGGCCATCGCCGCCTGAGCACGCTGGACCACCGCGGCCCGCGGCACACCCGTCACCGTCAGCCCGTAGGACACGTTGTCGAGCACGCTCAGGTGCGGGAACAGCGCGTAGCTCTGGAACACCATGCTGACGTTGCGCTCGGCCGCGCCGAGTTTTGTCACGTCCTGGCCATCGATCAGGATGCGGCCCGAGGTCGGCGTCTCCAGCCCCGCGATCATGCGCAGCACCGTCGTCTTGCCGCAGCCCGAGGGACCGAGCAGCGTCGTGAGCGTGCCGCGCCGGACGGTGAAGTCGATGCCGTGGACGACCAGCGGGGCGCGGGCGTCGCCGTAGCGTTTCGTGACTTGGCGGAATTCGATGCCGATATCTGTCATGTTCAGTGTCCCTGCACGCCGCGCCGCCCCAGTTGCCGCTCGCCGACCAGCCGCTGGATCAACAAGGTGGCCCCCGACATCAACACGATCAGCACCGTGCAGTAGGCCAGCGCCACGCCGTAGTCGCCGTTGCCGACGCGGCCGATGATGTAGGTGGTGGCGAGTTCGTTCTCGGCCGTCACCAGGAAGACCACCGCCGAGACGGTGGTCATGCTGCGCACGAAGCTGTAGACGAGCGCGGCCACCAGCGCCGGGCGCAGCAGCGGCAGCACGATGCGGCGCAGCGTCGTCGCCGTGCTGGCGCGCAGCATCGTCGAGGCTTCATCGATCGACGGATCAAGCTGGCGCAGGCTGGCCGTGCCGGCGCGCACGCCCACCGGCAGGCTGCGGAACACGAAGCACAGCACGATGATCAGCGCGGTCCCGGTCAGTTCGAACGGCGGCACGTTGAACGCCACGACGTAGCTGATGCCCAGCACCGTCCCCGGAATCGCGAACGCCAGCAGCGCGCCGAACTCGAACACGCGCTGCCCGGCGAACTTGGTGCGCGCCAGCAGCCACGCGATCAGCAGGCCCAGCCCCGCCGACAGCGGCGCCGCGATCGCCGCCAGCCGCACCGTGGTGAACAGCGAGTTCCACGCCGTCCCCGCCCAGACCAGGCCGTGTTCGCCCCACTGCAGGTCGAACGCGGTGCGCAGATGGGCCAGCGTGGGCGTGTAGTCGCGGCCCCAGGTCTGCACGAAGCCGCCGATGAAGGCGAACAGGTAGACCACCACCGTGAACGCCAGCCACGGCCCCGCCACCCACAGGCACAGCCGCCGCACCCCGTCCGGCAGCGGCATCGCCAGCCCGGCGTCGCCCTTGCCCGTCACCGTCGTGTAGCCGACGCGGCCGAGCACCCGCTGCTGCACGAAGAACACCCCCAGCGCGAAACCGGTCAGGATCAGCGCCAGCGACGCCGCGCGGCCCTGGTCGAACTGCGCGCCGACGATGGCGAAGAAGATGTCGGTGGACAGCACCGCGTACTGGCCGCCCACGACGATCGGGTTGCCGAAGTCGGCCATGCTTTCGATGAAGCCGACGAGGAAGGCGTTCGTCAGGCCCGGCTTCATCAGCGGCAGCGTCACCGTCGTGAACGTCTTCAGCCGCGAGGCCCGCAGCGTCTGCGCGGCTTCTTCGACCGACGGGCTGATGCCCTGCACGACACCGCGCAGGATCATGAAGGCGATCGGCGTGAACGCGAACATCTGCGCCAGCCAGACGCCGAACAGGCCGTAGAACCAGCGCGTCGGCGTGACACCGAACGCCCATTCCAGCCCCTGGTTCACCAGCCCGGCGCGGCCGAACAGCAGGATCAGGCCCAGCCCGACCACGAACGGCGGCGTGATGATCGGCAGCATCGCCAGCACGTTCAGCGGACGCTGCAGCCGCTGCGAACCGCGCTCGGCGTAGAGGGCGATCAGCGCGCCCAGCGCCGTCGTGCCGGTGGCCGTCATCAGCGCCAGCAGCAGCGTGTTCCAGGCGACGCCACAGCGCACCCCGCCCGCCATGCAGCCCAGCCCCCAGATGCGTTCCTGCCCGAGCCGCTCCGCCAGCACACCCGCCGACCACGCGCCCGCGTCATCGACGAAGGCGCCCAGCAGGCTCTTGCCCACCGGCAGCGCCACGAACAGCAACAGCAACGCCACGCACAGCACCACCGCGCACGCCACGAACGCATCCCCCCGGAACCGCCCCAGCCGTGCCAGCCCCACGCCCAGCAGCAGGGCCAGCAGCAGCACCCCCGCGAGCGCCACCATCAGCGTGGCAGCGAGTTGACGTCCTTCTCCCAGCGCGCGATCAACCGCTTGCGCTCGCTGCTGGCGCCGTACTTGGCGTAGTCATAGTTGATGAACTTGATCTTCTTGAAGTCAGGTACCCGCGGATCGACCTTGGCCGCCTTGTTCGACGGCAACTGGAACTGCTTGGCTGCGGCGCCCATCTCCTGCGCCCCGGCGGTCAGCGCCCAGTCGTAGAAGCGTTTGGCGTTGGGCAGGTTGCGGGCGCCTTCGAGGATGCTCATCGAGCCGATCTCGGCGCCGGTGCCGTCCGCGGGCGTGATGGTGGCGATCGGGAAGCCCTGCATCGCCTCGCCGGGGCCGTCATGCACGAAGCTGATCGACACCGTGGTCTCGCCCCGCGCCGCCGCCTTGATCGGGCCGGTGCCGGAGCGGGTGTACTGGCTGATGTTGCGGTGCAGCGCCTTCAGGTAGTCGAAGGCTTTTTCCTCGCCCATGAGCTGCACCAGCGTGGCGACCATCGTGTAGGCGGTGCCGCTGGAGGCCGGGTTGGCGACCTGGATCTCGCCCTTGAACGCCGGGTTGAGCAGGTCGGCCCAGGTCTTCGGGATCGGCAGCTTCTTCTTCGCGATCAGCTCGGTGTTGTAGCCGAAGCCGAGCGGGCCGGAGTAGATGCCCACGGTGCGGAACTTCGACTGCTCGGCCTGCTGCTGCGCCCAGGCGTGGAGCTGCGGCAGCGCGGGGGACTTGTATTCGAGCGTCAGGCCCTGCTCGGCGGCCTGCAGGTGCGGATCGCCCGTGCCGCCGAACCACACGTCGGTTTTCGGGTTAGCCCGCTCGGCGATGAGCTGCGCCAGCGCCTCGCCCGAACCCTTGAGCGACATGTTGACCTTGACGCCCGTGGTCTTGGCAAACACGGTCTGGATCATGTTGCACCACTCGGCCTGGACCGAGCAGATGACGTTGAGCTGGCCGGCGTCCTGCGCGAAGGCCGTGAGCGGGGTGGCAGACAAACCGATGACCGCGAGCGTCAGCGCGAATTTCAGGGTGGCCATGGCGGGGTGCTCCTCGTTTTGTGGGTTGCACCGATTGTCATCAGCCCGTCACGCCTCGCGCCACAGGGAAGACCAGCGCACCAGCGCAGCCGCCCTCACCACCCCAGCGGCGCCGCCCACCCGTCGTAGACCTTGGGCAGCGGCCGGGCGTAGTCGCCGTGCGCGCTCGTGTGCAGGCCCAGCCCGGCCAGCGCCTCGGCGAACTTGACCGCCGCCGCCACCCCGTCGATCACGGGCACGCCCAGCCGCCCCGACAGCGTGGCACACAGCGCCGCCATCCCCGCACAGCCCAGCACGATCGCACCGCTGCGGTCCCGCGCCAGCGCCTCGCGGGCAGCGGCCTCGATCTGGTCCACACACGCCGCGCCGCCATCCTCCAGCGCCAGCACCGGGATGTCAGTGCCGTGGATGCCGCGACATCGACGCTCGAAACCGTAGCGGTGGACGAGGTGCTCGGCGATGACGCAGGTGCGGGTCATCGTCGTCACCACCGAGAAGCCGGTGGCCAGGAAGCTCGCCGCGTGGAAGGCCGCTTCCGCGATGCCGATCACGGGGGCCGAGGTCGCCTCGCGGGCCGCGTCCAGCCCCGGATCGCCGAAGCAGGCGATGACCACCGCGTCCGCCCCATTGCCGTGCAGCCGCACCTGTTCGGCCACGCCTGCGGCGGCGATCGCTTCGTCGTAGTGCCCCTCGATCGAGCGCGGGCCGAAGGTGGGCTGCGTGGCGTGGACGGTCGAGCCGGGGGCAGCAACGGCGCGCGCAGCGGCGGCAATGCCCGTGGTCATGGCCTCGGACGTGTTCGGGTTGATGAGCAGCAGGTTCATGGTTTTGCATACAAAGCAAACACCACGCCAAACGCCGCGTCGCAGGGCTTGGCACACGGATTGCGTACAAAACCCCGCATGAGCACCGACACCGCCCCCCGCACCGATCTGGAGCTGATCCACCTGGTCAAGGACTACGGCGCCTCGCTCGCGGTGGCCGGGATCGACCTGAAGATCGCGGCCGGGAGCTACTGCTGCCTGCTGGGGCCGTCAGGCTGCGGCAAGACCTCGACGCTGCGCATGATCGCCGGCCACGAGGCGCCGACCGAGGGGTCGGTGGTGCTCGGTGGCCGCGAGATCACGCACCTGTCGCCGGCCGAGCGCGGCACGGCGATGATGTTCCAGAGCTATGCGCTGTTCCCGCACCTGAACGTGCTCGACAACGTGGCCTTCAGCGCCCGCATGAAGGGCCAGGCGAAACCCGAGCGCCATGCCCAGGCGATGGAGTTGCTGAAGCTGGTCCACATGACGCCCTATGCCGAGCGCCTGCCTGCTGCGCTGTCGGGTGGCCAGCAGCAGCGGGTGGCGCTGGCGCGGGCGCTGATGCTGCGGCCGAAGGTGCTGCTGCTGGACGAGCCGCTGTCGGCGCTCGACCCGTTCCTGCGCGTGAAGATGCGCGCCGAGCTGAAACGCT
>JAAFKB010000173.1 GCA_013299055.1 Sphaerotilus sp.
GATGCTGTACGGTGTGCTCAGCCCCGTGTGGTGCGGCGCGACGGTGGTGATCCTGCCGCGCTGGGACCGCGAACTCGCCGGCCGGCTGATCTCGCACCACCGGGTCAGCCACTGGACCTGCATCCCGACCATGATCATCGACCTGTTCGCGAGTCCCAACTACCGCAGCTTCGACCTCTCCAGCCTGCGCTACCTCTCGGGCGGCGGCGCGGCGATGCCGCAGGCGGTAGCCGAGCGGCTGCTGAGCGAGTTCGGGCTGACCTTCGCGGAAGGCTACGGGCTGACCGAGACCGCCGCACCCAGCCACGCCAACCCGCCCGAGCGCGCCAAGCTGCAGTGCCTGGGCATGCCGATCTTCGGGGTGGACGCGCGGGTGGTCGATCCGGTGACGTTCGAGGAACTGCCGGTGGGCGAGGTCGGCGAGATCGTGACGAACGGGCCGATGGTGTTCAAGGGCTACTGGAAACACCCGTCGGCCACCGAGGCGGCGTTCATCGAGCTGCCCGCCATGCCGGGCAAGAAGTTCTTCCGCACGGGCGACCTGGGGCGCATGGACGACGAGGGCTACTTCTTCATCACCGACCGGCTCAAGCGGATGATCAACGCGAGCGGGTTCAAGGTCTGGCCGTCCGAGGTGGAGCTGCTGATGTACCGGCACCCGGCGGTGGCCGAAGCCTGCATCATCGGCACGCAGGACGCCTACCGCGGCGAGACGGTCAAGGCGGTGGTCGTGCTGCGCCAGGAAGCGCGGGGGCAGACGACCGAGCAGGACATCCTCGACTGGGCGCGGGAACACATGGCCGCATACAAGGCGCCCAAGCTGGTCGAGTTCGTCGAGGCACTGCCCAAGTCGGGGACGGGGAAGGTAATGTGGCGGTTGCTGCAGGACAAGGAGCGGGAGCAGCAGGCCACTCAGAGGTCAGGCGCGTAACGCCTGACCATGTCCTCCCGCGTCTCTGGGAGGACGTGCAGGCCCGTCTGGTCGCTGATCATCTTCCCGGCGGTCGGCAGCACGGACCGCTCGACCTGGGTCGCAGCGTCCCACAACCGGGCGCGCATGAACGCCTTGGCGCAGTGCAGGTAGGCCGCTTCGACGCTGACCAGGGCGATTGCATGTAACTTCTCTTGACAGAATGGCTGTGGATCGAGTTGGAATGCATGCGTCGTGCCCGTGATCAGAGTCAAGGTCGAAGGTGATACAACGGCGCCGTTGCGCTGAATCGAGCGCGTCAAGCGAGAGCCGCCCGCATGCATCTGAAAGATCAAGTGGCCATTCTGTCGGCGTTTGCCGATTTGCCGGATCCACGCGGTGGTCGCCACCGACTGCACCCGCTGCAAGAGGTGCTGCTGGTGGCCCTTGCAGGCATGGCCAGCGGCGCCGAGGACTGGGTCAGCGTGAGCGAGTGGGGTGAGATGAGGCTGGCGTGGCTGCGGCAGTTTCTGCCCTTCAAGCGTGGCATCGCCTCGCACGACACGTTCCAGCGGGTGTTCGCACTGCTCGACACCTCGCAGTTCGAGGCATCGTTCATGGCGTGGATGAGTGGGCTGTGCCCGAGCCTGGCCGACCAGACGATCGCCATCGACGGCAAGAGCCTGCGTGGCTCGCGTTCGGCCAAGGGCCTCACCCACTTGGTATCGGCCTGCCACACCGACAGCGGCCTGACGCTGGCGCAGGGCCGCACCGCCGACAAGAGCAACGAGATCACGGCCGTGCCCGCCCTGCTGGAGGCGCTCGATGTCCGGGGCGCGACCGTGACCATTGATGCGATGGGCTGCCAGCGCCTGATCGCCAACAAGATCGTCGAGCGCGGCGCCCACTACATCCTGTCGACCAAGAACAACCAGCCCAAGCTCGTACAGGCCACCCAGACCGGGTTTGACCACTCCGTGCGAGATGTCGCCCAAGGCTTGTTGCAGCAGCACATCACCCTCGACAAGGACCATGCCCGGCTGGAAACCCGCCGCTGCGTCATCTCGCGCGACCTGGCCCACTTCGACCCCGAGTTGCGCCACCAGTGGCCCGGCTTGCAGACCACCATCATGGTGGAGTCCATCCGAGAGATTCTCAGCGGCACCCACAAGGGCCGCATCACCACCGAGCGGCGCTACTACATCAGCTCCGCCGCCTTCGACGCTGCCGAGTTCAATCGGCGCATCCGCGCCCACTGGCGCATCGAGAACCGCTGTCACTGGCTGCTCGATGTCGTCTTCGGCGAGGACGACTGCCGCCTGCACACCGGCCACGGTGCCCAGAACTTCGCCATCCTGCGCCGCATCGTCCTCAACCTGCTCAAGAACGAGAAGTCCACCAAGGCCAGCGTCAAGCTCAAGTGGCTCCGCCTGGGATGGAGCGTCGATTACCTGCAGTCCCTGCTCGGCTTGTCGCCACGGTGAGGCCACAATTCCACGTCACTGCATTCGGCTCGGCATCAAGAAAAGTTACACGCAATCGCCCTGCAGTGATGCCCTGGTGGCTGATGCAGATACCGTTGCGCCGCTTATTCATAGTGTGACCACATGCGAAGAACTTTGACGATTTTTTGCTCTTGAAGAACTTCGTACACGAGGCGATGTTGAATATTGATTCGCCTTGAATATGCACCCGATAGATCGCCAACGAGCTTCTCATAAGGCGGTGGGTTTTGAAATGGGTTTTCTTTGATGATGGCAAGCAACTCTTGGGCTTTTGCTTTCAACCCGCTTGCTGAGAGCTTTTGCGCGTCTTTTTGTGCGTGCTTGGCGTATAAGACTTCCCAGCTCACCAGTCGAGCTCCTTGGCGCATGTGTCTGGTGCTTGGGCCATGCCTTCTTTGATCGATTCGCGCATGCCTGGCACGGAGAGCAGGTAGAGCGTCTCTTGGATGGCCTGCCAGTCTTCTGCTGCGAGAAGCACGGCATCGTGGCGCTTTCCGGCGATTGTGATGGGCTGGTGAGACTCAGCAGCCTGATCCATGAGGCGGTAGAGGTTAGCGCGTGCTTCGCTTGCGGTGAGTGTTTGCATGATGAACTCCAATGCCGAGAAGCGTACGTCTATCGGTACGATCAGTCAAGGGCGCTTTGAGCAACAGGCAGGCAGGGAGTTTTCGGCGCTTGTATTGAGAGGCCTAACGTTCGAGTTAACCTCACCAGACGCGCCCAGCAACTCAGCATGGTGCTCGTGCCCGTCGAACCAGTTCAGTTGCCAAGGTCGCCTGAAAAACTCATGAGAAATCAATCACTTGAGAGGAGTTTCTTGAGAGGCGTCATCGCTCCTCGCGTTCCGACGCCAAGAGTTCGATGGCTCCAGTATGGCCCTGGGCAGCAGCACGGCGCAACCACCCAATAGCCTCGCCGCGCTGCCCAGGAACGCCAAGCAAGTGCTGGCCCAGCTTCCATTGCGATGCGTCTAGTCCCGCTTCCGCACAAGAGTGGAACATTGACACTGCGCAATCAACATCCTGTACGGTGCCCATCCCGAAGTATGTGAAGCTAGCAGCCCAGTGCATCGCCTCAAGGTGACCGGCGGCGGCCGCTTTCTTGTACCACTGCAGGGCAAGCTCCCTGTTCGCCGGTGACTCCTCTTCGACCAGATGGCCTAGGTAGAACTCCGCGTCGGGATCGCCAAGTGCGGCACGCTCCAGCAGAAGAGCGCGCGCCACTTCCGGTTCTTCATCCAGGTATATTTCTTCGGCCGAAGGACTAGTCATTTCCGTGACGCCTAACGCCCAGGTTAACCCGCGGCAATGCGAAGCATTGACGTCCGCGTTGAACCGCGAGTTATACGTAGCCGATGCATGCGGGAGAAAGTGGCAGATTTGTATTTAAACGCGACGGCCTTTGTCTTGTACTGTTGAGAGTGTGCTCGTCAAATGTGTTGCCGCACTTAGTGCCTGCTCAGCCCATTTATTCAAACTGACGCCATTTCGGGCTGCTGCCCTGAGGGCCGCAGCGTGAACTGTTGGCGCCACTCTGAGCATAAGTTTACCGCTTGCGGGTTTTTCGGGCGAACCGCCCAGTTTTTCACATGCGGCGATGTAATCGTCAATCACCATGTGAAAATTGGATTCAAAATCACCAACAGACTCACCGTGAAAAGAGATGATGTCGTCCACATCAAGTACACGACCGACAATGATTTTGTCTTCAGTATCGAAGGTCATGCTGGCGGTGTAGCCGCAGTAAGAGATGGTGTTGATCATGGTTTGATCTCCAAGCGTTGTAGGAACTCACGCACGGCTTTGACTCGGTAGCGCAGGGCTTCTTTTCCTGGGTGAGGGCGATGAAGCGTTGCTTTGCGCCCTTGATGTTCGAACGTAACAGAAGACCCAGGGCCTTCCACCACGCGACAACCAAGTGCGACGAGAAGCGACTCTATGCGGCCCCAGTCAAGGTTTCCATTGACTGGAACTGGATCAGCCCAGACGGACTCAAGTGTTTTTTTGTGCTTGCTGTTCACGCTGTGGATGATATCACTTTGAGCGCCGATTGCAAGCGAAAATGTTGCTTAACGAGTGAACGTATAACGTTTGACATGAAGGGCGGCCGAGGGCAACAGCCCTTGGACGTCCCTCTCGATTGAAGGGTTAGCGAAGTAATCGGCCCGCCCTCGCCGCAAACCGTCCCGAAGAAACTGGTGGCGTACCCCGCCCGGGCGTGGCAAGGTAGAACGCGGCACCGGGGAAGACCGATATGGCAATGGTGCGCACTG
>JAAFKB010000174.1 GCA_013299055.1 Sphaerotilus sp.
GCCGCGTGAACCCGATGCCCAGCGGCAAGTGGCGGGCTTCGTCCAGCATCGCCTCGCAGGCCGCTCGTACCGTCTGCCCAGGCTGACGCGGCAGCCAGAGGGCGGGAGTGTTGATCTGGGGATGCCGCCCGTAGTCGTAGTAGTAATCCGGCTCGCGCAGGCGTGTGCAGGTGGCGGCGTCGGCAGTCCACGGCTGCTCGGGATCGCACTGGCTCATGCGATCGAGGTTCGCCGCCAGATCCGTCACGCGGGAAGCCCAGGTGGCCATGGCGGGAATCGGCGGGTCGCCATGCACGGTGCCGATCAGGACATCAGGCGTTCCGGGCCGTCCCGCCAGTCCCAGCAAGCGCCCGATGGGATCGTGCAGCGGTTCCTGTCGCAGCACGCCGTCGCGCACCACCAGCCGCTGCAGCCGCAAGTCATCGTCCAGCATCCACACCAGCGCCGGGCGCCGACCCTGCTGCACCAGTCCGCGCAGCAGCTCGCGCTGGCGGGTGCGGGCTGCGCCGATCGGCAGACCGCCAGGCTGTGCATCGGCGATGACGAGGTCGATGCCTTGGGCAGTCAGTCGCTCGAAGGTCCGGCGGTTCAGGTCGCGGCTGCGTGGGGTGCGGCTGTTCTCGACGATGCCCACGGTCAGGGGCTGGTGCAGCGTGGCAGCCGCTTCGGCGAGGTCGGCGCACAGCCGGGCGCAGGCTTCGGGGCGGTCTGTCGTGGCCAGCAGGATGACGGCGCTCATGTGCGCTGCGCGTGTTGCCATGCGGCCAGTGCCGTGTCGATCGGCAGCCCGTCGAGGTGGAACACGTCCGTCAGCAGCCGGGGCAGCTCGGCCAAGGGTACCGTCCGGACGGTATGGCCATCCGGCCCAAAGGTGGTCCAGCGGTCATCGCGTAGCGTGTCCATGCGCCTTGGCCTGATGCGTACGGCCCGCAGCCCGGTCATGAACGGCCCGAACCCTGGGTGTGCGTGGTGCTGCGTGATCACGTCGGCAAAGTCGGACCAGCGGCGGGGTGCGGGCAAGGCCACGTAGACCACCTTGCCGCCGGGCAGGTCGGGACTGCTGCGCCAGAGCTGAACTCCGCCCGGACACGGTTCGGTGCGGATGTGCCAGCCGAGGTGGTGGATATCTTGCACCGTGCCGAGAGGGATGGGTGCGAGGTAGGGCTGCCCGTTGCCGACATCGCACAGCCAGATCTCCCGCCCCAGCGTGACACGCACCAGCAGGTGGTCGTCCGGGTGCCCGATCGTTGCGGCGCACAGGGCCACGTCGAAGCCGCAGGCCGACAGCAGTGCTGCGAACCCGAGGCTCTACACATGGCAGGGTCCGCCCAGCCCGGACAGGCAGCGCGCCAGGGCCTCGTCCTGATCGAGCGACCGGCGTGTCCCCAGGCTGGCCGCCAGCAGGTCGAGGTTGTGGAACGGCATGGCCAGCAGCCAGGCGCGGACCAGCGTGGTCAGTCCAGCGGTGTCTTGCGTCGGGGGAACGTGTGTCGATAGACCGAGCCGTGCCAGCAGGGTGCCGCGCTGTGCAGTTGTCAGAACGGGCAGGTCGTGGTCTCTCCCTGCTTCTGGCGTTGCGTCGGACTCAGACCAGCGCACAGTCCATGTCCTCGGCGATGCGTGTGCCGGCCAAGGACCACCAGCGCCGTGGCACCTGGAGGTACACATCGCGTGCGACCGAGCGGCGGCGCACGTCGTCGTTCGTCTGCAGGTCTTCGAGTACCTGCAGCAGCGCCCCATGGTCCTGCGGGTCGATGTACTGCCGTTGGACGCATTCGTCGGCGACGCGCACGCGCAGCGATGCATCGGCCAGTGACAGCTCGGCGGCAGGTGTGTCGGGCGCATACCCCAGCAGCCAGGTGATGTGGCGGCGGATGTCCTTCGAGGCGGTGAACATGCTGGGTCCGCCGGTCTGCACGGGGGCCGGGAAGGCGACCACTTCACCATCGTCCGCATCAGCGATCCGGCCAAATAGCGGGAACCACTCGCCATCAAGCCGCTCGCCAGCCGCGACCGGAATGTGGTTGGTGGTCGGGTGCCAGGAGGCGTGCTCCGGTCGGAAGCGCACCGTGGCCGGCACCCACAGCGTCAGGTAGGCCAGTCGGCGGCCACTGACCACATTGGGCCGGCTGCGGTGCCACATCAAGCCGCTGATCAGCACCGATTCGCCCCGCTGCACAGGCACCGCGATGAGGCGTGGGTCGTCGTCGCGCCCCTGGGTCGGGTCTTCGGCCAGAAAGTCTTGCGGCGTGGAGGGGCCGTCCAAGTGTGAGGCGTCCAGCAGTTCGAGGCAGCCGCCGTCGATCCCCACATCGGTGGTCGCTGTCCAGATCGACAGGCCGGTGCGGTCGAGTGGCCAGGAGGCGCTGTCCTGGTGCCACGGGATCGTGCTGGAGGCATGGGCTGGCTTGGCGATGGCGTGGTCGTGGAACAGGCGCACACCGGAAGTGCCGAGCAGTTGTTGCGCCACCTCGGCCTGCCGGGTCTCGAACAGCAGCTTCCGGAAGTCAGCGTTCTTGCGCCACAGGTCGCGGTTCTGCGGGTAGCGTTGCACGAAGGTGTCCGGGTCGATCGCGCTGGCTGCGGCGCCCTCGGCCACCACGGTATCCCAGGCCAGATCCACCCGGTCCAGCTCGGCCTCGTTCAGGACGTCGCGCAGCACGACATAGCCATGGTCACGGAAGAAATCGACTGCAGCCGCGTCGTTCGCGGCAAAACGCGTCGCATTGACGTTCATTCCCATCTCCTGATTCAGATCTGTGTCGGTGTCTGCGCATTCATCGCAGCGGTCAGGAGTATCTCGAACTGGGTCATGGCGAAGCGGATGTTGTCGGGCGCGAGGGACTCCCCAATGTGATGAATTCGGCTATCCGGATCGTTCGGCCCGAGCGCGACATAGGGCCGTCCGCGTACCAAGTGCGTCAGGAACGGGCAGCGGGATTCCCCGAATGCCTTGTTCAGGTAACGCGGGTGGATCGTGAAACCGCGTCCGGCTTGCCGGGCCACGGCTTCGAGCGCGTCCACCACGCGCTGCCCGGTGGCGTCCAGGTCACGCGCCAGAAACCGCTGTGCGCCATCGCGCTCGAAATACCCGGTCTCTTCGATCCAGAGATCGACCTGCGGCCACGGGAGTGTCGGGTACAGCGCATGGGCCACGGGTGAGCCGGTTTCTTCCTCGCCCTGCAGCACCCACAGCAGCGGCGCGGTTGGCGTGTCCCGGCCCAGTGTCTCCAGCACCAGCAAGCGCAGCACCAGCGGCCCCAGGTTGTCGGCAACGCCCCGGCCCAGCAGCCGTCCGCCCTGCAGCGTCAGTTCAAATGGCGGGGTAGACCAGCCATCGCCTGCCTCTTCGACATCGTAGTGACCGCATAGCCCCAGTCGCAGCCCCTTTCCGCCGCGGGAGGCGATTACCACCTGGCTGGTCGGATCGTCGCCGTGTTCCGTGATGTCGAAGCCGAGGCGGATCAGCCAGCCGATCATGTACTCGCGCACCGCTTGCCGGCCAGCGGGGTTGGAAGGGGTCGGTGCAAGGCCCACCAGATGGGCCAGCATCTCGGTGAAACGCTGCATCAAGGGGTCGTGCATGGGGATGTCGCGGTGCGCGCCGATGGCGTTGCTGGAGTTGGTTGCGTCATTGGCTTCATTTGTGTCATTTGGGTCTCGCGCCACCATGCCCAGGTGCGGCGCAGACCTTCCTCCAGCGACACACGCGGCGTCCAGCCCAGCACGGCGTGCGCCCGGCTCCAGTCGATCAGTTCGCGCTCGGTGTGGGGGCTGCGCTGTGGCCCATGCACGATGCGGCCACGGCCGACCAGTGCCTGAATACGCTCGGCGAGTTCGAGTGCGGAGATTTCCTCGGGGGTGCCGAGATTGAGCGTGTCGCGCACCTCCGGTCGCTCGACGATGGCAACCAGCCCCCGCACCAGATCCTCCACATGGATCGGCGAGCGTGTCTGCGCGCCATCGCCATGCACTTCCAGCACGCCATCGGCACTGGCCCGCTCAAAAAATCGCGCCACCGCCAGCGCCCCGCGCAGACCCGCACCATAGACGCCGGGAAAGCGCACGATCACGGCCTCCAGGCCATGCGAGGCCACCAGCCCGCGCACGACCTGCTCGGCGGCCAGCTTGGTTTGCGCATAGATTTCGGTCGGGTTCGGAACGGTGTCTTCGGGGGTGGGGAACCGCGCTTGATTGCCGTAGACGCAAGCAGTGGATGCGTGGATCAGCCGCACGCCTTGGCGCCGGGCGGCATCGGCCACGACCGCAGTGCCCAGGACGTTGACACGCACTGCTTCTACGGGATCGCGTCGCGCCTCATACAGATCCGCCCAGGCGGCCAGATGCACGACGGCCGAGGCTGCACTCAGCGCCTGCTCGACGGTAGCGGTGTCGCGGATGTCCTGACCTGCGCGCAGATCGAATGATGTAGCGTCGAATCCCCGTGTCCGCAGTGCTTGAACTAGGTGTTTTCCGACAAAGCCTTGACCGCCTGTGACGACGATGCGTTGGGGAGTGGGTTGAGCCATGACCATTGCAGGCGCCCGTCAATAGTGCGGCGGCAACTCGTCCCGCAAGCTGCGGAACGCCGGCCCACCGCTGTCCGCCCCGCTCTGCTGGCGCAACTGGCCGACCTCGCGGGCGAGCGCGTCGAGCTGCTGTTGCTGGCGGATGATGA
>JAAFKB010000175.1 GCA_013299055.1 Sphaerotilus sp.
GCGCCAACGCGGCAGCAGGCGGCCAGCAAGTTCAGGGCCAGTCGCCGATGCGGGACAATGCCGGCATGAACACACCGCCGCGCTCCTGCACCATCGCCACCCGAGAAAGCCGCCTGGCCCTGTGGCAGGCCGAACATGTCCAGGCGCTGCTGCGCACACGCTTCGGCTGGACCGTCGCGCTGCTGGGCATGACCACCCGCGGCGACCAGATCCTCGACCGCGCCCTGTCCAAGGTCGGCGGCAAGGGCCTGTTCGTGAAGGAGCTGGAGGTGGCGCTGGAGGAAGACCGGGCGCAACTGGCGGTGCATTCGCTCAAGGATGTGCCCATGGAGATGCCGGCCGGTTTCACGCTGTGCACCGTGCTGGAGCGCGAAGACCCGCGCGACGCCTGGGTGTCGAACCACTTCGACTCGGTGCAGGCGCTGCCGCCGGGCGCGAAGGTCGGCACGTCGAGCCTGCGCCGCGTGGTGCAGTTGAAGGCGGTGCGGCCGGATCTGGACGTGCAGCCGCTGCGGGGCAACCTCGACACGCGGCTGCGCAAGCTCGACGAAGGCCAGTACGACGGCATCGTGCTGGCGGCGGCGGGGCTGAAGCGGCTGGGGCTGGCGGCGCGCATCCGGCAGGTGATCGACCCGGCCGTGATGCTGCCGGCGGCGGGGCAGGGCGCGCTGGGGCTGGAGGTGCGCACCGACAACGTGGCGCTGCGCGACGCGCTGGCGACGCTGATCGACACGCCGACCTGGCTGGCGGTGCATGCCGAGCGGGCGGTGTCGCGGGCGCTGGGCGGCAGTTGCAGCATGCCACTGGCGGCGCACGCCACCTGGCCGAGCGGGCCGGGTGCCGCGATGCAGCTCGAAGCCCGCCTCGGCCACCCGACCGACGCCGCCCAGCCGCTGCTGATGGCGCAGGTCTCGGGTGCCGTGACCGACGTGGCGGGTGCCGAGGCGCTGGGGCTGTCGGTGGCGGCGCTGCTGCGCGATGGCGGTGGTCTGGCCTATCTCGCCGCGGCTGAGGCGCTGGCGGCGACATGAGCGCCGCGTCCGGCGCCGTGGTGGTCGTGACTCGACCGCAGCCGCAGGCCGACGAGTGGGTCGCACGGCTGCAGGCGTTGGGGCAGGCGGCCATGGCCTTGCCGCTGATGCGCATCGAGCGGGTGCTGGCGTTTGACGCTGCGGTCGCCGATGCGTGGCGTGACTTGGCGCGCCACCGGCTGGTGATGTTCGTCAGCCCGAATGCAGTGCTGGCGTTCTGCGCGGCGCGGCCGGCCGGGGTGCGTTGGCCGCAGACGACCCTGGCGGCGGCGACCGGCCCCGGCACCGTGGCAGCGCTGCGGGCACAAGGGGTGCCGGCAGCCTGCACGGTGGCGCCGCCGATGGACGCTGCGACCTTCGACGCCGAGGCGCTCTGGACCCACGCGCTGGCCGGACAGGATTGGTCGGGACAGTCGGTGCTGGTCGTGCGGGGCGAGGACGGGCGCGACTGGCTGGCCGACACGCTGGGCCGGGCGGGGGCGTCGGTGGCGTGTCTGGTGGCGTATCGGCGGGCGCCGCCGGTGTGGCCGGGTGTCCTGCACGACACGCTGGTGGCGGTGGCAGCACAGCCTGCGCGGCATGTCTGGCTGTTCAGCAGCTCGCAGTGCATCGCCCACCTGCTGGCGCCCGACGCTCCGGCGGCCGATCCGGTGCGGCGGGCGGCGGTGCTGGCGGTGCCGGTGCTGGCCACGCATCCGCGCATCGCCGAGACGGCGCAGCGCAGCGGTTTCCACCAGGTGGTGCCGGTGACGCCCGATCCGGCGGCGGTGGTGCAGGCGGCACCGCGCTGGCGCTGAATGTGTCCACAGATGTGATGCCTTGCACGCCTGTCACGGCCCGTCGATACAATCGCCGCAGCGGGATGAACACTTCGGCCCCGCCTCGCCCGTGAACGATCAAACACTTCCTCCCACCGGCGCTCCCGCCAGCGCCGAACCACCCGCTCCGTCGCCGGAGGCCCCCGCAGTCGTGGCCCCACCGGTGGCGTCTCCCGTGCCGATGGTCGTGCATGCCGCGTCGGCGGCCATGCCCTTGCCGTCCTGGGTCGTGCCGGTCGGGCTGATGCTGGCGCTGGTGGCCGGCGGCAGTCTGTGGATGGGCTGGGAGACGCAGCAGCGGGTACACGCCCTGGAGATGGAACTCGTCAAGCGCCAGCAGGGCAGCAGCGAACAGGCGTCCGAAGCCCGCGTGCTGGCCAAGCAGGCCGAGGAGGTCGCCCGCGACGCTGCCGCCAAGGTGGCGCTGATGGACGCCCGCGTCTCCGAGGTGTCGCTGCAGCGCGACCAGCTCGACGACCTCATCCTGTCGATGTCCCGCTCCCGCGACGAGAACGCAGTGTCCGACATCGACGCCGCGATCCGCGTGGCCGTGCAGCAAAGCTCGATCACCGGCAGCGCCGAGCCGCTCATGGCCGCCTTGCGCAGTGCCGACGAGCGTCTGGCCCGCATCAGCCAGCCCCGGCTGGAGCCGCTGCGCCGCGCCATCGCCCGCGACCTGGACCGGGTGCGCGCCGTGGCGGTGCCGGACATCGGCTCGCTGCTGATCAAGCTCGACGAGGTGGTGCGCCTGACGGACGAGCTGCCGCTGGTGTCGCAGTCGGCGACGACGGCGCGGGCGGTGGTCTCCGCGCAGCGTGCCCAGACCCAGCAGGCCGCGGCCTCTGCTCCCGCACGGGAGACACTGCCCCTGTGGCGACAGTGGTGGCTCGACGCCGAGCGGCCGCTGCGCGTGGTGTGGGACGAGGTCAGCAGCCTGCTGCGCGTGACCCGCATCGACCGGCCCGAGGCGATGCTGCTGGCGCCGGAGCAGGGGGTGTTCCTGCGCGAGAACCTCAAGCTGCGGCTGCTGAATGCGCGGCTGTCCCTGCTGTCGCGGCAACCCGAGTCGGCCACGGTCGACCTGCAGAGTGCCCAGCGTTCGCTGCAGACCTACTTCGACGGCACCGCCCGCCGCACCCAGATCGCCGCCGACCTGCTGCGCGCCGTCACCGCCCAGAGTCGCCTGGTGGGCATCCCCCGCCCGGACGAGTCCCTGGCCGCGACCGCGGCCGCCGTGGCCGGCCGCTGACGGGAGCCGGACATGCGCCAAGTCGTCTGGTTGCTGCTGATCTTCGCCGTGGCCGTGCTGGCCGCCAGCACCCTCGGGGCCAACGACGGCCTCGTCTCCATCTACTGGTCGCCGTGGCGGGTGGATGTGTCGATCAACGTGTTCGTGCTGGTGATGCTGCTGCTGGGCGGCGCGGGCTATGCGGTGATCGGCGCGGTCTCCAGCCTCGTCGGATTGCCCGAGCGGGCCAAGGCGTGGCGCACCCGTCAGCGTGAACACGCGGCCCAGAAGGCGCTGCGCGAGTCCTTCTCGCTGCTGTTCGCCGGTCGCTATGGCCGCGCGCACAAGTCGGCCCAGCTCGCGCTGGAGATCCAGGCGCAGTCGGAGCTGCGCGTCGAGGCGGACTTCGCCGTGCTGGCCCACCTCGTGGCCGCCACCAGCCTGCACCGCCTGCAGGACCAGCCGCGCCGCAACGAGCAGCTCGCCCAGGCCCAGGCGCTCATCCGCCAGCTGCCCGGTGGCTCGGCGGTGAGCGAAGGCGCGCGGCTGCTGGCGGCGGAATGGGCGGTGGACGACCGCGACGCCGACCGTGCGCTAGAACAGCTCGCCTTGCTGCCGGCCGGTGTGGCCCGGCGCACCCACGCGCTGCGGCTCAAGCTGCAGGCCTCGCGTCTGGCCCGCCAGCCGCTGGAGGCACTCAAGACCGCCCGGCTGCTCGCCAAGCACCAGGGTTTCACGCCGGTGGCGGCCCAAGGGCTGTTGCGCTCGCTGGCGGTCGAGGCGCTGGACACCGCGCGCGATGCCGACCAGCTGCGCCGCACCTGGCTGCAGCTTGACGGTGCGGACCGCCGCGATCCCTACGTCACCGCCCGCGCAGCCCGGCGGGCCGGCGTGCTGGACGCGCCATCGGACGCGCGTGGCTGGCTGCGTCCGCACTGGGAACACCTGGCGCAGCTGGGCGAGCGCGAGCGGGCGGACGTGCTCGATGCGTTTGCGGACGTGCTGACGGGCCTGCCGCCGGACTGGCTGCCTCTGCTCGAATCCAGCGTCGAGGCGCTGCCGCAGGACGCGCAACTCGCGTTCGTGGCTGGGCAGGCGATGGCCGAGCGCCAGCTCTGGGGACGTGCGCACCGCCTGCTGGAGTCGGCCGCGCAGTCGCCGCACGCGGACGCAGCCTTGCGTGCGAGGGCGTGGCGTGCACTGGCGGAAATCGCCGAAGTCGAGGGCAACGAGGCCCTTGCGCACCGCTGCTACCGCGAGGCGGCAAAAAATTCGTGAATCCCATTGCCATGCAAGCGTGATTCACGCCATAATCCATCTCTCAGCGAAATTTGAGCGGCTGTAGCTCAGTTGGATAGAGTACTTGGCTACGAACCAAGGGGTCGTGGGTTCGAATCCTGCCAGCCGCACCAACAATCAGATTTCGCCGACGGATGAGGACGCAAATCCTTTTCCATTGCGGCTGTAGCTCAGTTGGATAGAGTACTTGGCTACGAACCAAGGGGTCGTGGGTTCGAATCCTGCCAGCCGCACCAGACAA
>JAAFKB010000176.1 GCA_013299055.1 Sphaerotilus sp.
CGGGTGGCACGCTCTATGTCAGTTTCAAGCACGGCCGCGGCGAGCGGCTGCACCACGGCCGCCGCTTCACCGACGCCGACGAGCCAACGCTGCGGGCCTGGCTGACCGCCTTGCCGCAATCGCTCGCGCCCGAGATCTGGCTGACGGAAGACCGCCGCCCGGATCGCACCGAGCACTGGACCAATGCACTGGTCCAGCGTGCCCCGCAGCACCGGTTAGTCACTGGCGGCGCCCATGACCACCTGCTGACACAGCTTTCGGCCGCATGCGCCCGTGCCACGCAGGTGGATCTGGCGGTGGCCTTCGTGAAGACCAGCGGCCTGCGTTTGCTGTGGGCCGATCTGCAGGCGGTCGCCCATGACCCCGCCCGCCGCCTCCGCCTGCTGACCAGCGACTACCTCGGCATCACCGACCCGGAGGCGCTCCGCTTGCTGCTTCTGCTGCAGGAACAGGGTGCCGAGGTCCGCGTCCATGCCACCCAGGGCGGCAGCTTTCACCTGAAGGCCTACCTCTTCGCCCGGCTGGCCCATGGCGAACTGCTCGACGGCACGGCCTTCGTCGGCTCCAGCAACATCAGCGGACAGGCGCTGCGAGGTGGCCTGGAATGGAACTACCGCATCGTTCATCCCGGAGACGCAGGCTTCCTGGAAGTGCGCCGACGCTTTGACGAGCTGTTCGTCCATCCCCGCAACGCACCGCTGACCGATGCCTGGATCGAGGACTACGAACAGCGCCGGACACCCCCTGCACCACAACTGACGCACCCCGGTCCCACCCCGGACGCAGAGGCCCCCGAACCGACATCGGTGCAGCGTGAAGCCCTGGCGGCATTGGCGGTGACGCGCCAGCAAGGCTACCGGCGCGGCTTGGTGGTGCTAGCCACAGGTCTGGGCAAAACTTGGCTGGCGGCCTTCGACACCGTGCAACTGAACGCGCAGCGGATCTTGTTTGTCGCCCACCGCGAGGAAATCCTGATCCAGGCGGCAGCCACGTTTCTGCGCATCCGACCCCAGGCGCGCATCGGTCACTACACCGGCCGCAGCCGGGACACCGACGTGGACGTGCTGTGTGCGTCGGTGCAGACCTTGGGCCGCCCCGAGCACCTGTACCGTTTTGCGCCGCAGCACTTCGATTACATCGTGGTCGATGAGTTTCACCATGCCGCGGCCAGCACCTACCGACGCCTGCTGACCCACTTTGCACCGACGTTTCTGCTCGGCCTGACCGCGACACCAGACCGCACCGACCAGTCCGACATCCTTTCACTGTGCGACGACAACCTCGTTCACACCTGTCCGCTGTTCGATGGCATTCGCGCTGGCCTGCTGGCGCCGTTCCACTATTTCGGCATCTTTGACGAGTCGGTCGATTACCGCGAAATCCCGTGGCGCAACGGCCGCTTTGACCCGACACAACTCGACCACCAACTGGCCACGCTGGCCCGCGCCCGCCACGCCATGCAGGAGTGGCGACAGCGCAGCCAGACGCGCACGCTGGCGTTCTGCGTCTCGCACCGCCATGCCGAGTTCATGGCCGAGCAGTTTCGCCGCGAAGGTGTGGCCGCAGCCGCGGTGTACGCAGGCTCCGACCTCGGCCGCGCCGAGGCACTGGAGCACCTGGGAGACGGCACGCTGCAGGTGCTGTTCAGCGTCGATCTGTTCAATGAAGGCGTGGACCTGCCGGGCATCGACACCGTGATGCTCCTGCGCCCGACCGAATCCAAGATCCTGTTTCTGCAGCAACTCGGCCGGGGGTTGCGCCGCCACGCGGACAAGACCCATCTGGTTGTGCTGGACTTCATCGGCAATCACCGCGCCTTTCTGCGCCAACCGCAGGCGTTGTGTGAAATCGGGGCGAGCCACCAGGCGCTGGCCTCTTTCGCTGCCCAGGTCGAGCAGCAGACACTCGACTTGCCACCCGGCTGTTTCATCCACTACGACCTCCGCATCATCGACTTCCTCAAGGCGCTCGACAGCCAGGGGCCACGCCACGAATACGAGGCATTGCGCGCCCGTTTGGGGCACCGCCCTTCGCTGACCGAGTACCACCGCTCGGGCGCCAGCGTGCAGGCCATGCGCAGACAGGCGGGGCACTGGTTTGCGCTGGTGCGCAGCCAGGGCGACCTGAGCGACGAGGAAGCCGCAGCCGCTGACCGCTTCGGTGCGCTGCTGCGCGAAGTCGAAACCGCGCCGATGACCCGCAGTTTCAAGATGGTGCTGCTGGAAGCCTTTCTGGAGCTGGACGGCCTGCGCGCACCCGTGCCACTGGCGGAACTGAATCGACGCTCTCGGGAGGTGCTGGAGCGTCGGCGGCCACTGCTGGCGGACCTGACACCGGAGGCCCGAGCGACAGCGGTCGATTCGCCTGCGTGGGCGGCTTACTGGCGAAAGAGCCCAATCCAAGCCTGGACTGGCGGCAACAGACCCACCGGCACGGCACGGTACTTCGGACTGGAACACGATCGGTTCAGCCTCCTGCAAGAGGTACCGGCATTGCTCGCCGAGCCACTGACCGGGCTCCTGCAGGAGCTGGTCGATTACTGCCTGGCGAGCTATGCGGTGCGGCGAACATCGACTGAAGACAGTGCGGAGAGCGGCCAAGTCATCCCGTTTCCGAAACAGCTTCGTGCCGCAGGGGCCGGGATTGCATTGTCGTTTTTCCCCGATCTGAAAATGGCCTGCGGTCATTTCAAGACCGGCCGCACCGATGCCGAAACACTGCGGTGGCTACCCGCTCGCTATGGTCCACTCGACCCAGCCCGCCATTTCATCGCACGGGCGGCGGGGCATTCGATGGACGGCGGCAAGCACCCGATCCGCGACGGCGACCACCTGCTGCTCGAACTCGTCAGCCCAAGCCGAGCGGGGTCGATCACCGGCAGCGTCATGGCCATCGAGCGTCAGGACGAGAGTGGCGACAGCCAATACCTGCTGCGTGTGGTGACGAAGAATGCCAGCGGGCAGTACGTCCTCCAAGCTCAGAACCCGGCCTTCGCCGATCTGCCCACCACCGATGACATGCGCACGCTTGCCCGCCTGCGGGCCGTGATCGATCCGCTGGACCTCACGGTTGATCAATCCTCCTGAAGTTCTGAAATCGCAGCCGCTCAGGTCGCCAACCAGGGATTGAGCAAGGCCACCCCGGTCGGCGCGAAGTCGGCGATGTTGCGGGTCACCACCGTCATGCCATGCACCAGGGCCGTCGCGGCGATCAAGGCATCAGCCTCCGATCGAGGGTCTGGCACATGCAACTGGGCGCAGCGCAGCGCCACAGCGGTGTCGATGACCAGCACGCGGCCCGCGAAGGCAGGGAAGACCTGATCCTCCAGCCATGTCCGGAGCACGCGCCCTTGCGCAGCGTCCCGGCGTTCGACCTGCAGCGCGCCCAGTTCCAGCTCCTGCAGCGTGATGACCGACAGGAACAGGCTCGCGGGCGGCACCGACTGCGCCCAGGCAACCACGTTCGGGTCCGCACGTCCGGTGAGCGCCTTGCGCAACTCGGAGACGACGTTGGTGTCGAGCAACCACATCAGTCGAGGTCCGTCGGGCGAAGCTGGAGGTTCAGCCGCGGCGGATCGAAGTCGATGTCGGCTGTCGCGTCTGTCACCGGCATGGCCAGCATGTCCACGATGCTGCGCGCGCCCGCCTCACCTCCGGTCAGCCGGCGGTACTCCTCGATGCTCAGCAGCACATGCGCGGGCCGGCCGCGGTCGGTGATGAAGACCGGTCCCTTCAGGGCGGCTTTCTTAGCGCCGCTGGCGTCTTGGTTGAACGCGCGGCTGGAGAGGGTGGTGATCATGGGGATTTCCGGTCAGGAGGATTGTTGTAAACACGTTACTACATTGAATCCGATGCGGCAAGCTGCATCCCCATGGCAAAAAATGGCCACCCAATTACCCGGCCAGTTGCCGTACAGTTGCACGAGGAGAACCACCCATGCCCACCTCTTCCTCCCCCACAACCGCCCGCCTCGAAGCCCGCATCAGCACCGACCTGCACGCGATGCTCAAGCGCGCCGCCGAACTCCAGGGCCGCACCATGACGGATTTCGTGATCGCCGCGGTGCAGGACGCCGCCCAGCAGGCGATCGCGGAAGCCGAGGTGGTGCGGCTGTCGCTGGAGGACCAGCGGTGTTTTGCACAGGCGCTGCTGTCTCCACCCGAACCCGCACCCGCCCTGGTGCGCGCCTTCGCCCGCCGCCGCCAGTTGCTGGGCGCGGATTGACCGGCCGCGATGACCACACCGCCTTCGTTCAGGGTCCGACCTCTCACCGCCGACCTCGACCGCACCACGTTCTGCAGCGGCTCCGCCCCGCTGGACCGCTACCTGCGCGAGCAGATCACCCAGGATGTCCGGCGCCGGGTCGCAGCCTGCTTCGTGGCGATGACCACCGAGGCCACGCCCCGGCTGGCCGGTTACTACACCCTCGCCTCCGCCAGTCTGCTGCTCGCGGATCTGCCCGCTGCCACAGCCCGCAAGCTGCCGCGCTATCCCAGCGTGCCCGCCGTGCGCATGGGGCGGCTGGCGGTCGATCAGGCGTTCAAGGGACGAGGACTGGGCAGCACCCTGG
>JAAFKB010000177.1 GCA_013299055.1 Sphaerotilus sp.
GCCGAGCAGGCGGCCGGTGTCGTCGTGGCCGACGCGGTAGCGGAACTCGAAGCCGTGGCGCCGGCCGGTGATCAGGAAATCGTCGTCGCGGTCGGGGCGCAGCTTGACGGGGCATTGCAGCCGGTGTGCGGCCAGCGCGGCGACGGCGGCGAACAGCGCCGACTGCGATTCCTTGCCGCCGAAGCCGCCGCCCATGCGCCGGCATTGCACCTGCACCTGGTGCGCCGCGAGGCCGAGCGCGTGGGCGACGACGTGCTGCATCTCGGTCGGGTGCTGCGTCGAGCTGTGGACGAGCAGGCCGGCGTTTTCCTGCGGGAGCGCGTAGGCGATCTGGCCTTCGAGGTAGAACTGTTCCTGACCGCCGAGGCTGAAGCGGTCGTCGAGCTGGTGCGGCGCGCTGGCGATGGCGGCGGCTGCGTCACCGCGGACGAGGTGCATCGGCGGCACGACGTACTGTTGCAGCGCGTGGGCTTCGAGCGGGTCGAGCACGGCGGTCAGTGGCTCGATCGTCGCCACCTGCCCGGCGAGTGCGGCGGCGCGGCGAGCTTCACCGCGGCTGCGGGCGATGACGGCGAACATCGGCTGGCCGCGCCACGTCACGGTGTCGCTGGCGAGGATCGGGTCGTCGTGGACGATCGGGCCGCAGTCGTTGGTGCCGGGGAAGTCTGCGGCGGTCAGCACGGCGACGACACCCGGCATGGCGCGCACGCGGTCAAGGTCGAGCGCGATCAGCCGGCCGTGCGCGACGGGTGACAGGCCGAGCGCGGCGTGCAGCGTGCCGGCGACCTCGGCGATGTCGTCGATGTAGGGCGCGGCGCCGGCCACATGCAGGTGGGCCGACTCGTGCGGGCGGGGTGTGCCGACGACGCTCATGGGCGCACCTCCGGGGTGATGGTGATCGTGGTGGCCGTCAGTCGCGGCGTCCAGACGGTCGTGTCCTCGGCCGGCAGTGGGTCATCGGGCCGCGTCTCCAGCCACAGCCGACGCAGCAGGTTGGCGCTGACCTTCCGCCGGTACGCCGCGCTGGCGCGCAGGTCGCTGAGCGGCTGGAAGTCCTGCGCGAGCGCGGCCTGGGCGGTGGCGAGCGTTGCTTCGGTCCACGGCTGACCGAGCAGCGCGGCTTCGGCTTGCGCTGCCCGCCGCACGATCGCCGCCATCCCGCCAAACACCAGCCGCACCTCGGCCACGCGGTCCCCGTCGAGCCGCAGCACGAACGCGGCGCAGACGGCCGAGATGTCGCTGTCGTAGCGTTTGCTGATCTTCCAGGCGCGGACCTGCGTGCCTTCCGCTGGTCGCGGCACGACGAGCCGCGCCACGAACTCGCCGGGCTGCAATGCGTTCTGCATGTAGCCGAGGTAGAAATCCTGCAGCGGCATCACGCGCTCCGCCGCGCCGCGCCGCAGCACGACATCCGCCCCCAGCGCGATCAGCACCGGCGCGCTGTCGCCGATCGGCGAGCCGTTGGCGACGTTGCCGCCCATCGTGCCGGCGTGGCGGATCGGCGGCGAGGCGAAGCGTTGCCACACCTCGCGCAGCGTCGGCACCGCGTCGGTCAGCGTTCGCCAGGCGTCTTCGAGCGAGGCGGCGGCGCCGATGTGCAGCGCCTGCGCCGTCACCTCGATGCGCCGCAGTTCGGCCACGCGCCCGATCCACAGCGGCTCGCCGATGTCGCGGAACTGCTTGTTCACCCACAGCGCGACATCGGTGGCCCCGGCGACGATGCGGGCGTCCGGGCGGGCCAGTCGCTGCGCCGCGAACTCGTCGAGCGTCAGCGGCGCGGCTTCGGCGGCCAGTGCGTCGAGCTGCGCCCGCAGTGCGGCTCGGTCGATCGGTGCGGTCGGTGCGTCGAACATCCGCTCGCCCGCGTCCACGATCGGCCGGTAGCCGGTGCAGCGGCACAGGTTGCCTGCGAGGTCGTCGGCGAGCTGCTGGCGCGTCGGGCGCGTGCCGGCGCTGCAATGCTCTTCATAAATGCCGGTCATCGTCATCGCGAAGCCGGGCGTGCAGAACCCGCACTGCGAGCCGTGGCACGCGACGAGCGCCTGCTGCACTGGGTGTGCTGACTGGCCGTGCGCGGCGGCGATCGGCTTCAGGTCTTCCACCGTCAGCACGGCGCGGCCCGCCAGCGTCGGCAGGAAGGTCAGGCAGGCGTTCACGTTGCGGATCGCCACGCCGCCCGGCGCCGTGTCGTCGCGCTCGGCCACCAGCACGGTGCAGGCGCCGCAGTCACCCTCGTTGCAGCCCTCCTTGGTGCCGGTGCAGCGCGGCTGGCGGTCCTCGCGCAGCCAGTCGAGCAGGGTGCGGGTGGGGTGGGCGCCGGTCGCGTCGTGCAGCGTCCCGTGGTGAAGGAAGCGGATCGGTGTCATGGCTGGAACGATACTACGGCCATGAAACTTGCACTGCGCGCCGACCTGCTCGACTTCACCGCCGACCCCGGTTGGACGGCACCGGATGCCGCGCCCGGCGTGCGCTGGCGCCCGGACCACTGGCTGCTGATCGAGCACGGCCGCATCGTCGGCGCAGAACCTGCCAGCGCCTTCACCCCCGGCCCCGACTGGCTCGCCGAGGACCACCGCGGCCAACTGCTGATGCCCGGCTTCATCGACACCCACGTCCACAGCCCGCAGCTCGACGTGATCGCCAGTTTCGGCACCGAGCTGCTCGACTGGCTGAACACCTACACCTTCCCGGCCGAACTCCGCCACGCCGATCCGGCCGTGGCGCAGGCGGGCGCCGAGACCTTCCTCGACGCGCTGCTGGCCCACGGCACCACCACCGCCGTCGTGTTCCCGACCGTCCACCGCGTCTCCGCCGACGCACTGCTGGCGGGCGCACACCGTCGCGGGATGCGGCTGATCGCGGGCAAGGTACTGATGGACCGCCACGCGCCGGATGGCCTGCGCGACGACGTTCCCGGCGCCGAACGCGACAGCCGCGACCTGATCCGCCAGTGGCACGGCACGGGGCGGCTGGCCTACGCGATGACCGTCCGCTTCGCCCCGACCAGCACGCCGGAGCAACTCGCGATGGCAGGCAGGCTTGTGGCCGAGGTGCCGGGCCTCTACATGCAGACCCACGTCGCCGAGAACCGCGCCGAGGTCGCCTGGGTCGCCGAACTGTTCCCCGAGGCGCGCAGCTACCTGGATGTCTACCACCGCGCCGGCCTGCTGAACGAGCGTGCGGTGCTCGCCCACGGCATCTGGCTCGACGCCGCCGACCGCCAGTTGCTCGCCGACACCGGTGCCCAGATCGCGCACAGCCCGAGTTCGAACCTCTTCCTCGGCAGTGGCCTGTGCGCCTGGCCCGAACTGGAGTCGGCCGGTGCGCGGGTCACGCTGGCGAGCGACGTGGGCGGTGGCACGAGCTTGTCGATGCTGCGCACGCTGGCCGATGCGTACAAGGTGCAGGCCCTGCGCGGGGTGAAGCTCACCGCGTGGAAGGCGCTGCATGGTGCGACGCTGGGGGCTGCGCAGGCGCTCGGGCTGGACCACGAGATCGGCTCGCTGGAGGTGGGCCGTGTCGCCGATCTGGCGCTGTGGGACTGGGCGCACGGGCCGGTGGCGCAACACCGCGACGGGCGGGCGCGGCAGTTGCACGAGCGGGTGTTCGCGTGGATGACGCTGGGGGATGAGCGGAACTTGCGGGGGGTGTGGGTGGCGGGAGGGATGATCATGAATACGGATAACAGCCGTACAATGGCATCCTCACATTCCTGACCCAACGAGGTGCCTCATGCTGCACACCGCTCCCATCCAGCGCCAAGCCCGCATGGAATTCAAGACCACGGCGGACATGAAAGACCTGCTCAGTCAGGCTGCCGCCCTGGACGGCATGGACCTGACCTCGTTCGTGCTTGGCTCGGCCATCGAGAAGGCCCGCCGGGTGCTGAGCGAACACGCCAGCATCGCGCTGAGCCAGCAGGGTCAGGCGGCCTTGGTGCAGTTGCTGCAGACGCCTTCCTCGCCCACACCGGCCATGGCGGCGTTGATGGCGCTGCCCGAGTTGCCCACCCGCCCCGGCGTCAGCGAGCCGACGGACAAGGCATGACGATCGAGCTGTCGCTGTACGACCCCGCGCTGACGTACTCGGGACAAAAGCAGTTCGACTGCGGCCACGCCACCCTCAACGCCTTCGTTCGCCACAGCCTCAAGCCGCAAGTGAAGAAACACCTGAGCGTGGCCTATGTGCTGACGGACGCCGCGCAGGGGGACCGCTTCGTGGGCTTCTACACCATCGCGCAGCACATGGTGGACGTGTCCGCCCTGTCGGCACTGTCGCTCGGCTCGTTGCCACGCAAGATCCCCTGTTCTCGGCTGGTGATGCTCGGGGTGGACCAGCGACACCAGGGCCAGCAGCTCGGCTCGAAGCTGATGCGGCATGCCCTGTCCCTCACGCGCGAGGTGGCTCGGCAGATCGGCAGCTTCGGGATGTACCTGGACGCCGATCCGCTGGCTGTGAGGTTCTATCAGCGGCTGGGGTTCACGCTGCTGGAGGGGGATCGGACGCCGGAGCCGTCGCCGATGTTCTTGCCGCTGAGCGGGATCGGGTGAGGCGC
>JAAFKB010000178.1 GCA_013299055.1 Sphaerotilus sp.
GCATCCTGTTCTATCAGATGGTCGGGCGTGGCACGCGGCTGCACGAGCCGACCCGCAAGTTCAAGTTCTGGCTCTATGACTACACCGGCGTGACCGACCTGTTCGGCACCGAGTTCCTGACGGTGGTGCGCAAGCCGCGTGTGCGGCTGGGCGGGGATGGCGACGGGACGGACGGTGATGATCAGGACGACGACGACCGCGACGGGCCACCGCTGCCTGAACTGCGCACGGGCGATGCGGTCACGGTCGATCAGGTCGGGCGCTACATCCTGCAGGCGCGTGAGGTCGATGGGGTGATGCGCGACGTGAAGGTGCCGCTGGACGAGTACCGACAGGGCATGGTCGAGCGGGTGCTGAAGGAGGCGGCGACGCTGCAGGAATTCCGTGGCCTGTGGGTCGAGGCACGGCGGCGGCGGGCGCTGATCGACCACCTGCTCGGTGCGCACTACTCGCCCGAGACGGTGCGCGAACTGACCGGCATGAAGGCATTCGACACCTTCGACCTGTTCGCCCACCACGGCTACCGGGCGCCGGCGCTGCAGCAGACCGAGCGGGCGCAGGCGTTCCTGAGTGCGCAGGCGCCGTGGTTCGCGTCGATGGACGAAAAGTCCGCGATCGTGCTGCGCGGCTTCGGCCACCAGTTCGCGGCGGGCGGCACGCTGGCGCTGGAGTCGGCCGAGCTGTGGAACGTCCCGGAAATCAAGCGCGCTGGCGGCTTGGCGGCGCTGAAGCCGCTGGGGCGGGCGGCGGAGGTGGTGATGGATGTGAAGATGAGGTTGTTTGGGGTATGAGCAAGCCAATCACGCTGGGCGATGTGTTGCTCGGCATCGAAGCCGGCAAGAGTTTCCAGACCACCGAGGTTCTGGCCCGTGAACATGAAATGGGCGTCCTGAAAGTCAGCGCCGTGACGTGGTCTGCTTTTCGTCCGGATCAGGCCAAGGTGGTGATCGGCTACGAGCCAGACGAGCGGCACCGTGTTCGTGCGGGGGATTTGCTGATTTCCCGCGCCAATACCCGCGAGTTGGTCGGCGCGGTGGTGCTGGTGGACAAGGACTATCCGCAACGCATCCTGTCGGACAAGACATTGCGGCTGGTTGTCGATCCGCAGCGGGCGGACAAGTCATTTCTGATGTACTCCCTGCGTTCGGCTGTAGCCAGGACGCACATCGAGGAGTTTGCGACCGGCTCCAGCGACTCGATGCGCAACATCGGGCAAAGCGTCATCACGTCGATTCCTCTCGTGCTCCCGCCGCTGGAAGAGCAGCAGCGCATCGCCGCTCGCCTGAAAGCCCAGCTTGCGGCGGTTGAAGAGGCGCGGCAGGCGGCGCAGGCGCAGGTGAAGGACGCTGACGCGCTGAAGGCCGCGCTGTATCGAGGTGCTTTTCAAGGCGTGGTGCCTGCCGCACTGCCGCTCGACTTGGAAGACGCTCCGGCGGGCTGGCGCTGGCTCAAACTCGCCGATCTGGCTCGACTGGAAAGCGGCCACACGCCAAGCCGAGCACGGCCGGATTGGTGGGGCGGGGATATTTCGTGGCTGTCACTGACGGAAATCCGGGCGCTGGACGGGCAGTGGGTGAAATCCACCGAGATTCGGACCAACGCGGCGGGGATTGCCAATTCCTCGGCCCGCATCCTGCCGCGTGGCACGGTCTGCTTTTCCCGCACAGCCTCCGTCGGCTTCGTTGCACTCATGGCCGAGCCGATGGCGACCAGCCAAGACTTCGCCAACTGGGTTTGCGGCGATGACCTCGATCCTGAGTTTCTGATGTATGCCCTGATCCGTGCCCGAACCGAATTGCGGGCACTCGCCACTGGCGCGACGCACAAGACGATCTATATGCCGATGCTCGGGTCGTTTCACCTGTGCCTGCCTGACCGTTCAACGCAAGGCGCGATCGTCCAAGCATTGAAGGCACAGCTCGCAGCAGCAGAAGAGGCGCGGCAGGCGGCGCAGGTTCAGTTGGACGAGATCAAGCGGCTGCCGGGTCGGCTGCTGGCGCAGGTTTTTGGGTTGGTTACGTGAGAAATTTGCTGCCAATGTAGTAAATTGTAGATTTTGGTGGCATCAGCGAGGTACCGTTTCAAACGGAAAAATTTTTCATGAAAAAGAAGTTTCGAGTCTATTTTTCTAATACTGCATATGGGGCAAATGGCGTTTCTATAATTGAGCCATTGCGGGTTTGTTATGATAATAATGGGCGGCACCTGCCACCAGTTTTAATAAACGACGACAGGTACCAGATTCGTGATCTGGCCAAAACTTCTACAGTTTGGGCAGGGGCATTCGTCAAGTTGAGAAGTGATGTTCCGCACATCATCGATGCAGATAACACAGAGAGGCAAATAGAGCTTGCGGATGGCGACTCAATTATAGAGAAGTGCTACTTTCAATATAGAGAGTCCAGTAATTTGATTGTGTGGCAAAACAGCAAGAACACTGGGAGCCTTAGTCGGGCAGCAGAATATATGAGTCGCATTTTCGGAGGGGTGGTTACTTTACCTCAAATACAAAACCAGGCCGAACTTGAAAAAGTATTAAATGGCCAGCTATATGAAATAGAATTTGACTATGCTCGAACACACAGCATGCCGCTGGGTGGTGATATTGAATGGAGTCAGCATGCTATGGATATGATGGCTCCAATAGAAGCGGCAAAGGCTCGGTTCATGTTGCGCGCACCCAGAGGCGGTAGTCTGGCTGCCCGTGCAGGGCAACTTGCGCGAGCAATGCTGGGGATTGCCGGGACTGAAAAAGTTAGAGTCAGGATAAGAGCCGAAGATGACCCTATTGATCTGTTTATGGCTCCATTGCGCGACACTATAGAACTCTCGATTGAGGGTGGCTATCCGCAAAAGGCGGAGGCTTTGGCAGAATTGGAGGCAGCATATGACCGCAACCGAAGCTTCATCGGTACCGCTGCGTGACAGGCAGCGATCGAAAAATCGCGGGATTTCTCCTGCGTGGATGCCTCTGGCTGCATTGGTGTTGACGATGGTGATTGCCTTATCGAGAGATATTGTTCCCGATGTTCCAGCTACGGCAGTTTCTGGCATTGGCGGAACTATTGCTTCGGTCGGGAGTACCATGCTAGGTTTCTTGCTTGCTGCGCTGGCGGTAATCGCAAGCATTAATCATACGCATCTTATAAAAATGATGCGCACAACAGGGCATTACAATGATTTGCTAAAAACAATTTTCGTTGGGTGTTTGATATTTATATGTGTAGTTTTTTCAGGAGGCATTTGGTTGTTTGCATCAAAACCACCTCCCGATTGGTCTATTGCCATGATTTTGGGGTTGCATGCTGGTGCATTCGTTTCTTTGTTGGATATTGGCCGCAAGTTTTGGCTCGTGCTAAGAAATCTACAGGATTGATGCGGTGAGCATTACTGAACGCTACACTTCTGTAAATATAACTGCTGGTCGGTGGCGACAAGCGCAAGCAGCAGGCCGACATCAACACCGCGCTCGACTACTGGAACGACTGGCAGCAGCGCAGAAGGAAAGCGACATGAAGGCATCACCCGCCAGCCGCTCGCACGACGAAGCCGTCGTGGAACTGCTCAAGGCCGATCCGTCGTTCACGCAAGAGTATCTGGCGGCTGCGCTGGATGAAGCGAATGAGCCAGGCGGTCACGTTGCCTTGCTGGCGGTGCTGCGTCACGTCGCAGAGGCCCAGGGCATGAGCGCCGTGGCCGACCGGGCGGGTCTTCCTCGCGAAAGCCTGTACCGCGCCTTGTCGCCTCGTGGCAATCCGACAGCGAAGACGTTGTGGGCCGTGTTTCGTGCGCTGGGGCTTCACCTGACACTGGCGCATGGTGCGCAGGCCGATCGCTGATGCCGGATGAACTGACTCAGATTTGCCAGCGTCACGGTATTCAGCGGCTTGCCTTGTTTGGCTCGCGGCTGAAAGGTACCGCCCAGCCTGACAGCGACCTGGATTTGCTGGTCGAGTTCGAGCCAGAGCGAGTCCCCGGTCTGATCGGCCTGAGCACCATTGAAATCGAGCTGACCGAGGCGTTCGGCATCAAGGTGGATCTGCGCACCGCGCAGGAATTGAGCAGCCATTTCCGAGAGGAAGTGCTTCAACAAGCACAGGTGCTCTACCCCGCAGCCCAGCACATTCCGAACGCCGAGACCCGCGCCGCGATGGAAGAATCCCGCGCCATCCTGGCCAGCCGCCGGGCGCGTTTCGCCTCGGCCGAGGCGCTGTTCGCCAGCCTCGAACAAGGGCGCGACGACTGACCCGCGCCCCGCACCCCATCGCATCCAGAACAAAAGAACCCATGGCCGATCCCCGCCCGAAATCCATCGCCTCACCCCAATCCCTCTCCAGCTTCGTCAAGTCCATCTGCGACATCATGCGGCGCTCGAACTGCGCCAGCGCCTTGCAGTACGTGCCCGAGCTGACGTGGATCCTCTTCCTGCGCATCCTCGACGCCCAGGAGA
>JAAFKB010000179.1 GCA_013299055.1 Sphaerotilus sp.
CTCTTGGTAGAACGTGTTGAACGCCGGGTGTTCGACGATGGTCAGGACATCGAGCAGGCTGCCCGGCTCCTGGCCGTTGTTGATGCGCTGGCGGTTGTCGGCCTTGAGGCTGTCGTATTCGCCGTCACGCCACATCAGCCGCAGGCCGCGGCCGATCGTCTGCTCCAGCAGGATCTGCGCCTGCGACGAGCGCAGCGGCACGATGACGCAGATGTTGTTCACGTCGAAGCCTTCGCGCAGCATCAGCACGCTGACGATCACGCGGGGTGTCGCGTGGTGATCGACGCTGAACAGCCGCTCGCGCACCCGGTTCCATTCTTTCTCTGGCAACTCTTCCTTCTTGCCCGAATCGATCGTCAGTACACAGTGGTCAGACAGCCCTTCTTCCTGCGTGAGGAACTGAGCAACCAGTGGTGAAACTTTGGTGTCCTCGCAGACAACAAGCATCTTCGGGCGTCGCGTCGGGTCGATCTTGGCGAAGTCGGTTTCCAGCTTGCGCAGCTTCATCAGTCCGGCGCGCAGCATGACGCGCTGGCCGGCACTGAGTTCGACGGCGTGGCCCTTGTCGTCGCGTTCCACGGTGAAATCGAGCGGCAGCGCACCGATCTCCTTGCGCCGGTCCAGCACCAGCGACTTCACCAGCCCGGCACGCATGGCGGCTTTCAGGTCGAAGTCAGTGACGATGTGCGGAAAGTAGACCTTGCGCTTGTTCGTTGGCGTGCCCGCATCGTTGTAAGGCGTGGCCGAGAAGTCGATCTGAATGCAGCGTGGCCGTTTCGGCTCGGCAATGTAGGTCAGGCTTTTCTGCCATTCGACTTCGGTCAGTTCGCCGCCGCGTTTGACTTCATGGATGTGGTGTGCTTCGTCATTGAAGACCAGCAGATCTGGCAGTTCGCGAAGGAACTCCAGCACATCGCCTCGGGCGTAGCGGCGGTCGAGCATGTCCAGGCTGTTGCCGGCGGTGCGGCCCGGTATCAGCGGCAACACGGCGTCGATCACGCGGTGGGCTTCCAGTGGGGGCGGGATGTCGCTGGCGTCGTCGGTTGCGTCGGCCTCGTCGTCCACGCCGTTCAGCAGGTGCCAGTTCGTGATGGCGATCATCCCGTTCCCGGTCGCCTTCAGGCCGATCTCGCCCTTGGCGCAGACGTTGCCGCGCACGAAGGCCAGCACGCTGTCGCGGTAGGCATCGGGGATGAACAGCTCGGCGTTGTGGTGTCAAGCTTGAAGTGCAACCCGCTGAGGTACTCAAGCGAGGCGCTCAGCGCGATGTTTTTTGACGAGTTCAATATAGAGCTTGCAAGGATATGGAAGCAGGTATTTTTTGCTCGACACCACACTTCACCGCCTAAAATATTTATTTTTTCTTTCTGGTGCGCCCACCTACAAACAAACGATTATCTTGCTGCTCTATTGGGCCTGCCGTTGCCTTATTTAGAATGACTTCTAAGAACCCATCGCCTTCGCGCTGTGATACCTCTAAAAAATGACTAACAATGACTGCAGCCATTGCATCTACTTTATAACCACTACGAGTAGCTGCTGTCGTAAAAGCCGACTGATACAGCCGCAACAACAACTCAGGCCCTACAATTGTTTGTGTCAAGCAACTGAACGCAGCGTTGCCAACGAGAACTATAACTGATGGGGCGGCCTTTTCTACACCAGCACGGGATCGATGCCCGCGCAGTGTATTTCCGATTAAAGCATGATAATAAATTTCACCCCCATAAAGAATTCTAAGTCTTTCTAGCTGCTCACCTAGCCGACGGGCATCGCCACCTTTTGCAGATCCCGTTTTACTTTTTATCTGATGGAATTTAAAATTATCACCTTCAAAAAATGGCGGCTGGAGCACATCAGCCCCTGGAAATGGATTATTCTCTGGGCTTAGCGTCTCTTGGTCTTCCCCCCTAGGCTCCGGCACACGAACATTTCCACGCATTTGGCCGATTACATCTTCATGCAAATGCCCCATTAGACCCTCGACCATCATGAGGGCTTTATGCGCCACCGTTGCCTCGACAGTTTGTTCCATATCGCCGCCAAACATTAAAGTTTGAGCGGCTGCAATAATAAAAGGATCTAGCACGTCACCTGGATTCTTGCCGCAAAGTATATCGTCTGGCGTGCGAGGAAAGCCATCAACGATAGTTTTAATTTTTTCTACAGTGGTATCTATAACAGCATCAGGGTTGTCAAAAGCCGTTAATAGTCGGACTCGTTCCGACATTGCTGCCGTATGGTGATTAACCATTTGCTCAGGCGTACCACTAGCAAGAAGATAGTTGCGAATATAATTTGTCAAATTCTTTGACCGCATATCCGTAATAGCAGATATAGGCTTGTCGATCAATTCAACCGGAGCTGTCAGACTAAGTCTGGCATCCTGCAAAACACGGAGAAAAAAATCATGCGCTGATGCGAAGCGATTACCAATTAAATTTTGTTGTGCTAGCTCAATTTGAGAGCAAAGTGAAGAATTTACACGATGTGCCGGATTTTTTGGCTCAAGGAATTTAATCATTTTTCAATGGGTAGTTGAAGCTGCAGGGAGATATTTTTTCGGGTCACTTTATTTCGCGCACTTGCCTTTAGACGATTTTGCGCTGTGGTTAATTGAATCTTTGCGCAAGGTGCGATAGCTGTCTTTTTGTCACTCAAGTAGGCTTCCTGTATTGAAACCCCGACGGCGGTTCCTAATGCAACGGGAACAGCGTTCCCAATTTGCTTATATTGAGCAGCCATGGATCCGGTGATGATCCAATCATCAGGAAACCCTTGTATGCGTGCGCACTCTCGTACAGATAAAGGACGTGTCTGAGATGGATGACAAAGAGCTGACGCCTTTCGGTTTGCTGCACCAGTAATTGTCGGAGCAGGTAGATCCCAGGAAAGCCTTCTGAAAAATCCAGTTTTCCCACCGCCAGCATCAAATGATGGTCCCATTGCTTCCCGCTGAATCTCCAAAGGAAGACTGCGCCAGTTTTTACCTTCAGGCACAGCCTTAAAATACTTTGCAACCTCCGGTGTGTATATAGAATGCGCACCAGGAAAAGATTCAAGATCTGCAATTACATCGCGAACGGTTGCATGGTTATAAAACCAACCTGGCCCGTGAGATGGCGTAGGAATTTGAGGGACTAAAAATCCGTCACGAGCACCAAGCATGACGAAGCGAAGTCTATGCTGTGCTGCACCATAGTCAGCAGCATCAACTACTCCAAAGTTAATTTGGTACCCAATTGAAAGATAGTCTTTGAGAATCTGTTGAATTGCAGACCCCGCCATTTCTTCTTGATCCAAAGCAAGTGCGCCGTCTGTCCCGTTAATATTATTGTCTTTGTAAGCACTAAGATTCCATTTTTTGCCAGGGCGCTCCGATATAGGTCGATGCCGTAGCGCCGCTGTAACTATGTTGGCCACATTTTCGAATACAAAATATCTCGGGCGAACCTCGGAAATCAGTCGCATATATTCGTAAATCAGATTACCACGTGGGTCAGACAGGCCAGATCTGTTACCGCCTGGTGAAAAACTTTGGCATGGGGGGCCGCCAACCATCATGAAGACCTCTCCGTCAAAATTATTTCGTGCCTCTCTAAGAATGCAGGAGTTTAGCTCTGAAATTGATTTGGGGATTAAAGTAACTTCCGGTCTATTTTTTTTTATGGTGCTGCAGCAATTTTTTTCAATTTCAACTGCCAAGCTTGTTTTTATGCCTGAAAGCTCTAACCCCAAGTCAAGCCCCATGGCACCGCTGAAGAAAGACCACACTTCTCGGTCAACAGCGAATGGGCGAGAAATTTTTTCTGTGTGTTTCATGATGCATTGTCGCTTGAGCCATCAACAGCAGGCTGAAGAGCGAAGAATAAAGGATCGGGAGACTGGCGCGTCCGTCAGTGCTGGAGCGCGAGTTCAACACCCGCTATTGGGGGCAGTCGGTCACGTTGCAGGCGGTGAGTCGATGGCTCAATGGGCAGGCGATCCCGTCCCAGGACAAGCTCCAGACCCTCGCCGAATGGCTCAAGGTCGAGCCGCAGATCCTCCGCTTCGGCGAAGGCATCGCCAAATCCGTCAAGCAGTACCGCGAACGCTGGGACGAGAAGCTCACCCACCAGGAGCGCGAGACGGTGGACGCCTTCCTGCAACTGCCCGCGCCGCAGCGCAAGGTGGTGCGCGAGGTGATCCTGACCTTCGCGAAGGTCTACAAGGACGACGAGGGCACGCCGTCTTCCTGATGGCGCTTGTGCGAGCGGGAATGACCGCAGCCCCGCCCCCGCAGATCACAATCGCGCCATCACCCCCCACGACCCAGCCGACGGCGCGCCATGTTCGACAACCCGCTTGACCTGCTCGCCAAGATCCGCTTCGACGAACAGCCCGTGCCCGGCGCCACGCTGGACGATCTGCGCCCCGACCTGTGGCAACG